>NZ_WTVN01000015.1 GCF_012910905.1 Aromatoleum toluvorans
GACGGATGGGGCCCGGGCCGGGAATGGCACCGGGGACGGCACCGGGCGGAGCGGGTACGAACTGAGCCGGTGCGAGCCCAATGAAAAAAGCCGCGCCTTGTGAGCGCGGCTTCCCGCTGTGGCGGGTCAGATGTCGACCCGCCTAGCCCCTTTTATCAGTGGAACTGCTCTTCTTCGGTCGAACCGGTCAGCGCCTTGACCGAGGACGAACCGCCCTGGATCACGGTGGTCACGTCGTCGAAGTAGCCGGCGCCGACTTCCTGCTGGTGCGACACGAAGGTGTAGCCCTGCTCGCGAGCGGCGAATTCCTTCTCCTGGACCATCTCGACGTAGTGCTTCATGCCTTCGCCGCGAGCGTAAGCGTGCGCGAACTGGAAGGTGTTGAACCAATTGACGTGGATGCCGGCCAGCGTGATGAACTGGTACTTGTAGCCCAGCGCCGACAGCTCGTCCTGGAACTTGGCGATGGTCTTGTCGTCGAGGTTCTTCTTCCAGTTGAAGGACGGCGAGCAGTTGTACGACAGCAGCTTGCCCGGGCAGGCGGCGAGCACGGCCTGCGCGAATTCACGGGCGAAGCCGAGGTCCGGCGTGCCGGTCTCGCACCACACCAGATCGGCGTACGGCGCGTAGGCGACACCGCGGCTGATCGCCTGCTCGAGGCCGTTACGGACGCGGTAGAAGCCTTCCTGCGTGCGCTCGCCGGTCAGGAAGGGCTTGTCGTTGGCGTCATGGTCCGAGGTGATCAGGTTCGCGGCTTCCGCGTCGGTACGGGCCAGGATCAGCGTCGACACGCCCATCACGTCGGAGGCGAAGCGGGCCGAGATCAGCTTCTCGATCGCTTCCTGCGTCGGCACGAGCACCTTGCCGCCCATGTGGCCGCACTTCTTCACGGCGGCCAGCTGGTCTTCGAAGTGCACCCCGGCGGCGCCGGCGGTGATCATGTTCTTCATCAGTTCGAAGGCGTTCAGCACGCCGCCGAAACCGGCTTCCGCGTCAGCGACGATCGGCAGGAAGTAGTCGATGAATTCCTTGTCGCCGGGATTGACGCCGCGCGACCACTGGATCTCGTCGGCACGCTTGAAGGTGTTGTTGATGCGGCGAACCATCGTCGGCACCGAGTCGTAGGCGTACAGCGACTGGTCCGGGTACATGGTCTCGGAAGTGTTGCCGTCGGCGGCGACCTGCCAGCCCGACAGATACACGGCCTCGAGGCCGGCCTTGGCCTGCTGCATCGCCTGGCCGGCGGTGATCGCGCCGAAGGCGTTCACATAGCCCTTCTTCGCGCCGCCATTGACCTTTTCCCACAGCTTCTCGGCGCCGCGCTTGGCCAGGGTGTGCTCGATGGGCAGGGAGCCGCGCAGGCGGACGACATCGGCAGCGGCGTAGCCGCGCTTGATGCCTTTCCAACGGGGATTCTCGGCCCAGTCTTTTTCGAGGGCGGCGATTTGCTGTTCGCGGGTCAGGGTCATGACAATTCCTTCTCGACTGATGGTTTACAGGGTTTCAACTCGGCTGCTCGCCCCGGTGCTTGTTTCGGCCGGGTGGCGCTCGCCGGTACGGGGTCCGCCGGAGCGGCCTCGTGTGGAAAAAAGTATAGGGACGATCTCGCTCTGCAGCAATAAGTCTTATATAAGATATAAGAAATTATTTGGTGCAAACAAATCAACTACTTGCGCCGAAGTTTTCGTATCGTGAGATCGCGCTTGGCGTTGTGAAATGAAATGCTGCTGCGGCGCGCAAAATCGCCCGCGGATGTGGGCGCGGACGTGGTGCGCTCGGCAAGGGACGGCCGGCCCGTCGCAGGGGGGTATCCGGGCCCGGCTCGGATCAGGGGGGCGGGAGCCCGCGCGCCACGGCGGGAAGTGTGGCGGGGGGCACGAAAAGGGGCCGCGGGCGCCGCCGGCCCCGTGGTGGTCAGAGCAGGGCCGATTCGGAAACGACGACGCCGTCCTCGTCGGCGTAGACGAACTGTCCGGGAGCGAAGGTGACGCCGCCGAAGGTCACGGGCAGGTCCTTGTCCCCGGCACCTTTCTTGATGCTTTTCTGCGGATGCGTGCCGAGCGCGAACACCCCGAGGTCCATGCCGCCGATCGCCTTCGAATCGCGGATGCAGCCATAGACGATCACGCCCGCCCAGCCGTTCTTCACGCCGAGCAACGCGAGTTGATCGCCCACCAGCGCGCAGCGCATCGAGGCGCCGCCGTCGATCACGAGCACGCGTCCGTTGCCCGGCCCTTCAAGTGCCGTGCGCACCAGCGAGTTGTCCTCGAACACCTTGAGCGTCGCGATCTCGCCGCCGAAGGACGGGCGACCGCCGTAGCTGCGGAACATCGGGCTGACGACGCGGAGTTTGCCCTCGTGGGCGTCGCAAAGGTCGGCGGTCTGGATTTCCATGCGTGCGATTCCTTGTGTGATTTGCGTTGATGTCGGTTGAGCGGGCAGGGGCGATGACACGCGCAAGCGTGCGGGCCGGAGTGCGACGATAAACCAGCTCGGGGCACAAAAAAAGGGCGACCCCGGGTCGCCCTTTCCGACTGCGTTGCGCTGCGGTGCCTTACACCGTGGCCGCCTCCGTCTGGTCGAACACCAGCTTGACCTTGCCTTCGGCATCGAGATCGATCGTCACCTTGCCGCCATGCACCAGGCGTCCGAACAGCAGTTCGTCGGCGAGCGCGGCGCGGATCGTGTCCTGGATCAGGCGTGCCATCGGGCGGGCGCCCATGACCGGGTCGAAACCCTCGGACGCCAGCCAGCCCTTGAGCTCGTCGGTGAAGTGCGCCTCGACCTTCTTCTCGTGCAGCTGCGCTTCTAGCTGCATCAGGAACTTGTCGACGACCCGCAGGATGACCTCGTTGTCGAGCGGCTTGAACGAGATCGTCGCATCCAGCCGGTTGCGGAACTCGGGCGAGAACATGCGCTTGATCTCGCCCATCTCGTCGCCGACCTCGCGCTTGGCGGAGAAGCCGATCACCGACTTCTGCATCATCTCGGCGCCCGCGTTGGTCGTCATGATGATGATGACGTTGCGGAAATCCGCCTGCCGGCCGTTGTTGTCGGTCAGCGTGCCGTGGTCCATCACCTGCAGCAGGATGTTGAAGATGTCGGGGTGCGCCTTCTCGATCTCGTCGAGCAGCAGCACGCAGTGCGGCTTCTTCGTGATCGCCTCGGTCAGCAGGCCGCCCTGGTCGAAGCCGACGTATCCCGGCGGCGCGCCGATGAGACGGCTCACCGCATGACGCTCCATGTACTCGGACATGTCGAAGCGCACCAGTTCGATGCCCATCGTGAAGGCGAGCTGGCGCGCGACCTCGGTCTTGCCGACGCCGGTGGGGCCGGAGAACAGGAAGCTGCCGATCGGCTTGGCCGGATTGCCCAGGCCGGAACGCGACATCTTGATCGCCTTCGCGAGCGCATCGATTGCCGCCTCCTGGCCGAACACGACGTTCTTCAGGTCGCGTTCGAGATTCTTCAGCGCGGCCTTGTCGTCGTTCGACACGGAGCGCGGCGGAATGCGCGCGATCTTCGCGACGATGTCCTCGATCTCGCTCTTGCCGATCGTCTTGCGCTGCTTCGATTTCGGCAGGATGCGCTGCGCCGCGCCCGCTTCGTCGATCACGTCGATGGCCTTGTCGGGCAGCTGGCGGTCGTTGATGTAGCGGGCCGACAGCTCCGCGGCCGAAGTCAGCGCCGCGCTCGAATACTTCACGCCGTGGTGCTCCTCGAAGCGGCTCTTCAGGCCCTTCAGGATTTCCACCGTCTCCGCGACCGACGGCTCGGTCACGTCGACTTTCTGGAAGCGCCGCGACAGCGCGTGATCCTTCTCGAAGATCTGGCGGAACTCGGAGTAGGTCGTCGCGCCGATGCACTTCAACTGTCCGGACGACAGGGCCGGCTTGAGCAGGTTCGATGCGTCCAGCGTACCGCCCGACGCGGCGCCCGCGCCGATCAGCGTATGGATCTCGTCGATGAAGAGGATCGCATTGCGCGTTTCGCGCAACTGCTTCAGCACCGCTTTCAGGCGCTGCTCGAAATCGCCCCGGTACTTGGTCCCGGCGAGCAGCGCGCCCATGTCGAGCGCATAGACCTGCGCCCCCTCGAGGATTTCCGGAATCCGCCCGTCGACGATGTAGCGCGCCAGGCCTTCCGCGATCGCCGTCTTGCCGACGCCGGCCTCGCCGACCAGCAGCGGGTTGTTCTTGCGCCGGCGGCACAGGGTCTGGATCACGCGTTCGAGTTCGCGCTCACGCCCGATCAGCGGGTCGATCTTGCCGATGAGCGCCTGCTGGTTGAGGTTCTGGGTGTAGTTCTCCAGCGCGCTGTTGCCCTGGGTATTCTCGGTTTCCGGCTCGCCCTGTTCCTGCGATTCGCTCTTGCCTTGCGGCGGCTGCCCATGCTGCGGCGTCTTCGCGATGCCGTGGGAGATGAAATTCACGACGTCGAGGCGCGAGATGTTCTGGCGTTGCAGGAAATAGACCGCATGCGAGTCCTTTTCCCCGAAGATCGCGACAAGCACGTTCGCGCCGGTCACTTCCTTCTTGCCCGACGATTGCACGTGCAGGATCGCCCGCTGGATCACGCGCTGGAAGCCGAGGGTCGGCTGCGTGTCGATCTCGTCGGTGCCTTCGACCTTCGGCGTGTGCTCGTTGATGAAATTCGTCAATTCCCGCCGCAGTTCCTCGACGTTGGCTGCGCAGGCGCGCAGGACCTCGGCTGCAGACGGATTGTCGAGCAATGCCAGCAGCAGGTGTTCAACGGTGATGAACTCGTGCCGCTTTTGTCGGGCTTCGACAAAGGCCATGTGCAGACTGACTTCAAGCTCTTGCGCGATCATTCTCAGTTTTCCTCCATCACGCATGCCAGCGGATGCTGGTGCTGACGGGCGAAGGATACGACCTGTTCCACCTTGGTCGCTGCGACGTCCTTCGCGAAGACCCCGCAGACCCCCATGCCCTCTCTGTGGACTTGGAGCATGACCCGTGTAGCCCGTTCGCGGTCCATGCCAAAAAATTTCTGCAACACAACGACGACGAAATCCATGGGCGTGAAGTCGTCATTAAGCAATAGCACCTTGTAGAGTGGCGGGGGCTTGGTGCGAGAGCGCTCCGCCTCGAGTGTGTACTCGCCCTGTTTCTGAGTGGCCATGTAACCCATTCTAATCAAGTGCAAGCAGAGTGCAACAGACCTCCGGCCGCGAGCATGGGCCGCATTTCGCAACGGAGAAGTGCGCAAATGCAACGCCGGATATGTTGCGCCGCAACCGGAAAACGATCGCTCGGCGCTATGCCGGATTGGTTGCGGAAGGCGGCAAGCCGCTGTTTTCAACGGCCTTGCGCGTGCGGCAATGCACCATTCATGCCGGCAAGAAAATGTTGACGCTGTGCTGACAAATGCGTAAAAGCAGACGGGTGCGAAATGCGAAGTTCAATGCACTGGTTCTGTAATCCTGGCTCTTGTGGTCACTGGCTTGGCAGTACTGGTAACGCCTCACTGAGCATTGGTGCACTGAGGGGGGAGACCCCGCATCGTTCTAAGCAATCTTGAAGGATTAAGGCAACATGGCAACTGGTACCGTTAAGTGGTTCAACGACTCCAAGGGCTTCGGCTTCATTACTCCGGACGACGGTAGCGAAGATCTGTTCGCTCACTTCTCCGCGATCAACATGGCCGGGTTCAAAACCCTGAAGGAAGGCGAAAAGGTCTCCTTCGAAGTCACGCAGGGTCCGAAGGGTAAGCAGGCCTCTAACATCCAGAAGGCCTGATGTCCCTTTAATCCGGAAGGCCGTACGCTAACGCGGAGGCCTGCCGGAAAAACAAGAGGCCGCCGGATCACTCCGGCGGCCTCTTGTTTTATGCGCTGCGTCCCTGGAGCAGGCCGCAGCCTGCAGGGGGCTTACTTGAGCTTCACTTCCTTGTACAGGACGTGCTTGCGTGCGACGGGGTCGTACTTGTTGAACTCGAGCTTGTTCGGGGTGGTGCGCTTGTTCTTCGAGGTCGTGTAGAAGTGACCGGTACCTGCGGTCGACTCCAGCTTGATTTTTTCGCGGCCGCCTTTAGCCATTTGAATCTCCGTTCAGTTGCTTGCGCGTGTGTGGCGCAGTGCTTGGATCAGCCGTCTCAGATCTTCTCGCCGCGGGCACGCAGCTCGGAAACGACGACGTCGATGCCCTTCTTGTCGATGGTGCGCAGGGCAGCATTGGACACGCGCAGGCGGATCCAGCGGTTTTCGGATTCGCTCCAGAACCGGCGATTCTGCAGGTTCGGGAGGAAACGACGCTTGGTCTTGTTGTTAGCGTGGGAAACGTTGTTCCCCACCATCGGTGCTTTACCGGTCACTTGGCAGACGCGAGCCATATGTTGCTCCAGGGAATTCGGATTGCGGAAAACCTCGGATGTTATCCGATAACGTTCGCCGAGAGCAAGTGCGGATTGCGATACGCCTGCCGGGGGCTCCGTCAGAGCAGGCCGCGCTCGGCGAAGGAGAGCGGGCGCGCATGGGCGGTGACGACGAAGTGATCGAGGACGCGGACATCGACCAGGTCGAGGGCCTGCTTGAGGCTGCGCGTCAGCAATTCGTCCGCGCTGCTCGGTTCGCTCGCGCCGGAGGGGTGATTGTGCGCGAGGATGACGGCGGCGGCATTGTGCGTCAAGGCGAGCTTGACCACCTCGCGCGGATAGACGCTGGTCGCCGTGAGCGTGCCGCGGAAGAGTTCGACCGCCTCGATCAGGCGGTTGCGCGCGTCGAGCAGCAGCACGCAGAAGACTTCGTGCGGCAGGCTGCCGATGCGCAGCCGCAGCCAGTCGCGCACCGCGGCAGGCGAATCGAATACGTCGCGCGCGGCCATCTCCTCGCTCAGGGCGCGCCTTGCCAGTTCCATGACCGCCTGCAGTTGGGCATACTTCGCGAGCCCCATTCCCGGTATCGCGGCGAATTCGTCTGCGGGGGCGGCGCACAGACGGGTGAGGGATCCGAAGCGGCCGATGAGGTCGCGGGCGAGGTCAACGGCGCTTTTGCCGCGGATGCCGACACGCAGGAACAATGCGAGGAGCTCGGCGTCGGAGAGGGCGTTGGCGCCCCGGCCGAGGAGCTTCTCGCGCGGCCGTTCGTCCGCAGGCCAGTCGGTGATTGCCATGCCGGGTGTGTGTTGTGGATGACTTGATAATTGTAAGGCATATGCCATGTGCGAATTGAAAGGCCGCAAGCTGGTTCTCGGTGTGACCGGTGGTGTTGCTGCATACAAGGCCGCGGAACTGGTGCGGCTGCTCGGCAAGGCGGGCGCGGACGTGCATGTCGTGCTGACCGAGGGCGGCGCGCGTTTCGTCACGCCGGTCACCTATCAGGCGCTGTCGGGCAACCCGGTGTGGTCGGACCTGTGGGACGCGCGCATGGACAACAACATGGCGCACATCGATCTCACGCGCGGCGCCGATGCGGTGCTGATCGCGCCGGCGACGGCCGACGTGATCGCGAAGCTGGTGCAGGGGCGGGCGGACGATCTGCTGACGACGCTGTGCCTGGCGCGCGAGTGCCCGCTGCTCGTCGCCCCGGCGATGAACCGCCAGATGTGGGAGCACCCGGCGACGCAGCGCAACATGGCGCAGTTGACCGCCGACGGTGCCACCGTGCTCGGCCCGGCCGCGGGCGACCAGGCCTGCGGCGAGGTCGGCATGGGGCGCATGCTGGAGCCGGAGGAGCTGCTGGAGCACGTGATCGCGTTCTTCCAGCCGAAGCCGCTGGCGGGGCGCAAGGTCGTGCTCACGGCCGGTCCGACCTTCGAGGCGATCGATCCGGTGCGCGGGATCACGAACACCAGTTCGGGCAAGATGGGTTACGCGCTGGCGCAGGCCTGCGTGCGCGCCGGCGCGGAAGTCGTGCTCGTGAGTGGACCGACGGGGCTGTCGGTGCCCGTGGGGACGCAGCGGGTCGATGTGCGCAGCGCGTTGCAGATGCGCGATGCGGTGATGGCCGCCCTGCCCGGCGCGGATGTGTTCATCGGCGTGGCGGCCGTGGCGGACTATCGGCCGGTCGAGGCCGCCGAGCACAAGGTCAAGAAATCATCGGCGGAGATGAGCCTGCGGCTCACGCCGAACCCCGACATCCTGGCCGAGGTCGCAGCGCGCGACGATGCGCCGTTCTGCGTCGGCTTCGCGGCGGAAAGCCGCGACCTGGATGCCTACGCGGAGGGCAAGCGGCGTGCGAAACGCCTGCCCATGCTGGTCGGCAACCTGGTGCAGGACGGGCTCGGAAGCGACGACAACCAGGTGATCCTGTATGACGACGCGGGGCGACACCCGCTGGAACGTGCGCCCAAGACCGAGGTCGCGCGGAAGATTGTCGAACATCTGGCCGGTTTGCTGACAACGGCCGCCAACTGAGGGCGAACATGCACCGAATTGACGTCAAGATCCTCGACGAGCGACTGCGCGAGCACAAGCCGTCCTATGCGACGCCGGGCGCGGCCGGACTCGACCTGCGTGCTTGCGTGAACACGTCGATCAGCCTGCATCCGGGCGACACGACGCTGATTCCGACCGGTCTGGCAATCCATCTCGCCGACCCCGGACTGGCCGCGATGGTGTTGCCCCGTTCGGGCCTGGGGCACAAGCACGGCATCGTGCTGGGCAATCTGGTCGGCCTGATCGATTCCGATTACCAGGGCCAGATCTTCGTGTCGGTGTGGAACCGCGGGCGCGCGACCTTCACGGTGCAGCCGATGGAGCGCATCGCGCAGCTGGTGGTCGTGCCCGTGCTGCAGGTCGGCTTCAACATCGTCGACGAGTTCCCCGAGAGCGATCGCGGCGAGGGCGGTTTCGGCAGCACCGGCAAGCACTGATGCATGTGGGCATTCCCGTCGGCGTGCATGTGCTGATGGAGCGCGAGGGGCGCATCCTGTTGATGCGCCGGGCCGGGACGGGTTTCTTCGACGGGCTCTACAGCCTGCCGGGCGGGCACGTCGAGGCGGACGAGTCGCTGGGCCGGACGGCGGTGCGTGAGATGCGCGAGGAGGTCGGGGTGGAGATCGACCCCGCCGGGCTCGTGCACCTGGGTGTCGTGCATCGCCGCTCCGATACGAACCGGGTCGATTTCTTCCTGCGTGCGAAGGCGTGGGCGGGCGAGCCCCGCATCTGCGAGCCGGACAAGTGCGACGCGCTGGGCTGGTTCGCGCGCGCCGATTTGCCCGCCAACACGGTGGCCTATGTGCGCCAGGCGCTCGCGGCGGGCGAGGGGCCGTGGATACTCGAACTGGGCTGGTGATGCGTCAGGCCAGCATGTCGGCGCGAATGTTCTGCGCCCAGGCGTCGGCGTAGCGCCCTTCCGCTTCGCTGGCCGACGGCGACAGGCCTCCCGCGCCGGCGACCGGCAGGAAGGTTCGTTCCGCCTCGTCGTAGCGGTGCACCGACGCGACGTGCATCGCGTTGCGGTCATCGACGAAGCTGTAGCAGGTGTTCAGCAGCATCGGCGCGGCGTCCGGTGCGCGCCCGTGCAGCAGTTCGATGATCGCGGCCGCGGCGAGCTTGGCCTGCTGGTTGGTGATGTGGCCGGACTTCGGCATGCCCGGTGCGGCGAGGACAGCATCGCCGAGGACATGGACGTTCGGCAGGCCGCGGACTTCCATCGTCTGCCAGTCGACCTCGACCCAGCGCCGGTTGACCAGCGGGATGCCCAGCGCGTCGACGAGCCACCCGGCGCGCATCGGCGGGATGACGTTGAGGACGTCGGCGCGCACGCGGTCGAACTCGAGCTCGGCGCCCAGGTTGCGGGCATCGACGGAGAGCAGGGTGCTGTCGGGGCGGTATTCGATGAGGTCCTTGTACGGTCCGGCAAACGCCGCGGCGAAGAGCGCCTTCTTCGACTGGATCTCGCCGTTGGCGTCGAGCAGCAGCAGCTTGGCGCGCGGCTTGTGGGTGCGCAGGTAATGCGCGACGAGGCAGGCGCGTTCGTAGGGGCCGGGCGGGCAGCGATAGGGGGACTTCGGCACGTGCAGCGCGAACACGCCGCCCGCGGGCATCGCCGCGATCTGCCGGCGCAGGAGTTCGGTCTGCGGGCCGGCTTTCCACGCGTGCGGGATGCGTTCGAAGTTGCCGGCGAGGCCGGGAATGTCGTCGGCGAGGAAATCCACGCCGGGTGACAGGACGACGCGATCGAAGCCGATCTCGCCATTGTTCGCGAGGCGGACCCGGCGTTTCGCGGCATCGACGGACGTGGCCGCGTCGGTGACGACGCGCACGCCCCAGCGCGAGCGCAGCTGATCGTAGCTTGCGGTGAGGTCGTCCATGCTGCGCAGGCCGGCGAGGACGAGGTTGGACATCGGGCAGGACACGAAGCGTGGCTCGCGCTCGACGAGCGTGACCGCGACGCGGCCGGCGCTCCACATGCGCAGGTACTTCGCGGCCGTCGTGCCGCCGTAGCCGCCGCCGACCACGACGACATGCGGAGCGCCGCGCGGCGGGGCGCTCGAACAGGCGGCGAGCGCGCCGAGGGCGGGCGCTGCCGCGGCGAGGCTGAGGCTGTGCAGGAATCGGCGTCTATCCATCGTCGGGCGTGCTGGCGTCAGTCCGCTGCGGCGGAACGGGAGGCAAAATCGGCGGCGATCAGCGCGAGCTGCTCGTCGCTGTAGCCGCGCACGATCTGGTGCATCACGGTGGCGGGCGCCGTGCCGGCGCGGAATTCCTGCAGTTTCTGCAGGATTGCGGCGGCGGGCCGGCCGGCGAGGCGCGGGATGGCGTTCGGTGCGGGCGCGTCCGGTGCGTGGCAGGACGTGCAGTTGGCCGCGAGGTTGCGTGCGTGGACCGCTGCCGGGTCGGCAGCGTGGGCCAATCCGGCGAGCAGGCACAGGGCGGCGAGGGTAGACTTGCCCGTCACGGACGTACTCCAGCGATGGCGTGCGCGTAACGGCCGAGTATAGCGCGAGTGGCGGCGCGTTCCGACGCAACCGGCATAAGGGCTGGACGAGCAGAGGCGAAGAAGTTTGGGAGCGAGGATGGACAGGCGGCGCAGGAAGGTGCTGAAGGCAGGCGGCGGAATGGGAATCTGGGCGGCGCTCGTGGCGACGGGGATCGTCGCGCCGGCGATGGCCGAGGGGAGCCGGAACGTGGCCGCCTTCGAGGCCAGGACGCTCGACGAGGCATTGCAGGCGCTGGGTGCCGCGGCGGCGCAGGACAGCGGCGCGATCCGCATCGTCGCGCCCGACGTGGCGGAGGATGGCCGCGCGGTGGCACTCACGGTGTCGAGCGATATCCCGCGGACCGAGCAGATTGCGATCCTCATCGAGGAAAACCCGTTCAAGGTCGCCGCGAACTTTCGGCTGTCGGGGGCGATGACGCCGACGATCCACACGCGCGTGAAGATGGCACGCACGACGCGCGTGCATGCGCTGGTGAAGGCGGAGGGGCGGATCTACGCGGCGCGGCGCGAGGTCACGGTGACCGTGGGAGGCTGCGGCACATGACGGCACCGACGCGCATCCGCGCGACACTGAAGGAGGGCGCCACGGAGTTGCGGATGCTGCTGGCGCATCCGATGGAGAACGGCCTGCGCAAGGATGCGGAGGGCAAGCTCATTCCGGCGCATTTCATCACCGAGCTCAGCGTGCGCCGCAATGGCGAGCTCGTGCTGGCGGCCGATTTCGGGCCGTCGATCTCGACCAATCCCTACCTCGCGTTCAGCCTCGCGGGCGGCGCTGTCGGCGACGAGATCGCGGTGAGCTGGCGCGACAACCGCGGCGAGACGCGCAGCGACACGATCCGCATCGCCTAGGCGGCTCGGCTGCCTTCGGCCGCGCGCCGCGGGTGCCCGAGGCGCGCGCGCGTGCGGCAAAAGCGCAACTCTTCCGGGTAGGGGAAGAAGTCCTCCAGGTAGCCGCTGCGGATCGACGCCTGCGTGCGCTGCCAGAAGCCGGGGCTGAGCAGGTCGCGGTGATGCTTCAGGAAGGCCTGGCGCACGCGCGGCGCGCCGAGCAGGAAGGTCGCGAATTCCTCCGGGAACACGTCCATCGGGCCGGCGGAGTACCACGGCTCGCTGGACATCTCCATCTCCGGGTAGGGCGCTTCCGGGATGTGGCGGAAGTTCATGTCCGTCATGTACTCGATCTCGTCGTAGTCGTAGAACACGACGCGGCCGTAGCGCGTGACGCCGAAGTTCTTCCACAGCATGTCGCCCGGGAAGATGTTGGCCGTCGCCATTTCGCGGATCGCATTGCCGTATTCGCGCACCGCGTGCTCGACCTGCTCGTCGCTCGCCCGCTCGAGGTGGATGTTGAGCGGCGTCATGCGGCGCTCGATGTACAGGTGCTTGATGATGACCGAATCGCCATCGATCTCGAAAGCGGACGGTGCGAGCGCGCGCAGCTCGTCGAGCAGTTCGGGATTGAAGCGTGACAGCGGGAGTGCGGCGTAGGAGAACTCCAGCGTGTCGGCCATGCGGCCGACGCGGTCGACGCGCTTGACCATCAGGTACTTGCGCTTCACCGTCGCACGGTCGGTGTTCTTCGAGGCACCGAAGACATCCTTGATCACCTTGAACACGTACGGGTAGGACGGCAGCGTGAACACCAGCATCACCATGCCGCGGATGCCGGGGGCGATCACGAACTGGTCGTTGGAGTGGCGCAGGTGGGCGATGAGGTCGCGGAAGAACATCGTCTTGCCCTGCTTGCCCAGTCCCAGCATCGTGTAGAGCTCCGAACGGTGCTTGTTGGGCATGATGGAGCGCAGGAACTGCACGTAGCCGGACGGCACTTCCATGTCGACGAGGAAGTACGCGCGCGACAGCGAGAACAGCACCGAGATGCGCCACGCGTCGAGCAGGATGGTGTCGATCTCGAGCCGTCCCGAGGCGTTGTGGCGCACGGCGATCGCGAAGGGGTATTCCTGGTAGCCGTTGATCGCCTTGCCGATAATGTAGGCCGTCTTGTTGCGGTAGAAGGCCGAATACAGCACCTGGATCTGGCAGTTCACCTCCATGTCCGGCCATTTGCCGAGGTGCCTATGCACCGCGTGCAGGAGCAGGGTGACGTCGCGGTCGAGGTCCTCGAACGGGCGCTGCCAGTCGAAGTCCTCGATGACGCGGCGCACGGTCGCGCGCAGGCCTTCGTCGCGCGGGTAGTAGCTGCTGTACACCGGCGGGTACGACTCCATGTACTCGGTGGAGATGGCGGGGCGCGCGAACAGGTAGTCGTTGTTGAAGTAGGTGCGGTGCAGGATCTTGCAGCACACCGAATTGAAGAAGGTCTCGGCGAGCTCCGGCTGCTTGTGGCGGATCAGGATGCCGATGTAGTGGAGCTTGGCCTGCTGCCAGGTGTCGTCGTCGACCGAATCGGCGTCGAACTCGTCGTGCAGGCGGCGCACCGTCTCTTCCACGCGCTCGTCGTAGAACTCGACGCGCTCCCGTACGGCGTCGAGCTGGGCCTGCCACTCGGCGGCCTCGAAGCTTTCCTTCGCCCGCCGCGAGGTCTCGCGGAAGATGCGATAGTGCTTGTTGAAACCTTCGATCATCGCCTGGGCGATGGCGTGGGCGAGCGGATTTTCGCCGACGGCTGCGTCCATGGAGCGCCTCGCGCGGGGGTTCGGCAGGCCCGCCTCCGGGGGCGGGGCCTGCGCGACATATTAGCCCGGAAGCGCGCAGTCCTCGAGTTCGCCGGAGACGGCGGCGAGGAAATCCCGGCCCCAGCGCCGGATGTCGTTATGCTCGACGATCGAGAACAACTCGCGGAGCCGGGTAGCCGCCTCGGCCGGATCCATTGTGATCGCGTGATGCAGCTGGGCGGCGAGATCCGCGCCATCGTGCGGATTCGTCAGGACTGCGCCGTGCAGTTCGGCCGCCGCACCCGCGAACTCCGACAGCACGAGCACGCCACGGCCGTCGAGGATGCCCTGCGTTGCGACGTATTCCTTGGACACCAGGTTGAGCCCGTCGCGCAGCGGGGTAATCCACATGACGTCGGCCGTCGCGTACCACGCGACGACCTCGTCGAACGGCAGCGCGCGGAAGAAAAACTGCACTGGCGTCCAGCCCACGCGCGAGAAACGGCCGTTGAGGCGGCCGACCGCCTGCTCGATCTGCGTCTGAAGCCCGTCGTAGATCGTCATCTCCTTTGCGGCGGGCACGCACACCGCGAGCAGCGACACTTCGCCCTGAAGCTCGGGGTGTTCGTCCAGCAGGCGTTCGAACGCGATGAGCTTCTCGAGCGTGCCCTTCGTGTAGTCGAGCCGCTCCACCGACAGGATCATGCGCGTGCCGCCAAGCCCCTCGCGCAGCTCGTCGATGCGCGCGCGCGTTTCGGGGCGCTCGAGGATCGCGCGGATGCGCCCGACGTCGAGTCCGACCGGATGGGCGCCGAGCCCGATGCGCCGGCCGTGCACCTCGAAGGCGGTCGTCATCTCCTCCAGGCCGACGGCGCAGCCGTACGTGAGGTAGCGCGGCGCACAGTTGCGCTGCTCGAGAACCTTGAGCGGCGCCACTCCCCGCACCACGTCGAGGAAGTTCTCTGCCTGGCGGGGGATGTGGAAGCCGATGTAATCGCATTGAAGCAGGCTGCCGATGATTTCGCGCCGCCAGGGCAGCACGTTGAAGACGTCCGCGGAAGGAAAATAGGTGTGATGGAAGAACGCGATCTTCACGTCCGGCCGCAGCTCCCGCAGAACCGCCGGCACCATCCACAGGTTGTAGTCGTGCAGCCACACCACGGCACCTTCGGCGGCTTCGGCCGCCGCCCGCCGGGCGAAGAGCCGGTTGACCTTCAGGAAGACGCGCCAGTCCTCGTCGCGAAACTGTGCCCGTTCCCAGAAGGTATGCAGCGTGGGCCAGAACGCTTCCTTCGAGAAGCGCTTGTAGAACACGTCTACGTCGTCCTTCGTCAGCGGGACCCGTGCGGCGACGAGTTGAGGATAGCGGTCGCGATCGACGCTCGTGTGTACCTCGAAGGGGATGGCCTTCTTGGGGTCGTGCACCGACCACGCGACCCAGGCGCCGGGGCGGCCGTCGCCGAAGTAGCTCAGCAGGGTCGGGATGATGCCGTTCGGCGAGCTGGGCGGGCGGCGCAAGACACGGCCCCCTTCGGTCACTTCCTCGTACGGCAGTCTGTGATAGACCATCACCAGCTCGCTCCGCCCGGGTGCGTCGGCGTCGGGCAGCTGCGCATCGATGCCGGCCGGGCCGAGAAAGCCGAAGTGGGCGATCGCCTCCAGGATGCCTCCGCAGCCCGGCGAGCGCGCATGCAGAACCCCCGCCCGCGCGCGTGTCGCCTCAAGCAGGGCAGTTTCCGATTCCCCGACGCATACTCCACGGAAGCCTTGCCGGTACATCGACAGGTCGTTCAGCGTGTCGCCGGCGACGAGCACCGCGTCGCGGTCGAAGCCCTGGGCGCATACCAATGCATCGAGCGTGCTGCCCTTGTTGACGCCCCGTGGCAGGATGTCGAGATAGCGGTCGGCCGAGTAGAGCACGTCGCAGCCCAGGGAATCGGCAATCGTCTGCAGGTCGCTGTCCACGGTGCCGGGTGCGCAGAAATACGAACAGCGCCGCTGTTGAGGGACCTCCTGGCGCTCGATGCCGGCAAAGGATCCCAGCGCCTGGGCCACGGTCCGCTCGCCAGGCCAGCGCGCGTCGATTTCCGCCTGCAGGGGCTGTATCGGTTTCAGCGTGCGGCCATCCACGACGGTGGCGCCAACGTCGCAGATGATGTAGTCGGGCGTCGGCACCGAAGGATCCGACAGCAGCGGCATCACGACTTCGAGGCCGCGTCCGGTCACGAATACGAGCTTGATCTGCGGGTGGGCGTTGATCAGCTGGTACAGGCGAAGGCGCTGTTCGGGGTGGCCGGCAAGAAAGGTGCCGTCGAGGTCGGTCGCAAGCAGCATAGGCTGTCCTCCTGAATGGTCCGGCCCGCGCAAGGCTTTGGCGTCGCGTTGTTCGGGACATCTTGGGGGGAGAGGGGCGGCGGTTGCGGAATGCCGCCCCGGCGATGGTCGCAGCCGGAAGAGGGGTCGGTGCGAATGAAATTACAGAAAATGAATCGCAGGAAATATATTGCTACAAATATGTTAACCGATTTCCGGCTGCAGGCCAAGGCCGGGCTGTTCGTCAAGCCCGGTGCCGAGCTCCGGGGTGGGGAAGGGCAGCGCTTCGGCAGACTGCCGAAACAGCTTCCATTCAGCATTGTCATGAACGAGGCGCGGGTCCGGAAATCGCCTGCATACCCGCCGCGCAGAGGGTCTGGGCCAGTTCGAAAGCTTATCTTGTGTCTTATATAAGACAAAGATTGCGATTCTGGCGACTAACTACGGCGTCCGAGGGTCTATAATTACGCGCCGCCAGAAAATGTCCGGATGCTGTCAGGCCTTTAACGGATGTGTCTCGGCCGGCTCCTACGTCCGCTCGGCTATCCGCCACAAAGAGATATAGAGGGAGAAACGCATGACCAGCAAGAATTCGACGATCATCTACACGCTCACCGATGAGGCGCCGCTGCTGGCGACCTACTCGTTGCTGCCGATCATCGAGACGTTCACGGCGCCGGCCGGTGTCCATGTCGAGAAGACCGACATCTCGGTGGCGGCCCGCGTGCTGGCCGAGTTCTCCGACTATCTGACGGACGCGCAGAAGGTTCCGGACAATCTCGCCGAGCTCGGTCGCCTGACCCAGGATCCGGACACCAACATCATCAAGCTGCCGAACATCAGCGCCTCGGTGGCGCAGCTGATGGCGTGCATCAAGGAACTGCAGGGCAAGGGCTACGCGATCCCCGACTACCCCGAGAACCCGGCGACCGAGGAAGAGAAGGCGCTCAAGACCCGCTACGGCAAGTGCCTCGGTTCCGCGGTGAACCCGGTGCTGCGCGAAGGCAACTCCGACCGCCGCGCGCCGCTGGCGGTCAAGAACTACGCGAAGAAGCACCCGCACTCGATGGGCGAGTGGAAGCAGTGGTCGCAGACCCACTGCTCGCACATGGAACACGGCGACTTCTACCACGGCGAGAAGTCGATGACGCTCGACCGCGCGCGCAATGTGAAGATGGAACTCCTCACCAAGAGCGGCAAGACCATCGTGTTCAAGCCGAAGACCGCGCTGCTGGACGGCGAGATCATCGACTCGATGTTCATGAGCAAGAAGGCGCTGTGCGAGTTCTACGAGCAGCAGCTCGATGACTGCCGTGAAGCGGGCATCCTGTTCTCGCTGCACGTGAAGGCGACGATGATGAAGGTCTCGCACCCGATCGTCTTCGGCCACTGCGTGAAGATCTACTACAAGGAAGCGTTCGAGAAGCACGGCAAGCTGTTCGACGAGCTGGGCATCAACGTCAACAACGGCATGGCGACGCTCTACGAGAAGATCGAGACGCTGCCGGAATCGAAGCGCGACGAGATCATCCGCGACCTGCACGCCTGCCAGGAGCACCGCCCGCGCCTGGCGATGGTGGACTCGGCCAAGGGCATCACGAACTTCCACTCGCCCAACGACATCATCGTCGACGCCTCGATGCCGGCGATGATCCGCGGCGGCGGCAAGATGTGGGGTGCCGACGGCAAGCAGTACGACTGCAAGGCGGTGATGCCGGAATCGACCTTCGCCCGCATCTACCAGGAGATGATCAGCTTCTGCAAGTGGCACGGCAACTTCGATCCCGCCACGATGGGCACGGTGCCGAACGTCGGCCTGATGGCGCAGAAAGCCGAGGAATACGGTTCGCATGACAAGACGTTCGAAATCCCGGAAGACGGCGTTGCGAACATCACCGACATCGACACCGGTGAAGTGCTGATGTCGCAGAACGTGGAGGAAGGCGACCTCTGGCGCATGTGCCAGGTCAAGGACGCGCCGATCCGCGACTGGGTCAAGCTCGCCGTGACCCGCGCTCGCAATTCGGGCATGCCGGCAATCTTCTGGCTCGATCCCTATCGCCCGCACGAGAACGAGCTGATCAAGAAGGTGCAGAAGTACCTGAAGGATCACGACACGACCGGCCTCGACATCCAGATCATGTCGCAGGTGCGTGCGATGCGTTACACGCTCGAGCGAGTCTTCCGCGGCCTCGACACCATCTCGGTGACCGGCAACATCCTGCGCGACTACCTGACCGACCTGTTCCCGATCATGGAACTCGGCACCTCGGCCAAGATGCTGTCGATCGTCCCGCTGATGGCCGGTGGCGGCATGTACGAGACGGGCGCGGGCGGTTCGGCGCCGAAGCACGTGCAGCAGCTGGTCGAGGAAAACCACCTGCGCTGGGATTCGCTGGGCGAATTCCTCGCGCTGGCAGTGTCGCTCGAGGACATGAGCTTCAAGACCGGCAACGCCAAGGCGAAGCTGCTCGCGAAGACGCTCGACCAGGCCACCGGCAAGCTGCTCGACAACGACAAGTCGCCGTCGCGCCGCACCGGCCAGCTCGACAACCGCGGCAGCCACTTCTACCTCGCGCTGTACTGGGCCGAGGCGCTCGCCGCGCAGGACGAGGATGCCGAGCTGAAGGCCCGCTTCGCGCCGCTCGCGAAGACGCTGGCGGAGAACGAGCAGAAGATCCTCGCCGAACTCAGCGCGGTGCAGGGCAAACCGGCCGATATCGGCGGCTACTACTACGCCGATCCGGCCAAGACCGCGGCCGTGATGCGCCCGAGCGCAACGCTCAACGCCGCGCTTGCGGCCGTCAATGCCTGACGGGTAGCTCCATCGACCCCCCGTCCTGCCCGTGCAGGACGGCGCTTCACCGAAAAGCCGGCACAGGTTCGCCGGCTTTTTTTCGTCCATGCGTCTTGGCTCCGGGTGAGGGTGGCCCCGCCGCCGTAAGGTACTCGTCGGGATTCTTGGGCCATAATTACTTTCTGGAATGGGGAGACATCATCTGCAGTGCGTGCCCCGCGCCGCGTGCGAGATGAAGCGCCCAAGCTGCAAGCCAAGGGTTTTCAGCGATGAGCTGAATCGATCGAGATACATCCACACAAAGAGGGAGTAGGCATGAGCGCATCCAAGATCAAGGTTCCCGCCGGCGGCCAGAAAATCGTTCCGGGCCAGACGGTTCCCGATCAACCGATCATCCCCTTCATCGAGGGCGACGGCATCGGCGTCGATATCACCCCGGTGATGATCAAGGTGATCGACGCGGCAGTCGAGAAGGCCTACGGCGGCAAGAAGAAGATCCACTGGATGGAGGTCTATGCGGGCGAGAAGTCGACCCAACTGTACGGCCCCGACGAGTGGCTGCCGAAGGAGACCTTCGACGCGCTGAAGGAATACTCGGTGTCGATCAAGGGGCCGATGACCACCCCCGTCGGTGGCGGCATCCGCTCGCTCAACGTCGCGCTGCGCCAGGAACTGGACCTGTACCAGTGCGTGCGCCCGGTGCGCTACTTCAAGGGCGTGCCCTCGCCGCTGAAGCAGCCGGAACTCACCGACATGGTGATCTACCGCGAGAACACCGAGGACATCTACGCCGGCATCGAGTGGGCGTCGGGCTCGGAGCAGGTGAAGAAGGTCATCGCCTTCCTGCAGAACGAGATGGGCGTGAAGAAAATCCGCTTCCCGGAGACCTCGGGCATCGGCATCAAGCCCGTGTCGGTGGAAGGCACGACGCGCCTCGTGCGCGCGGCGATCCGGTACGCGATCGACAACGACCGCAAGTCGGTGACCCTGGTGCACAAGGGCAACATCATGAAGTTCACGGAAGGCCTGTTCCGCGACACCGGCTACAAGGTCGCGCAGGAGGAATTCGGCGCACAGCCGATCGACGGCGGACCGTGGTGCAAGTTCAAGAACCCGAAGACGGGGCGCGAGATCGTCGTCAAGGACGCGATCGCCGACGCCTTCCTGCAGCAGATCCTGCTGCGCCCGGCCGAATACGACGTGATCGCGACGACCAACCTCAACGGCGACTACATCTCCGACGCGCTCGCCGCGCAGGTCGGCGGCATCGGCATCGCGCCGGGGGCGAACATCTCCGACCAGTACGCGTGCTTCGAGGCGACCCACGGCACGGCGCCGAAGTACGCCGGGCAGGACAAGGTCAATCCCGGTTCGCTGATCCTGTCGGCCGAAATGATGCTGCGCCACCTCGGCTGGAAGGAAGCCGCCGACCTCGTCATCAAGGGCATGGAAGGGGCGATCGGCGACAAGGTCGTGACCTACGACTTCGCGCGCCTGATGGAAGGGGCGCAGGAAGTGTCGTGCTCGGCGTTCGGCGATGCGATGATCGCGCGCATGTAAGAAGGTTCGCCCAGGCGCGCTGTACTGCGCGCCGAGGAAAAAACCCGCCCTCTCGTCAAGACGGCGGGTTTTTTGTTGCCGGGTACCGGCGGCTCAGCGCTTTTCGCCGATCTGGTACTTGCGGTCGAGGTGATTCATCGCGAGCACGTAGATCCCGATCAGGACCACGAAGGTGATCTGCGAGCCCTGGGCGAAGATGTAGAAGCCGAGCGGGAAGCTCATGAAGGAGAAGCGGTTGAGTTCGTCGGCGTAGTAGCCGGCGACGAAGCTCACGAGAAACCACACCGACAGCAGCGAGAAGGTCAGCAGCAGGTTGCGGCGCCAGTAGGCCCGATGCTGTTCGGTGAGTTTCATCGCGTGCGCCGGTCGGCCCTACTGGCCGTTGCCGTGGCCGCTCCAGGCCTTGGCGAGACGCTGCTGCACGTCCTGCGGAGCGGGCTCGTAGCCGGCAGCGGTCATCGAGAACTCGCTCTCGCCGGCGCAGATCGCCTTCAGGCGGGCCTCGAAGCCTTCCATCTCTGCGAGCGGCAGGGTCGCGGTGAGCAGCGTGACGCCGCTCGCCGGGCTTTCCGTCGTCGTCAGGTGGCCGCGCCGGCCGGCGAACTCGGCGCTGACTTCGCCGAAGTTGCTGTCGGCGACCTTCACCGTGACGCTGACGAGTGGTTCCAGCACGACCGGCCGGGCGTCGAGCAGCGCCTCGAGCGTCGCGTGCCGACCCGCCGTGACGAAGGACACCTCGTTCGAGTCGACGGCGTGGGACTTGCCGTCGACCAGCACGACGCGCACGTCCTGCACCGGGAAGCCGGCCAGTGCCCCTTCGGCCAGCGCCTGGCGCACGCCCTTCTCGACCGCCGGCAGGAAGTTGGTCGGGATCGCCCCGCCCTTGACCTCGTTGCCGAGCTCGATGCCCGTGCCGCGCGGCAGCGATTCGACGCGCAGCGCGACCTCGCCGAACTGGCCGGCGCCGCCGCTCTGCTTCTTGTGCCGGTAGCGCGCCTCGGCCGTGCCGTTGATCGTCTCGCGGTAGGGAACCGAGGGCGTGGCGGTGTCGAACTGCAGGTTCCAGCGTGCGCGCAGCTGTTCGAGGATGATCTTCAGGTGCAGCTCGCCCAGGCCGCGCACGACGGTCTGGCGGGCCTGGTGGTCGAAGCCGACTTCGAGGCAGGGATCCTCGTCGAGCAGGCGCGCGAGCGCTTCGGCGAGCTTCTGCTCGTCGCCGTGCTTCTGCGGGATCAGCGCGAGGCCGAAGACCGGCTGCGGATAGCTGGCGGGCGCGAGATGGAAGTTGTCCTCGTCGTGCGAGTCGTGCAGCACCGCGTCGGGGTGGATGTCGTCCACGCGGGCGACCGCGCAGATGTCGCCGGGCACGCCCAGGGGCGTTTCGACCTGGTTCTTGCCCTGCAGGCGCAACAGGTGCGAGACCTTGAAGGGCTTGCGGCTGTCGCCGATGTAGAGTTGGGTGTTGGGGCCGATGCGTCCCTGGTGGATGCGGAAGAGGCCCAGCTTGCCGCGGTAGGGGTCGTTGGCGACCTGGAACACGTGCGCGACGACATGGCGGTCCGGATCGGTCGCGACCTCGACTGCCTGCGCAGCGGCGCCTTCGCCCTTGAGGAAGCGCGGCGGGTTGCCTTCGGTCGGATCGGGCATGAGGCGGCCGAGGATGTCGAGCAGCTCCTTCACGCCGGCGCCGGTGCGTGCAGAGACGAAGCACACCGGGATCAGGTGGCCTTCGCGCAGGGCTTGCTCGAAGGGGGCGTGGAGCTGCTCCGGGTCGAGCGATTCGCCCTGTTCGAGGTAGCTCGCCATCAGGGCTTCGTCGAGCTCGACGACCTGGTCGACGATGCTGTCGTGCGCGGCGGAGACCGACGAAAACGCCGGTTCGCGGCCCGTGTCGGGGGTGAAGAAGCAGTCGATGACCGAATCGCCGCTCGCGGACGGCAGGTTGATCGGCAGGCACTCGCGCCCGAAGGTGGCGCACAGGTCCTCGAGCAGGGCCGCGAGCGAAGCCGGCGTGGCGGCGTCGATTTTCGACACGACGACGAGGCGGCACTTGTCGCGGCCGGCTTCCATCATGCGGCGCGTGCCGCTCTCGATGCCGGACGAGGCACTGACCAGCACCGCGGCGGTCTCGACCGCGGGCAGCGCGGTCAGCGCGCGGCCGGCGAGGTCGGGCAGTCCCGGGGTGTCGAGGAGATTGACCCAGTGCCCGGCCCATTCCAGGTGCGCGAGCGAAGTCGACAGCGAATGCCCCATCGCCTTTTCCTGGGGGTCGAAATCGCTGACGGTGTCGCCGCGTTCGATCGTGCCGGCGGCGCCGATGGTACCGGAGGCGACGAGCAGGGCTTCGAGCAGGGTGGTCTTGCCGCAGCCGGCGTGGCCCAGCAGGGCGAGGTTGCGGATGTCGTGAACCGAAGCGGGTGTCATGGACTTGTCCTCACGTGGCCTTTGACTCGCAGTTTCCCCCTGTCGCGACGGCGGCGCAACGGTTTCGCGCCTATGCTCATGCGCTGCGCAGGCCGAGCAGGCGCGTCGCGGCGATCGCCAGCAGGGGCAGTGCGAAGCCCAGCAGCAGGACCGCCACGAGGAGCTGGCCGAGCTCGGCGTAGTTCGCCGGCACCGTGACGGTGCCGCTCGCGGCGTCGTGCACCTCGCGGGTGATCGTGTAGATCTCGTTGAGGTACCTGGTGCCGAGCTGCGAGGCGGACAGGGCGAGGTTCGTGAACGAGGCCATCACCGCGAAGAAGGTCGCCTTGAGGTGCGGCGGCGCGGAGTTCGCGATCCACGCGAGCATCGGCACCATCGACACCTGTCCGAGCGGCGATTCGAGCGCGGTGTTGGCGATGGCGATGAAGCGCGCGTCGACGAATCCGCCCGTCGCCGCCGCGGTCCACGCGTGCAGGCCGTGGAACATGCCGAGGAGAGGCAGCGACAGCAGCGTGCCGGCGACGGTCAGGAAGATCACGATCTGCGCGATCGACTTTTCCGCCATGAAGCGGCGGAAGATGAAGAGCCCGGCGAGCGTCAGTGCGCTGGTGATGAGGTCGAGCCGCGACAGGAAGCTCTGGTCGAAGCCGAGCTCGTCGATCATCCACCAGCTCGCGCCCGCGCCCGGTCCCGGCATGGCGCGGAAGACGAAGATCACGATGATGGTGCCGAGCAGCGTGCGGCGGGCGTCGTCCGCCAGTTCGCGCACCAGGCGGAAGATCATCACGCCGATGATCACGAAGGATGCGCCGAAGATCAGCTCCTGGCCGTAGCCGAGGCCGGACAGGCCGACCGCGAGCGTGAGCGCGACGAAGGCGGCGCTGCCGCCGAGGATCCACCAGTTGGGGGTGGTCGCCTGCTCGGGGGCGTGCACGAGGCGGTCGATCGCAGCCGCGTCGTACCCGAGGCGCGCGAGGCGCCGGGCTTCGCGGCGCTTGAGGATGCCCGAGAGGAGCACGCCGCTCACCGAGAGCAGCGGGATCACCAGCGCGTATTCGTAGATGCGCACGTAGATTGCGACCTTTTCGGCTTCCGGCAGGGCTTCGCTGCCCTCGAACATCGCGACGTTGGCGAGCGACACGAGCACCGTGCCACCGATGATGGCGACGCGGCCGAGCATCTGCATCGTCGTGTGCATCAGGCGCACGGTCTCCTCGGGGAACGGGGCTCCGTCGGCGTCGAGGCGCGGTACGGCCTCGACGGTCATCGCATCGGCGACGGCGTCCTGCATCACGTAGCCGACCGGTGCGAGCAGCGTGGACAGCACGAACCAGGCTTCGGCCGACATCAGCTGACGCATCGCGGCGGGATTGCCGATCAGTCCGATCATGATCGCGAGGCTCGCGGCGATGAGGGAGGCGCCGAGATAGACGAGGCCGGCCTTGTGGCGCCACAGGAGGTCCACGAGATGGCCGATGGGCATCTTGAGCGCCCACGGGATGCCGGCCCAGAAGCCCAGCGCGGCGAGGAAGGACGCCGACAGGCCGAGGTAGTCCTTGACGAAGAAGGTGCCGACGATGCCGGTGAGGCCGGAGACACCCGCCGCGACATAGACCATCAGCGGCGGCAGGTAGGAGAGGCGCATCTCGCGGCCGAGTTCGAGGATGGTGCGGTCGAACCAGCGAAGCAGGGCGGTCATCGGGGGCGGATTCCGTCGGGCTCGGTCAGGGGAAGGGAATGCGAAGGGGCGGGCGATCAGGGCAGGAGTGATTCCAGCCAGGGCAGGAGCCATGGCAGCATCAGCGCGGTCAGCAGGCCGTTGAGCCCCATCGCCAGCGCGGCGAACGCGCCGGCCTGCTCGTTCACCTGGAAGGCGCGTGCCGTGCCGATGCCGTGCGAGGCGAGGCCGACCGCGAAGCCGCGCACGGCGTAGTCGTCGACGTGCAGGATGCGGTAGATGTAGCGGGCGCAGACGGCGCCGAGGATGCCGGTGCTCATCACCAGCACCGCGGTCAGCGAGGGCAGCCCGCCGAGGCGCTCGGCGACGCCCATCGCGATCGGCATCGTGACGCTCTTGGGCGCCATGGACATCACCGATTCGCGGCTCGCGCCGAGCAGCGCCGCGATGCCGACGGCCGACAGGGCGGCCGTGAGCGAGCCGGCAGCCAGGCTCACGAGCAGCGGCAGCAGCATGCCCTTGAGGCGTTCCCACTGCGCATAAAGCGGGATGGCCAGCGCGACGGTCGCCGGGCCGAGGAGGAAGTGCACGAATTGCGCGCCGTCGAAGTAGGTTTGGTAGGGCGTGCCGGTGAGCGTCAGCACGAGCACGAGGACGGTCACGGCGACCATCACCGGATTGAGCAGCGGGTGGTGGTTCGCGCGCCGGTACACCCAGAAGGCGCCCTGGTAGGCGAGCAGCGTGAGGGTCAGGCCGAGCAGAGGGGTCGTCGCCAGGTAGACCCAGATTTCGCCGAGCGCGGGTCTCATGGCCGGTCCTCGCGGTGTCTGGCGTGGCGGGACAGCGCCTGGAGGAGCAGTGCGGACACGGCGATCGACAGCAGCGTGCTCGCGACCAGTGCGACCGTGAGCGGCAGCCATTCGTCGGCGAGGCGGTGGAAGTGGAGCATCACGCCGGTGCCGGCCGGGACGAACAGCAGCGAAAAGTGCTGCAGGATGCCCGTCGCGGTGCCGCGCAACTGCTCGTTCGGGCCGCCGCGCAGCACCAGGGCGATGAACAGGAGGCCCATGCCGATGACCGGGCCGGGAATCGGGAGGCTCAGGCCGCGGACGAGGGCTTCGCCGACCAGTTGGAACACGAGAAGGAGGGTGAGTCCGCCGATCATTGGCTTGCAGGGGCCCCGTCGAGCAAATGACTGTCATTCTAGTGTCTGATACCGGCATGCGGGGCGGGATTCGTTGGGTGCCACCGGGCAGCCGGCACAGCGGTATCGGATCGATGATGGGTGATTTAGCCCCATTTTGGGCAGGCTCGATACCTGTCATGCGAAATGTTGCATCGCCATGTGAAATAATTCTGCCTCAATGATGAGCGTGGCGTCCGGCATGGCGCCGCGAACGGACATGCGCCGTGCAGGCGGGATTGCGGGAAGGTTCCCCCTGTGGGTACCATCGCTTCGCACTGCACAAACAATGGCGGCGCAATAACGCAGTCCGGAAATCGAACGGGGTCGTGATGGGGGTAAGAAACGCTTCGGTGGCCTTGATGGCCGTGCTCGCGGGCCCGGCCGTGGGGGCAAATGAGATCGGCCCGCTTGCCCGGGTGACCGAGGACCCCTTCTTCGATGAGCTGCCCGTCGTGCTTTCGGTGTCGCGGCTCGCGCAGCCCTTGCGCGACGCGCCGGGCTCGGTCACCGTCATCGATGCCGAGACGATACGCACCTCGGGCGCCCGGGATCTCGCGGACCTGCTGCGCCTGGTGCCGGGCTTTCTCGTTGCGCACTCGGAGTTCGGGGCCCCCAGCGCGGTCTACCACGGCATGACCGACCGGAATACCCGCGGCTTGCAGGTCCTGATCGACGGGCGCTCGCAGTATAGCCCGCTGTTCTTCGGCGGCATCGCGTGGAACCTGATCGACGTCTCCCTGGACGAGATCGAGCGCATCGAGGTGATTCGGGGTTCCAACTCCGCCGCCTACGGCTCGAATGCCTTCCTCGGCGTCGTGAATGTCGTGACGCGGGCCGCGGCCGATACTCGCGGGGTGCGCGTGCGCGTCGGGCAAGGCAACGACGGCGTTGCGGACCGGCACGTGCGCGCGGGCATGCGCATCGGCGATGCCGCGGTGCGCGTGAGCGCCGAGAGTACCCGCGACGACGGCGTGAAGGATTTCGACGACCGTCGCGAGAACCGGCGGGTGAATCTGCGCGCGGATATCCCCCTGGGGGGCGCCGACGAACTGCAGGTGCAGGCCGGCAACGTGGAGATGGCGCTGCGCACGGGCTTCATCGACGCCCCCACCAATCCGCCGCGCGAGCAGAAGGCGGTCAAGGAGTTCCTCTCCTTCGGCTGGACGCGCAACCTGTCCGACGGCGGCTCCCTGTCCGCGCGCTACACGCGTTCGAACGAGGTGTACGACGACGCCTTTTTTGCGCGCGAGAAAGGCCTGAGCCTGTTCATCGACTACCACACGAGCACGACGCGCGACGAGCTCGAGCTCCAGCACACGATGGTGCCCTCACCCGAGACCCGGCTCGTGTGGGGCGCGGGGGCGCGCCATGACGCCGTTCGCGGTCAGCAATTCTACGGGCGCGGTGGCGACGCCGTGCGGCAGCACGTGAATCGCCTGTTCGGCAATTTCGAGTGGCGGCCGTCGGAGGCGTGGACGACCAACCTGGGTCTGACCTGGGAGAACGACTCGCTCTCGGATACCTCGCTTGCCCCACGCCTGGCGGTGAACTATCACCTGTCGTCGCGCCAGACGCTGCGTACCGGTCTTTCGCGCGCGCACCGCATTCCTTCCCTCACCGAAGCGAGATCGCGCGAGATCTACGGCGCGGTGAACGCCGGGCGGCCGTTCGGTGTGATTCCGCTGGAAATCGAGCGCATGGCGAGCGGCGACGTCGACCAGGAGCGCATCGACGTCGCCGAGATCGGCTATCTGGGGGATTTCCGCGAGCAGGGGCTGTTCGTCGATGTCCGGGCCTTTCAGGAGAAGGTCAGCGATCGCATCCTGTCGGTGCCGCGGGCGCTGGTGCCGCCGCAGTGCGAAGTGCTCGGCCTGCTCAAGAGGCCGCGTGTTTGCGGGAGCTATACGGACTTCATCAACGGGCAGGATCTCGACATTCGCGGCGCCGAATACGTGCTGCGCTGGCGCCCGCGGCAGGGCAGCGAGTTCACGCTCAACCAGACCTTCACCCACATCGATTCCCGTGTGAACGAGCAGGTGTTCGCGTTGAACGCACAGACCGCGCGCAACGCCGAGCGTCACATGAACCACTCGGCGCCGACCAGGGCGACGGTGCTGCGCTGGACGCAGGAGTTGCCGGGCGGGGCGCAGATGTCGATCGCGCACTTCCGCTACGGGCGCTTCCAGTGGACGGCCGGCACCTCGGTCGACCCCTTCGATCGCACGGACGTGCGCCTCGCCTACCCGTTCCGGGCCGGCCCGACACGTGGCGAGGTGGCCCTGACCGGGCAGGGCATCGAGGGCAGGCGCGCGGAGTTCAGGCGGCGCGGGGCGGATCGTCACGACCCGGATTTTGCACCGCCGCAGTTTCTCGATCCGCGCTACTGGGTCAGCCTGACACTGGAGTTCTGACGCGGCGTCCGGCGGCTCACGCGAGCCATACGTGACCGACGGTGCGCGCGAGGATGCCCACGCCCGCGCCCACCGCAGCCGGCTTCCAGACGCCGGCGACGCGCCTGCCGGCGGAGATGAGCACGGCGACGCCCGGGACGTCCAGCGGGTGAATGAGGAAGCCGGCGCTGCGGTTCAGCATCGCGACGCTCGCGGTGCCGTCCCGCAGCATGTCGTCCATCACGCCCATCATCGCCGTGCCGCCGCCGATGTACTTGGTCAGGGTCGGCAGGATCAGCGCCGGGTCGATCGATACGGCAGCGAGCACCGGCGCGAGTGCACGGGTGAGGAGATCCACCGCGCCGCTCGAACGCAGCGCCATCACCGCGACGAGTGCGAGCACGAGCATGGGAATCGCGCCGACGGCGATCTTGAAGGCTTCCGCGCCGGCACGGTTGATGACGTCGAGCACGCCCTTGGCGTCTTCGGCGACACGGTGGTGCAGGGTCTCGTCCACCGGACCTTCGCTGGCCGACAGTCCGCGGCCGAAGCCGTGGTAGGTGACGGCCGCGGCAACGAGGCCGCCGACGACCGACAGCGCGAGCGTGAGGCCGAAATCGAGCCCCATCGCGATCATCGGAAAGGCCGCGTTGGCCTGCGACATCGCCATCACCATCGCCAGCGTTGCCGCCAGATGGCGGTCGGAGGCGCCGCGACTTTCCATCATCGTCAGCGTTGCGATCGGCGCGGCGAAACTGACGAAGTTGATCTGCAGGGCGGCGAAAACGCCCAGGCCGGTGAGTCCGGCGGGACGCAGCAGCGGGGCCAGCGCGTGCACGAAGCGGTCGAGCACGCCCTTCGCTTCGAGCAGGCGCATCAGCGACAGCATCACGACCATCACCGGCAGCAGGACGAACAGCGCGAGTTCGACGGCGGAGCGGCCGGCGCGCAGGATGATGTCGGTGATGATGTCCATGCAGGGAATCAGGAATTGTGCGGTGCAGCGAATGATACCCGAGCATACGGGTCGAATGCCGCTATTGCCCTGGCGCCGCGTCGGGGCCTATCGTTCGCTTTCCAACAATTCGCAAGGACAAGGAGACCGGCATGGCGATGGTGGAGACGGCGCGCGGCACGGCGCATGAATGGCAGCGGGATCACATGGGGCACATCAACGTGCGTGCCTACATGGAGTTTTTCGATGCGGCCTGCTGGCAGTTTTACGGGATGCTCGGACTGAGCCCGTCGCGGCTGCGCAGCGGCGAGTTCAAGCTGGCCGCGGTGCAGCAGAACATCAGCTACAAGAAGGAGCTGTACCCGGGCGACACCATCGTCGTGCGTACCGGGGTCGTCGAGATGCGCGAGAAGGTGCTGCGCTTCCGCCACGAACTCACGAACACGGAGAACGGCGAAGTGTGCGCGATTTGCGAGTTCACCGTGGTGTGCCTGAACCCCGAAACGCGCCGTTCGCAGCCGTTTCCGGACGCAGTGGTCGAATGCGCCCAGGGGCTGCTGTTGCCGCTCGCGACCTGAGCGGGCGGAAACGAAAACGGCACCGCGTCTGCGGTGCCGTCCCTGGTGTCGGGGCCGCCGGAGCGGCCCGCGGCGCGACTCAGCGTTGCGCCTTCTTCACCTGGCGCCACTTGTGCAGCAGCGGCTCGGTGTAGCCGCTCGGTTGCGCGCAGCCCTTGAACACGAGGTCCTTCGCGGCCTGGAAGGCCACCGACTTGTCGAAGTCGGGCGCCATCGGCTGGTACAGCGGATCGCCGGCGTTCTGCTGGTCGACCACCACGGCCATGCGCTTGAAGGTTTCCGTGACCTGCGCCTCGGTGGTCACGCCGTGGCGCAGCCAGTTGGCGATGTGCTGGCTGGAGATGCGCAGCGTCGCGCGGTCTTCCATCAGGCCGATGTTGTTGATGTCCGGCACCTTCGAGCAGCCCACGCCCTGATCGATCCAGCGCACGACGTAGCCGAGGATGCCCTGGGTGTTGTTGTCGAGTTCCTGCTGGATCTCGGTCGCGCTCCAGTTCGCGGAGGCCGCGACCGGCACCGTCAGCAGGTTGGTGAGGAGGGTGTCGCGCTCGGCGGCGAGGCTGATCTTCTCCATCTCCTGCTGCACGGCATGGACATCCACCTGATGGTAGTGCAGCGCATGCAGGGTCGCGCCGGTGGGCGAGGGCACCCACGCGGTCGTGGCGCCGGCTTTCGGGTGGCCGATCTTCTGCTTGAGCATCTCGGCCATCAGGTCCGGCATCGCCCACATGCCCTTGCCGATCTGCGCCTTGCCGCGCAGGCCGCAGTCGAGGCCGACCAGCACGTTCTGGCGCTCGTAGGCCTGGATCCACGCGGAGGTCTTCATGTCGCCCTTGCGGATCATCGGGCCCGCTTCCATCGCGGTGTGCATCTCGTCGCCGGTGCGGTCGAGGAAGCCGGTGTTGATGAAGGCGACGCGCGATTCGGCGGCCTTGATGCAGCCGGCGAGGTTCACCGAGGTGCGGCGCTCCTCGTCCATGATGCCGACCTTCATCGTGTTGGCCGGCAGGCCCAGCAGTTGCTCGACGCGGCCGAAGAGCTCGGAGGCGAAGGCGACTTCGGCCGGGCCGTGCATCTTCGGCTTCACGATGTACATGCTGCCGGTGCGCGAGTTGCGCTTGAGCTTCAGGTCGCGCATCGAGATCAGCGTCGTGACGACGCCGTCCATGATGCCTTCGGGGATCTCGGCGCCGTCGGCAAGCAGGATGGCCGGGTTGGTCATCAGGTGGCCGACGTTGCGGATGAAGAGCAGCGAGCGGCCGTGCAGACGGAGCGCGCCGCCGTTCGGGGCGGTGTATTCGCGGTCCGGGTTCATCTTGCGCTCGACCATCTTGCCGCCCTTCTCGAAGGTCTCGACGAGGGTGCCGGTGATCAGGCCCAGCCAGCTGCGATAGACGACGACCTTGTCTTCGGCGTCGACCGCGGCGGTCGAGTCCTCGCAGTCCATGATCGTCGTGACGGCGGCTTCGACGAGCACGTCCTTGATGCCGGCGGCGTCGGTCTTGCCGATCGGGTGGTTGCGGTCGAACTGGATCTCGAGGTGCAGGCCGTTGTTCTTCAGCAGCACGGCTTTCGGTGCGGCCGCGTCACCCTGGAAGCCGGCGAACTTCGCGGCGTCGGCGAGGCCGGTCTTCGAGCCGTCCTGCAGCGTGACGACCAGCTTGCCGCCCTCGACGGTGTAGCCGGCGGCCTTCGCGTGGTCGCCCTGCGCAAGCGGCGCGGCCTGGTTGAGCAGGTTGCGGCCGAAGGCGATGACGCGCGCGCCGCGCACCGGGTTGTACGACGAGCCGGCTTCGGCGCCGCCGTCCGAGGGGATCGCGTCGGTGCCGTACAGCGCGTCGTAGAGGCTGCCCCAGCGCGCGTTCGCGGCGTTGAGCGCGTAACGGGCATTCATGATCGGCACCACGAGCTGCGGGCCGGCCTGTTCGCTGATTTCGCTGTCGACGTTCGCGGTCGTGATCTTGAACGGCGCCGGCACCGGCTGCAGGTAGCCGATCTTCTCGAGGAAGGCGCGGTAGGCCGGCATGTCCTGGATCGGGCCGGGGTGGGCGCGGTGCCAGTTGTCGAGTTCGGTCTGCAGGCGGTCGCGTTCGGCGAGCAGCGCGCGGTTCTTCGGTGCGAGTTCATTAGCGAGCTCGCTGAACCCCTTCCAGAACGCGCCGGCGTCGATGCCGGTTCCCGGCAGGGCTTCGGTTTCGATGAAACGGTGCAGCTCGGCGTCGACCTGCAGTTGGTGGCATTGGATTCTCGTGCTCATGATTCCTCGCTCTCTAGGTCAGAGTGTCTTAAGAAAATAGTAGGTGGTGAGGATGCTGCCCACCCCGATGATGAAACGGCGCAACCACGCGGCCGGGACCTTGCGGGCACCGACCGCCCCCCAGTAGCCGCCAATGGCGGCGGTGACGATCATGACCAGCGTGTGCGGCCAGCTGACCGCGCCGGCGACGACGAAAGTGACGACGGCGACGCTGTAGATGATCGCGGACAGCCAGTTCTTGAGTGCGTTGATGTCGTGGATGTCGCGGTGGCCCTGGATCGCGAGCGCGGCGATCATCACGATGCCCATGCCCGCACCGAAGAAGCCGCCGTAGATCGACACGCCGAGCTGGAACAGCAGGCCGCCTGCGCTGCCGTGCGACGGACCGTCGGCGGGGCGCTGGCGCAGCCGCGCGAGGAGTGCGGAGATCCGTCCGCTGGCGGCGAACATCACGGTCGCGGTCAGGAGCAGCCACGGGATCAGCTGCGAGAAGGTGTCGTCCCCGGTGGAGAGCAGCAGCACGCCGCCCGCCATGCCGCCGACGAGCGCGACCAGCGACAGCGCGGCGAGGCCCGTGCGGAAGCGTGCGAGCTCGCGGCGGTAGGCCCAGGCGCCGGACAGGCTCGCGGGCCACAGTGCGACCGCGTTGCTCGCGTTGGCGACCACCGGCGGCACGCCGATCGTGAGCAGGGCCGGGAAGGAGAAGAAGGTGCCGCCGCCGGCGACCGAATTCATCGCGCCTGCCATCGTGGCCGCCAGTCCGACGAGGAGGATTTCGCCGGCGGTCATCAGCGGGAGGCCGGCGCGCAGCGCGACTGCACGAATTCGACGATGTCGGTGAGGCGCTGGCCGACGGCGGTGGGTGTCACGCCGAGCTCTTCCTGCGGCAGCTGGGCGCGGTTGATCCAGAACGTCGTATAGCCGAACCAGGTCGCGCCGGCCGCATCCCAGCCGTTCGAGGAGACGAAGAGGATTTCCTTCGCCGGCACGCCGAAGGCGTCGGGGCCGAGCTGGTACGCAGCGTCGGACGTCTTGTACTGGCGCACCGCGTCCACCGACAGGACGTGGTCGAAGAGCCCGGTCATGCCCGCGCTCTTGATCGCGACATCGAGCATCTGCAGCGTGCCGTTCGACAGCACCGCCATCGGGATGCCGAGCGCGCGCAGCGCCCGCAGCGCGCCGAGGTTTTCGGGGAAGGGCGACAGGCAGGCGTACTGGTTCATCAGCTGGCGGCGCTGCGAGTCGTTCATCGCCAGCCCCAGCCTCTTTGCCGCAAACGCCAAGCCGTCCCCGGTGATTTCGAAAAAAGGCTTGTAGCGGCCGGACAGCGTGTGGATGAAGGAATACTCGATCTGCTTCAGGCGCCACAGCGCGGTCAGCGCCTCGCCCTTGCCCGGAAAGAGCTGCTCCGCGAGCGCGCCCACCGAGTACACGTCGAACAGCGTGCCGAAGGCGTCGAAGGCGACTGCGCGGATGCGCTCGGAGGGTTTCATGTGGAATCCTGGTGTTGAAATTCGCGCCTTGCGTGGCCGGCATTGCTGCCGGCCACGTGGACGTCTGCACTTTCGGGTAGCGTCTCCTCCACCCTTCGTTGAGGATGAAGTGTATTGAACTCTTGTATAAGACTGAATACCCTGTACGGTCAATTTATCTTTTACTAAAAGTACAAAATGGACGCGTTCAAGCAGGTCGAAACCTTCGTTGGCGTCGCGACCAGGGGTAGCCTGTCGGCCGCTGCCCGGGCGGAGGGGGTCACGCCGGCCGTGATCGGGCGCCGCCTCGATGCGCTCGAACAGCGGCTGGGCGTGAAGCTGCTGACGCGCACGACGCGCAGCATCTCGCTCACCTTCGAAGGCGCGGCCTTCCTCGAGGATTGCCAGCGCATCCTCAACGATCTCGCGAACGCCGAGGCCTCGGTGAGCCTCGGCGGGGTCAAGGCGAGCGGCCATATCCGCGTGTCCGCGCCGGCGGGTTTCGGGCGGCTGCATGTCGCGCCGCTGCTGCGCGAATTCCTGGAGATGAATGCGGATGTGTCGTGCACGCTGGATCTCACCGACCGCGTCGTGGATCTGGTCAACGAGGGCATCGACTGCGCGATCCGCATCGGCGAGTTGTCCGATTCCAGCCTCGTGTCGATCCGGCTGGCCGACAACCGGCGCGTGGTGGTCGCGAGTCCGGCCTATCTGGCCCGCCACGGCTCGCCCGAGGCGCCGCCGGATCTCGCCGCCCACAACTGCCTGTCGCTGGGCCAGCAGCGCGGCTGGTTGTTCTGCGACGAGAAGGGGGAGACGCTCACGGTGAAGGTCAGCGGGCGGCTCGAATGCAACGACGGCGCGGTGCTGCACCAGTGTGCACTGGCCGGCGACGGACTCGCCTGGCGCTCGCTGTGGGAAGTCGACGCCGACCTGCGCGCCGGGCGCCTCGTGACCGTGCTCGACGAGTTTGCCGCGCCGACGATGGGGATCTACGCGGTGTTCCCGCAGCGCAAGCGGCTCGCGCTGCGGGTGCGGCTCTTCATCGACCACCTGAAGAACCATTACGGGCGTCCCGATTACTGGGTTTCGTCGCCGCCGTCGATCGTCGAGTGAGCGGCGGTGGGGATTTGCGATCATCCGGAGACAGGTACTTGTACGATCAAAAATCGTGCGGTATATTCTCGCCTCTTTCGCTGGTGTAGCTCAGTTGGTAGAGCAACTGATTCGTAATCAGTAGGTCGGGGGTTCGATTCCTCTCACCAGCACCAAACATGGCAGGGGCTTGCAGCGATGCAAGCCCCTGTTGCTTTTGGGGCGCCCCGTCCGCATCGTCGGCGGGGCGTTCTCGACAGCGCCGGTTCCGCGGACTACCCTGAACAGGGTGCGATGCCTGCGACGCATTCGCGCCGCGCCGTCGCTCGCAGGAAGTGCGCATGTCGAACCCGAACCCGATTCCTTCCCGGACCGTGGTGGCCGTTCGTCCCGATCGCGAAATCGCCACGCGGCAGCGACTGCCTTACTTCGTCGGCATCTCGGGCGAAACGGCCGGCAGCCGCGGCCTGTCGATGCACATGGTCGTCATTCCCCCCGGAGGCGTCGCCGCGCCGCATCGTCATCGCGGCTACGAGACCGCGATCTACGTGCTGGAGGGGAGCGTCGAGACGCGCTACGGGCCGGGGCTGCGCGAGCGGGTGGTGACCGGGGCCGGGGAGTTCCTCTTCATTCCGCCGGATGTCCCGCATCAGGCTTTCAATCTCAGCGACAGCGCGCCGGCACGTGCGATTGTTGCGCGCAACGATCCGGCCGAGCAGGAGAATGTCGTTGCATACGATCCCGCCGAAGACGACGGTGAGCCTTGAGTTGTCCGCGCCCGGGCCCTGCTTGGTGCGGGGCGAATCCGGGGCCGCAGAGTGCACGATTTTTTCCTAGGATGAAGTTTATTGCTCCTTGTCCCACGGTGCCCCGCGCAGTGGTGTGAGGCGGGCCGGGGGACGCTTTCCGGTGCATCGCATCGCTGTTGCACATCGAAAGGCGCGGGAGCGCGCACCGGCTTGGTGCCTGTTTATGCGGAAATCGTGCGGATGACATGAATTTGCGTATCTTCCCTGGAGAGGCGCGCCGTGGCACGGTCTTCGCCGATGTTCGGTCAATTGCATCTGGAATCGAGGCATCATGACGACGCTGTCTTTCGACGAAATGCACGACGCGGATGCGAAGACGCGCGCGCACTACGCTCCGTTCGAGGCGTGGGCGCGCGGGCTGTCGCCGGACGTGATGGCGCGCAAGCGGGCCGAGGCCGATCTTGCGTTCCGCCGCCTGGGCATCACTTTCGCGGTGTATGGCGAGGAGGCGGGCACCGAGCGGCTGATCCCCTTCGACACCATCCCGCGCATCATCCCCAATGCGGAATGGAAGACGCTGCGCGCCGGCCTGAAGCAGCGCGTGAAGGCGCTGAACATGTTCCTGGACGACATCTATAACGACCAGGACATCCTGCGCGCGGGCCGCATCCCCGCCGACGAGGTGCTCGACAACGCGCAGTTCCGCCCGGAGATGAAGGGCTTCAAGGTGCCGAACGGCATCTACGCGCATATCGCGGGCGTGGATGTCGTGCGCGCGGGGGCGGGGGAGTTCTACGTGCTGGAGGACAATCTGCGCGTGCCGTCGGGCGTGTCCTACATGCTCGAGAACCGCAAGATGATGATGCGGCTCTTCCCGGAGCTGTTCGCGCAGCAGAAGATCGCGCCGGTCGAGCACTACCCGGACCTGCTGCTGGAGACGCTGCGCGCGGTGGCGCCGGCCGGCGTGGAGGATCCGACGGTGGTCGTGATGACGCCGGGGGCGTTCAACTCCGCCTACTTCGAGCATTCCTTCCTCGCGCAGCAGATGGGGGTCGAACTGGTGGAGGGGCGCGACCTTTTCATCGATCACGATGCCGTATACATGCGCACGACGCGCGGGCCGAGGCGCGTGGACGTGATCTATCGCCGCATCGATGACGATTTCCTCGATCCGCGCGCTTTCCGTCCCGATTCGCTGCTGGGCGTGCCCGGCCTGCTGAAGGCTTACCGCGCGGGGCGGGTGACGCTGTGCAACGCGATCGGCACCGGCGTCGCGGACGACAAGTCCATCTACCCCTATGTCGGCGAGATGGTGCGCTTCTACCTCGGTGAGGAGCCGATCCTCAACAACGTGCCGACCTACCGCTGCCGCGAGAAGGACAAGCTGCGCCATGTGCTGGAGCACCTGTCCGAGCTGGTGGTCAAGGAGGTGCATGGCGCGGGCGGCTACGGGATGCTGGTGGGGCCGGCTGCGACGAAGGCCGAGATCGAGCGGTTCCGCGCGGTGTTGAGCGCGCACCCGGAGAAGTACATCGCGCAGCCGACGCTCGCCTTGTCGACCTGCCCGACCTACGTCGAGAGCGGCATCGCGCCGCGCCACATCGACTTGCGGCCTTTCGTGCTCTCGGGCAAGGAGGTGTCGCTGGTGTCCGGCGGGCTCACGCGCGTTGCGCTGCGGGAGGGCTCGCTGGTGGTCAATTCCTCGCAGGGGGGCGGGACCAAGGACACGTGGGTGCTGGAGAACGGCCATGCGTGAGCGGCTCCGTCCCCGCCTCCCGACCACGCCCGTCGCGCCGGAGTCCGGATCATGCTGAGCCGCACGGCCGATCATCTCTACTGGATGGCCCGTTATTCCGAACGCGCCGAGAATCTCGCGCGTCTGCTCGATGTGACCTACCAGATGTCGCTCGTCCCGCATGACGCCGAGACCGAGCGCAGCAACTGGAACGCCATCATCGCGCTGAACAGCCTCCAATTTGCGTACGCGAAACGGCACGATGAGGTCACGGCGACGAAAGTGCTGCACTTCATGGTGCGCGACGAGACGCAGCCGTCGTCGATCTACAATTGCCTGCGCGCGGCGCGCGAGAATGCCCGCGCGGTGCGCGGCACGCTGACGGCGGAGATGTGGGAGACGATCAACGAGACCTGGCTGCAACTGCGCGACCAGAGCTTCGACGCGATCTGCCTCGGAGGGATCGCGGCCTTCTTCGACTGGGTGAAGCAGCGCGCCTCGCTGCTGCGCGGGGCGATGTTCGGCACGATGCTGCGCGACGAGGCCTTCCAGTTCATCCACCTGGGGGCCCTGCTCGAGCGCGCCGACAACACCGCGCGCATCCTCGACGTGAAGTACCACAGTCTCGCCGGCGTGCAGCACGGCGAGGCGGACGATCTCGGCGAAGCCAGCGATTTCTACCACTGGGGCGCGTTGCTGCGCTCGGTGTCGGCGTTCGAGGTGTATCGCAAGGTCTATCGCGACGTGATCACGCCCGAGCGCGTCGCGGAACTGCTGATCCTGCGCGAGGACCTGCCGCGGGCGCTGCATTCGTGCATGGAGGGGATCGTCCGGATCCTCGGCAAGGTGCGCAACAGCCGCTCCGACGAGACCGTGCGCCGCGCCGGCCAGCTCTATGCGGCGCTGCGCTACGCCCGCATGGACGACATCTTCGCGCGCGGGCTGCACGCGTGGCTGGACGATTTCATCGATGCGATCGGCGACCTGAGCGCGCGCATCAGCGACGACTTCCTCGTCGGCGGCGAGCCGGGCGAGCCAACCCTCCCTTGATCCGCCGCGGTCGGCACCTGCCGCCCGTGGCCCCTTAGCGAGCGAATGCCATGACCTATTGTGTCGCGATGTGCCTCGAAAAGGGGCTGGTCTTCCTCTCCGACTCGCGTACCAACGCGGGGGTCGATCACATCAACACCTTCCGCAAGATGCACGTCTGGCAGCGGCCGGGCGAGCGTGTCGTCGTGATGCTGACGTCGGGCAACCTGTCGGTGAGCCAGTCGATCGTGAACATCGTCAGCGAGCGCCTGGCGCTCACCGATTCGGCCAACCTCTTCAACGCGCCGAACATGTTCGAGGTCGCACGCCACGTCGGCGATGTCGTGCGCGAGGTGCACCGGCGCGATGCCGAGGCGCTGCGCGACTTCGGCGTCGAGTTCAACGCCTCGCTGATCGTCGGCGGGCAGATCTACGGCGAGACGCCGCGCCTCTTCAACATCTATGCCGCGGGCAACTTCATCGAGGCCACCGAGGACACCCCCTACATCCAGATCGGCGAATCGAAGTACGGCAAACCGATCATCGACCGCGTGCTGCGCTACGGCTCCGCGCTTTCCGACGCGGCCAAGTGCGCGCTGGTGTCGATGGATTCGACGATCCGCTCAAACCTGTCGGTGGGCCTGCCGCTCGACCTGTGCGTGGTCGAGCGCGACGCGCTCTCCGTGAAGTCCCACCTGTCGATCGACCAGGATCACGCGTACTACATGCAGATCCGCGGCCAGTGGGGCGAGCGGCTGCGCGACGCGTTCGCCGAACTGCCCAACCCCGACTGGCTGTGAGCGTGCCGCATCGCAGCGGCTCGCCCGGTGCCCCGACAATCCGCGGAGATCCAGCGTGTCGATCCACGTCGCCCTGAACCACGTCACCCATTATCAGTACGACCGGCCGGTCCGGCTCGGGCCGCAAGTCGTGCGCCTTCGACCGTGCCCGCACAGCCGCACGCGCATCCTGTCGTATGCGCTGAAGGTGCTGCCGGCCAAGCACTTCATCAACTGGCAGCAGGATCCGCAGGGCAACTACCTCGCGCGCCTCGTGTTCCCGGAGCCGACGCGGGAATTCCGCGTCGAGGTCGATCTCGTGGCCGAGATGGCGGTGCTGAATCCGTTCGACTTCTTCCTCGAACCGGAGGCCGATCATTTCCCGTTCGCGTACAGCGAGGCGCAGCGCGTCGAGCTCGCGCCCTACCTGCACCGCATGAGCATCGGCAAGGGGCTGGGGGAACGCTTCGCCGCTTACCTGGAGGCGATCCCGCGCGGCAGGCGCCGCACCATCGACTTTCTCGTCGACCTGAACGCGAAGCTGCAGCAGGACGTCGGCTACGTGATCCGCCTCCAACCCGGCGTGCAGACGCCCGAGGAGACGCTGGCGCTCGGCAGCGGTTCCTGCCGCGACACCGCCTGGCTGCTCGCGCAGCTGCTGCGTCACCTGGGGCTGGCGGCGCGCTTCGTGTCCGGCTACCTGATCCAGCTCGCCGCCGACGTGAAGTCGCTCGACGGCCCGAGCGGCCCCGAGGCGGACTTCACCGACCTCCACGCGTGGTGCGAGGTCTATCTGCCGGGCGCGGGCTGGATCGGCCTCGATCCGACCTCGGGCCTCCTGGCCGGCGAAGGCCACATCCCGCTCGCATGCAGCCCCGAGCCCTCGTCGGCGGCGCCGATCAGCGGCCTCGTCGACGACTGCGAATGCGATTTCGCGCACGCGATGAAGGTCGAGCGCATCCGGGAGGCGCCGCGCGTCACCAAGCCTTACACGGACGCGCAGTGGGCACGCATCGAGGCGCTCGGCCACGAGATCGACGCGCAGCTCGCGGCGCACGACGTGCGTCTGACGATGGGGGGCGAGCCGACCTTCGTGGCGATCGACGATCCCGATGACGACGAGTGGAACACCACGGCGCTGGGGCCCACCAAGCGCCTGTTCGCCGCGGCGTTGTATCACCGCCTGCGCGAGAAATACGGCGCCCGGGGCCTGATGCACTTCGGCCAAGGGAAGTGGTATCCCGGCGAGCAGCTGCCACGCTGGTCGCTGAACGCCTTCTGGCGCCGCGACGGCGAGCCGATGTGGCGCGATGCCGCGCTCTACGCCGACGAGCGCAATCCTGCCGGGGCCGACGCCGCGGCTGCGAACCGCTTCCTCGCGGGTGTCGCCGGGCGGCTCGCGCTCGATCCGGAACACGTGTTCGATGCTTTCGAGGACGTCTTCTACTACCTGTGGCGCGAACACCGCCTGCCGGCCAACGTCGATCCCTTCGACGCGCGGCTCGACGATCCGCTGGAGCGCGAGCGCCTGATGCGGGTGTTCGCGCACGGCCTGCCGAACGCCGTCGGCGCCGTGCTGCCGATCGCGCGCGACCCGGCCGGGCAGTGGGTCTCCGGGCCGTGGTTCCTGCGCGCCGAGCGCTGCTACCTGACCCCGGGCGATTCGCCGATGGGCTACCGCCTGCCGCTCGATTCGCAGCCCTGGGTCAGCCGGCGGGATTATCCCTACCTGCACCAGCCCGATCCGTCGCAGGCCTTCCCGCCGCTCGCGACGCATGCGCAGCTGCGCCACCAGCTGCGCGAGCAGTCGGCGCGCGCCCGTGCCGACGAGGCGAGAGCCCGCGAGGCGGCCGCTGCCGCGCGCGTCCCCGCCAGGCACGAATCCGCCGCGTGGATCACGCGCACCGCGATGTGCGCGCAGCCGCGCGAAGGCACGCTGTACATCTTCATGCCGCCCACCGAGGCGCTCGAAGACTATCTCACGATCGTCACCGCGGTCGAGGACACCGCCGCGGCGCTCGGCCAGCCGGTCATCCTCGAAGGCTACGCGCCGCCGTCCGATCCGCGCCTGGCGCATTTCAGCATCACCCCCGACCCCGGCGTGATCGAGGTCAACATCCACCCGGCCGCGAAGTGGGACGAGCTCGTCGACCGCACCACCTTCCTCTACGAGGCCGCGCGCGAGTCCCGCCTGTCGACCGAGAAGTTCATGCTCGACGGTCGCCACAGCGGCACCGGCGGCGGCAACCATTTCGTGCTCGGCGGCGCGACCCCCGCCGACTCGCCCTTCCTGCGCCGCCCCGACCTGCTCCGGAGCCTGATCGGCTACTGGCACAACCACCCCTCGCTGTCCTATCTCTTCTCCGGCCTCTTCATCGGCCCGACCTCGCAGGCGCCGCGCATCGACGAGGCGCGCAACGACTCGGTCCACGAGATCGAGATCGCCTTCCGCGAGATGGAGCGGCAGATCGGTAGTCACGAGCAATGCCCGCCCTGGCTCGTCGACCGCCTGCTGCGCAACCTGCTCATCGACGTCAGCGGCAACACCCATCGCGCCGAGTTCTGCATCGACAAGCTGTACTCGCCCGACGGCCCGGCCGGCCGCCACGGCCTGCTCGAACTGCGCGCCTTCGAGATGCCGCCGCACGCGCGCATGTCGCTCACGCAGCAGCTCCTGCTGCGCGGGCTGGTCGCGCGCTTCTGGCAACAGCCGTACAACCCGGAGCGCCTCGTGCGTTGGGGCACCGAGCTGCACGACCGCTACATGCTGCCGCACTTCGTCGAACAGGATTTCGCCGACGTCATCGCCGAGATGAACGCCTTCGGCCTGCCGATCCGCGAGGAATGGTTCGCGCCGCATTTCGAGTTCCGCTTTCCCAAGGTCGGCGACTTCGCTGTGCGCGGCATCGAGGTCGAACTGCGCCACGCGCTCGAGCCCTGGCACGTGATGGGGGAGGAGGGCGCCGCCGGCGCCACCGTGCGCTATGTCGACTCCTCGCTCGAGCGCCTGCAGGTCAAGGTGAGCGGCATGGCACCGGACCGCTACGTGCTGGCGGTCAACGGCGCAGCGCTGCCGCTGCAGCCCACCGGCACGGTCGGCGAGGCGGTCGCCGGGGTGCGTTACCGCGCGTGGCAGCCGGCGTCCTGCCTGCATCCGACCATCGGTGTCGACGCGCCGCTGGTGTTCGACCTCGTCGACACCTGGATGCAGCGCTCGCTCGGCGGCGCCCAGTACCACGCCGCCCACCCCGGCGGACGCCATTACGAGACTTTTCCGGTGAACGCCTTCGAGGCCGAATCGCGCCGCCTCGCGCGCTTCTTCCGCATGGGTCATACGCCCGGCGGTCGTCCTTCACGGATCGACACCGCGCAGCGCAACGCCGAATTCCCCTTCACGCTAGACTTGAGAGGATCAAGCAAAGCCAGGCCCTGACCTTCCGCGATGCCGCACAAGCTGCTCTCCCTCTACGTCCGCCCGACCGGCCGCTACGATGAAATGCTGGCGGGCGCGGAGCAATTGCGGCCGCACTGGCGATCGCTGTTCGAGGCCCTCGACGCTTCGACGCCCGACCAGATGCGCGCGCGCCAGGCTTTCGTCACCGAGCGCATCCGCGAGAACGGCACCACCTACAACGTCTATGCCGATCCCCACGGGGCCGACCGGCCGTGGACGCTCGATCCGCTGCCCTTCATCCTGCCGGCCGACGAATGGACGCACATCGAGGCCGCCGTCGCGCAGCGCGCCGATCTCCTCGACCGGGTGCTCGCCGACCTCTACGGGCCGCAGCACCTGATCCGCAGCGGCGCGCTGCCCGCCGCGCTGGTGTACGGCCACAACGGCTTCCTGTGGCCCTGCCAGGGCACGCAACCGCCGTCCGGCCATTTCCTGCACGTCTATGCCGCCGACCTCGCACGCTCGCCGGACGGCCGCTGGTGGGTGATCGCCGACCGCACGCAGGGGCCCTCGGGCGCCGGCTACGCGCTCGAAAACCGGCTGATCGTCTCGCGGCTGTTTCCGGAGCTTTTCCGCGACCTGCGCGTGCATCACCTCGCGGACTTCTTCCGCCACGTGCAGGACAGCCTCGCGCGCTGGGCCCCCGTCGACCGCGGCGAGGCCCCCTTCATCGTGCTGCTCACGCCCGGCCCCTACAACGAGACCTACTTCGAACACTCCTACCTCGCCCGCTACCTCGGCTTCCCGCTGGTCGAAGGCCAGGACCTCACCGTGCGCGGCGACGCCGTGTATCTCAAGACGCTGGGCGGACTCCGGCGCGTGCATGTGATCCTGCGCCGGCTCGACGACGACTACGCCGATCCGCTCGAACTGCGCGGCGAATCCTCCCTCGGCGTGCCGGGCCTCGTCGAGGCGGCGCGCGCCGGCCGCGTGCTGGTCGCCAACGCGCTGGGCAGCGGCGTGCTGGAATCCGCGGGCCTGCTCGCCTTCCTGCCCAAGCTCGCCGAACGCCTCCTCGGCGAACCGCTCGCGATGCCGGCCGTCGCCAGCTGGTGGTGCGGCGAAGCGCCGGCGCTCGACTACGTCGTCGAACATCTCGCCGAACTCGTCATCAAGCCCGCCTATCCCTCGCAGCGCATGCAACCGGTGTTCGGGCGCGACCTCGACGCCCGCGGGCGTGCGCACTGGACCGAACGCCTGCGCCATCGCCCGCACGCCTACATCGGCCAGGAACTGGTGCAGCTGTCGCAGGCGCCGGCGATGCCCTACGCAGGCAGCTCCACGCTCGAGCGCCGCCTCGTTGCACGCGCCATCGGGGTGCGCGTCTATGCGGTCGTCACGCCCGAAGGCTGGCGCGTGATGCCCGGCGGACTCACGCGCGTCTCGGGCAGCGGCGACGTGGACATCCTGTCGATGCAGCGCGGCGGCTCATCGAAGGACACCTGGGTCCTGTCCGAAGCGCCGGTCAGCCAGTTCAGCCTGCTCAAGGGCGCACTCGGTGCCGGCGACATCGTGCGTGCCGGCCCCGAGATCGCCAGCCGTAGCGCCGAGAACCTGTTCTGGCTCGGCCGCTACGGCGAACGCGTCGAAAACAGCGCCCGCCTGCTGCGCTTCGCGTGCGACCGCCTGAACGAGGAAGGCGAGTCGGCGTCCGCTGCGGCTCGGTCCGGCGCTACGGCGCTCGGTGCAGCAGCGGGTGACCTCTTCGACGAACCCGGTGTCCTCGCCACCGCCGTCGGCTACTGCGAACGCTTCGGCCTGCTGCCGCCCGAGGAAGACCGGTCCGTGGCACGTCGCCTCGTCGAAGGGGCGCTCGACGAAAACGCCCCCGGCAGCCTGGCCGCCACCCTGCGCCGCGCCGTCTGGGCCGCCACCCAGGTGCGCGATCGTCTGTCCATCGACCACTGGCACTCCCTCAACCGCCTGCACGACATCCTGCGCCGGCAGCGCCTCGACGGCGGCGCGCCGTCCGACATCGCGACGCTGCTGTCGACGCTGGACCGCGTCCTGCTCGCGTGCGTCTCGCTGTCGGGCTTCGCGATGGACGAGATGATGCGCGACAGCGGCTGGCGCTTCCTGATCCTCGGTCGCCGCATCGAGCGCCTGCAGTGCCGCAGCCGCATCGTCGCGCATTTCCTCGAAGCCTGCGGCGGCCAGCCGGCCGGCGTCGATGCGCTGCTGGAACTGGCCGACTGCGCCGAAGCCTATCGCCAGCGCTATCTCCGCACTCCCGACGTCCTGCCGACGCTCGACCTCGTCGTATTCGACACCGACAATCCGCACGCCGTCGCCTTCCAGACCGACATGCTGCTGCGCTATCTCGAATCGCTGCAGCGCGACCTCGCCGCATCCGGGGCGGCAGAGGGGGAGGCCGACTACGGCATCTCCGCTTTCCGCGATGCCGTTGGCACGCTGAACGCGTTTTCCCTGCACGAGCTGGAACTCGCGCTGCCGGACGGGACGGCGGCGATGCAGCGCTGCGCCAACTGCGCCGGGTGCAGCGAGCTCGCACGAATCCTGCACATCGTCCACGACGGCTCGGCCACCCTGTCCAACCGCATCGCCGAGCGCTTCTTCACCCACGTCCGCCCCGCCGCGCGCATCCTCTCCGCCTGAACATGCGCTACCACGTCCTGCACACCACCGAGTACCACTATTCGCAGCCGGTGCAGACCGCGCGGCATCTCCTGCACCTCGTTCCGCGCCCCGTGCCCTGGCAAATGCTCGAGCGCCAGGCACTGCGCATCGACCCCGAACCGACGACGCGTGCGCACGGCATCGACATGTTCGGCAACCCGGCTGACCGCATCGAATTCGCGGCCTCGCACGACCACCTGCACGTCGAAAGCGAGCAGACGCTCACGCTCGCTCCACGCCCGTGGCTCGCCACGCCGATCGACGGTCCTGCCTGGGAGAAGGTGCGCGACGCCCTCGACTATCGCGCGACCGCGCTCGGGGAGGCGATCGCGGGTGCTCAGCACATGCGCTTCGAATCACCCGGCGTGCGCGTCAAACGCGAACTCGAAGACTACGCCGCCCCTTCGTTCGTCGCCGGCCGCCCGGTAATCGACGCCGCCCGCGACCTCATGCGCCGCATCCACACCGAGTTCCGCTACGATCCCGAAGCCACCCGGGTCGGTACCTCCGTCCTCGAAGTGCTGGAAATGAAGCGCGGTGTCTGCCAGGACTTCGCCCACCTGATGATCGGCTGCCTGCGCTCGCTCGGCCTCGCCGCGCGCTACGTCTCCGGCTACCTGCGCACCGACCCCCCGCCCGGTCAGCCAAGGCTGACAGGCTCCGACGCCTCACACGCCTGGGTCGCCCTGTTCGTCCCCGAACTCGGCTGGATCGAACTCGATCCGACAAACGATTGCCTGGCCGACGAAAACCATCTGGTTCTCGCCTGGGGGCGCGATTTCGGCGACGTCTCGCCCATCCGCGGGGTGATCCAGGGTGGCGGCGAGCATACCCTGAAGGTGGGCGTCACAGTGACCCCCGTTGAACTCGGTAAGTGATTCGAGCCCACAGTCCCGCGCAGCCTGTGAGGTACCGGACCGCCTCCGATAAGGCGAGCGGTTCAAGAGGAGGGCGGCGGTGCTCGCCAGCAAAAGCGTCGCGCATGCGATCAGAGCCGGGGCGCGGATTGATCCGGTGACCACTGCCAGAAGGTGTCACCATAATCGCCGCCGAGCGTAGGCATGATCTCGTCCTGCCTGAAGTAGCGCCGGCTGTCGGCCTTGGCCGGCGTGAACCACCAGCCGGCCTCGGGGCAGGGCTGGCCGGCGGGGACGTTGGGGCGACGGCACTCGCCCGCGTCGATCGATGCTTCGTCACCGGGCACGCCCCCGCCGCTGTCCGCCACGCGCTCGACCAGCGTCCACACGGTGTCGACCTCGTCGATGTTCTGCGTGGTCTTGGGGTCGTAGCCGACCGAGGCGGACGTTGCATGAGGGCCGGCGTAGAAGAACTGGGCGCAACTGTCATCGGCGTCGGGCAGATAGATGCCAGTGACCTTGACCGGTTCGTCGGTCGCGACGCGGATCGCAGGATTGAGTCGGTAGATCGGCCAAGTCGGCGGGGCATCCAGCGGGCCGCGACTATCTGCGTCGTAGCGGGTGGAAAGGTCACTACTGTTCCAACCGACAAATGCGGTAAATTCGATGTTGCTCGCATAGCGGCTGGCCAAAACTCCGGCTTCATCGAATCGCGTCGCGTAAGGTTCCGGCATCCAGTCGCAAGGATAGTCCCGGATTTGGCCCGCGAAGGTGGTATTAACGTTGCCCGCGATCTCGATGGCAGACGGGTCGCCGTGCAGCAGGTCGCGATAGGCCTCTTCCACCATCTGGAGCGTGTCGCGGAAGTTCGGCAGCACGACGTCGCCCCAGGTGATGTCGGGCTGTTGCCAGCGCGGGCGGCTGCGGTAGTCCGGCGGCAGGGTGCGCATGACTTCGGCCAGCGCATCCTCGGCGGCCTGCACCGTATCGGCGAAGGCGTCGCGCAGCTTCTTAAAGTAGTCCGCGCTGCTGTAGCGTTCGAGCAGGTAGATTTCCTGCGGGATCAGGGGAGTGGCCATGCCTATTTGCCCTTGTGCCAGTTGTTGGTGAGCGTCGGCACGCCCACCAGGTCCACATGTTCACCACCGAAATTGCTGTAGCCCCAGTTGGTGGGTTGGCGCCTGCCAAGGTGGGCCGTGTCGAGGTTGGCCGGGTCAAGCACGATCTGCTTGCCGCCACCCGCCGTCCAGAAATAATTCCCTTTGTCGTCTGCCTTGACAGGATTACCCGCGCGGTCTTTGAGCACCTGCGACGCGGTTTCACCTTCCCACACTTTCAGAGGTTTGCCTGGTGGCACGGTGTAGGTGACGACTTCCCCGTTGCCGTTCCAGTTCGCCCAGACAGCGAAGCGGTCGCGCCAGTCGGTTTTGCTCTTGAGCAGATCGAATTCCTCCTTGCGCATCCAGCAGATACTGTTGTCGGCGGAGTTCGGATCGATTACCCGGTAGAGTACCGTGCCGGGTGGAATTTCCGCCGGTTCAAGGATGTGGAATGTCCTGAAACTCTTCCTAAGTGGTCGGCTCGCGCTTATATCGGTAATGTCCGGATAGCCCTCAGGGATGGCTGGGCACGTCTTTTTGGCTTTCTTCGGCGCCCTCCGTCGCACCTTCACCCACGACGGCGGATCGGCCCTGAGCGCAGCGATCTCCGCTTCCAGCCCGGGCCGCCGATAAGCATGCGGATTGTGCGCATTGGTGCTAGCGCGGTATGTCATGTCGGCTTCGACATCGAGGCGCCGGGCGATGCGTTCGAGCATGTCCTGCAAGGGTTGCACCACTTCGCCCAGTTTCCTGTGCGCCTTGTCGCGCACGACCTGTACCTTGGCGAGCAGTTGGCCGACCTGTGTCTTCATGGCCGCCGAGCCCCAGCGATCCATCAGTTCGGCGAGTTGTTTGAGCGGGCCGATCACGGAATCGAAGGCCTTCACGAGCGCGTTGGCGCTGGCCGCCGCCTTCAGTTCGCGTGTCTTCGTCGCAAGATGCTTGTAGACGTTGTCGATCTTGAGCGCGGCCAAGGTCTTGCGCACCGGCGGGCTGGCAAGATGCTGGTTGAGCTTGACGATGCTCGCTTCGACGAACGGGCGGGTCGCGAGCCAGACGCTGCCGTTGAGCGCCTTCACTGTATGCGTGACGACGGCCTTGCGCGCCCCGTTGAGGAGGATCTTCAGGCATCCCTTGGCGAGGGAGCCCAGAACCGGGACGAGGCCGACGAGGGTGATGGCGAGTGCAAACCAGTGCAGCGCGTTGTCGTCGTCTTCGCTGATTTTCTTGCAATTCGCAACCACGTCGCGAATGTCGCAGAGCTGATCCACGAACGGGACCATCGAGATCACCGTTCCGGTGGCGATTTGCGCGGCGCTCTGGTCTTCGGCGAAATCGCCCTGGATGACCACCCAGATCCACTCGGCTGCTGCAGCAAGCTCCTGCCTGGAGCTTTGCACCCAGCGGCTGGGCGCAGCGGCATACCACGCGAGCGCGTTTTCGAGTTCTTCCCACATGCTTGTCTTCAGCCCATCCTGCTCTTGGCTGCAGCGATCACATCCCGGAGCGCGGCCCAAGGCTTTTCTGCAAGCGGCGTACGTTGTTCGTACTCGACGCGCAGGGCGTTTCCTGGAACGGCGTCGTGACGGGCGAAACCATTTCCGTCGAGTTTTCCTTCGATGACCTGATCGCCATCGAAGACGATCTTGTATCCTTGGCCAACAAAGGGTTCTCCCTCGGCGTCGAAGTGGCTGATCTCAATCCAGTTCTCCATCTCGGCGTGACCGGATGGCAATGGCGGGAGGTTGGCAAAACCCTTTGCCGGCCCCTCGAACGCATGCCCCGCCCCCTTCACCGAAAACGTCCCCGGGCAGGCGAAGGTAATGTCGCCGCCCTGCAGCGTTACCGAGGACTGGCCCGCCTGCAGCACGATGCGGTCCTTGGCGGAGATGTGGATCTCGTCGTTCGAACTGGTCACCGCCACCGACTGGTCGGCGAGGATTTCCATCGCGTCGGTGTGTGCCTGCACGGTCTGGCTGCCGGCCGCGGCAATGCTCCTGATGCCGCCCGAGTGGCTGAACCAGCTTGCCCCCTCGCCGATCGTGGCGCTGAAGGCATGTGTCGCGGCGACGTGAAAGTCCTGCTGCGTGGTGGCGTGCAACTGACCTCCCGCGAATAGCAGGGCCGCTGCGGGGGTGGAAAGACCGATGTCGTCCGGACCCTCGGTGAGAATGTACGGGTGCGAGAACCGCTCGGTGGGGGCGTCCGGGTCGCGGCTGCCGGGCCGGGCTTTCCGGGGCTCCTGCCCGCCGACGCTTCCTTCGAAGCGGCCTGCGCGAGAAACGTCGATTGCGTCGATGAAGGCGCTCTGCCCGGCGTTGGCGGTGAGTGGCCGGGCGGACTGCGCTGCGGCGGCAGCGGACAACGCCTGTGCGGTGTGTTCCGCCGCCCGCAGTTGGCTGACCGCATCGGCGACGTCCATCTGTGTCGAGGCCGCGTTGGGGCGGGCGGCGGCCGAGATCAAGATGCCCTCGCCAGCGCGGATCGCCATCCAGCCGTCGGTGCGCAATTCGAGCCCCGTCCCGCGCCAGGGGCCACGCACCGCGCTTCGTGGGTCATGCTCGACGAGGTGGCCGAGTGAAAGCTGTGATGCGGCGTAACTGCTGGCGAGTCTCGTGCGCAACTGGCCGGGTGCGTCGTCCGCGAGCCATTGATTGAGGCCCGTATCGCCCCCGTGCGTGTCGCTCGTCCAGCCCGAGATCACGCCGGGGTGGTTGGCCGTGCTTGCGTCGCCGGCGCTGAAGGGGGGAAGGTCGCCCCCGTTGTAGAGTTGACCGACCACGAGGGGGCGATCGATGTCACCTTCGACGAAATCCACCAACACTTCAGTGCCCGTTCGCGGCAGGAAGTGACTCCCCCAGTCTGGGCCCGAAAGCCATTCGGCAACGCGCACCCAGGTGCCGCTGCGCTCGTCTCCCGGCGCGTTTTCGCCACCTGTTTCCGGGGTTGTCGCCGCGAGCCCGCCATCGTTCGGCCTTTCGCCACGTTGCCAGTGAAACTGCACCTTGATCCGGTGATCGCGGTCGGACGTCAGTGCGGCAGATGCCTCGCCGACGACCACCGCGGTCTCGGCATGCGCCAGCGGCTTCCGGCGCGGTGCAGGCAGGATGGGTGCTGCGGCAGGCTGAATCACGAAGTCGTTGCGATAGCTGCCGGGCTCGATGTCGTGGATGGGCAGGAGCTTCGTGGCGCCGCTGCCCAGGTTGTTGGTGGCGCGATGATCGACGCTGAGGACGGCAAACTCCGCGTGCTCGCCGCTGAACGCGGCGTGGCCTTCCAGGACGAATCGTGTCCCCGCAGTCATCATGCGCACCGTGCCTTCGCCGCACAGGCGCCGATAGCGGCTTTCGTGCCCGGAGAGGGCGAGATCCACCCGCTGCGCAGCCGATTCATCGGATTCGAAGCGGTACGCGCCACTTCCGTCGTAATCCTCCAGACGGGGCGGGTCGTCGTGGTTGACTGCACTGCGGGCATGGGCACCGGTCGCGGCGAGGGTCCGATAATCCCATGCGCTCCGGCTTACGGCGTTCGTGCCGATACGGTAGGCGTCCGCGAGCGTCTGGATGGTGTCGGCGGCCTCGGTAGCGTCGGCGCGGTGATACCGGATGCGCTCCTGAAGTGATCGGGTGCGTTCGGCGTGGCGATCGAAGAAGATGACCGCGTGCCGGGAGCGGTCCGCCGCCTCGCCGGTCTCGGGCGCCTGCTCATGTTCAAACCGGAAGGAGATTCCTTCTTCGGCGAGCAGGCGCAGCAGGAAATCGAGATCGCTTTCGCGGTGCTGAATGCAGAGGCTGCGCTTGCGCAGCGTCTGGGTGACCTGGAAACGCCAGTTGGCGTGAGTCGTGTAGCCGGCAAACACGGCGTCGCATATTCCGCGCAGGTCAAGGTCCTGAAAGATGCGGCTGCGCCGCCCCTGGGCGAGCAGGGCGATCCAGGGCTCCAGCGTCAGTCGGTAACGTGCCAGGCCGCCGTCGCTGCCGAGCGGGGCTGCGTGCGTACAGTAGCCATGCCAGGTCCGCATGCCGCCGTCCGCCAGACGCAGGCGCAGTGCGAACTCCCTGCCCAGCACGTCCGGAAGGGGGATATGCGCATTGGTCGCGATGCAATCGACGTCGAAACGGAACAGCTCGTTGACCGCTTCGCGTCCCGCCATTCGTTCGACGAGCAACGCCGTCGCGACCGGGGATCGGATTTCGATCAGGCGCGCACGCTGCGACAGCAGGGAATCGAGTTCTGCGGATCGCATCTGCGGTCAGGGCAGCGTGATGGTGATGTGGGGACGTCTGGCGGCGACCTTGATGATGTCGTGATAGGGCGCAAGGGCTTCCCGCGTGGTGTATTCCAGATGGCTGCGGATGCCGGTGAAGGCGCCGAGCGCGCTCAGCGCAACCATGGCGACGGTCACCCATGCGGGCAGGCTGCGTCGCAGTTCATGCGAGATGCTGTCGGGGCGGGCGCCGTGGGGCGCGAAGCCCGCCTTGCGGCCCTTGATGTGAGCGATCTGCTCGCCGACCTGTGCGGTCAGGTAGGCCAGTCGCTCCGGCCCTTCGAGCAGATACTTGCCGCGAAACCCGAGCAGCAGGCACATGTGGAACACTTCCAGCGCCTGTATCCGGCGGGATCCCGCGTCGCGGGCGACGCCGAGCTTGTCGAAGAAATATTCGCCGGCGAGCTGGTCGCCAAACAGGCTCAGCTGCAGCGGACGGCGCTCCCAGTCATCGCGGATCGAAAGCCGTGATGCCAGGATCGCCTCGTCGACGGTTGCGCAGAACGCATATTTGGCGTCGAAGATATCTTCGGGCGTGAAATCGTGCCGCTTCGCCTGGCGTTCGAAATCCGCGAGAAAACCGGTCACGCAGTCGGAAAACTCGCGCGCGTCGCGCGGCGTCTTCGAGTTCCGCAGCAGGAACACCATGTAGAACCCTTCGTACAGCAGATCCGCAAGAGTGGTTCGGGGCGTGGAAGTCACTTGTCCCGTGGGCGCGGCGAATATCGACGGATTGGCGTTCATGAAGTGACGGCGATCAGTTCGAGTTTGAGGTCGGGATACCCGGCCGGGGCATAGATCGTGATGCTGCGCGCCTTGACCATGCGCTCGTACAGGGGGCCGTGCGGGTCGAGGCTGAAATAGCAGGCTCCGGGACGCACGGGTATCGCGGGTGGCACCTGTGCGCAGTGCGTGAGGGATACCCCGCCCATGGCCGAAAGCACGAGCTTTTCGACGTCGTCGGGCGCTCCCGCCTTGAAGCGGGCGGGGACCGATTCGATGATCTCCGACAGGGGAAGTGCCGCCGACACGGCCATGAAGAATCGCGAGTCGTGCGAGATCTTGTCCGAATCGATCCTGCCCAGATGAAACGACGGCTTCTGCTCGACCAGCGCAATCGCGAAATAACGTGTCGAGATCACGGCTTCGAGCAGACTGCGCAGGATGTCGTCGATCTTCTCGAAGCACGAAGCGGGGCGTCGGTGATCGTACGTGGGCAGTTCCGCGAGCGTGTGGGATTTCGAGAACGTCATCAGTCCGCCGGCAAGGCGCAACAGTTCCTGAAAGAGACGTTCGGGGTGGAGTGACGGATTTCGCTGGATGTGGGCGAGCGCTGCGAACGCGCTGCTCGCGGTGTGCAGGAGCCAGAACGACGCGACGTCCCCGGAACGGAATTCGATGACGTTCTTCGTCGGTTCGCGATGGAATCCATACAGCGCATCGACTTTCGCCTGGAGCGCGTCGAGTAGTCGCCGCAACATCAGGCACAAGGCCGGTGCGCCATCGACGCGCAGGCTCGGGGCGATGAAGGATGGATCGAATTCGTACCCGTTGGTAGGGGTCCGGCGGATGCGCAGGAGCGGGATCGTCAGGTACTGATCGGACGCCTGTGTGCTCGCGATCAGACGCGACTGCTTGCGCAGGACACTGATTTCCGCCTCCAGTGCGTCGGTAAACAGATCGGGCACCTGGTGCGTGTCGAGCACGTAGCGGCTGTTCGTGGTGCCGCCTTCGCCCGCGTCGTAGTTGCGTCCGAAATCCCGCAGATGGTGCAGCGCGAGGTGGAACTCGATCGGACCGCCTTCCCAGTCGAACTGGTCTAGCGCGAGGGGAGACGGGGGACGGTCCTCGCCCGGAGCGCAGTAGATTTCGCCGTCAGGCAGTACCACGTCGAGACGGTCGACGCGCAAGGTCCCGCTCGCGAGTGCGTCGTGGTCGAATTCAAGCGCGCGCAAGCCCCATGCAAACGGCTCCGCCGCGAGCATGGCCTTACGGACGCATGCCTCGTGGCGGGCATCCTGCTGCTGGAAGTGCTGGGGACGAAGAAACAGTCCTTCGCCCCACAGGATCTTGTTGGGTGTCACGGTGTTCGGGTTTCCTGGGTCAGATGCAGCGCACGCCCGAGAGCGCGCGGGAAGATGCGGCCATTGCGGGACTGGAAAGCTCACCGGTTCCCGCCGTCATCGCGCAGGTGTGGAACCCGATGGCGATGCCGGTCTTCTGCGATGCGTCGCGGTCGAATGCCAGCTTCCATCGGTTCGCCGCCGGTTTGTGAAATTGCGCGACGACACCGATGACCTTGACGCGCCCCGGTACCTGCTCCTCGAACCGGTAGGTTCGGCTGGGGAGGAGCGTCATTTCGCGAACGGCCACGAGATCGTTCTGCAGCGCATCGCGTTCGGCGTCCGGATCGCTGGCCTGCCCGTATGTCAGGCGCGCGAACGCGGTGTCGCTGCGCAACTGGTAAATGCGCACGACCAGTGCCAGGGGGGCGCCGCTAGCCGTGGCGTTGGTCGCCGGGCCCGTCGACAAGGTCATGGCAAGCGGACGCGGCGCATCCGGATCGGGACGATCCTCCGTCTTGCGCAGTCCGGCCGCTTCCATGGCCACCCCTGCCACCGTCCCTGCAATCCGAAGTGCGGATGCAGATGCGCAACCCGCCCCGCTCGCGGCGAGCGACAGGATAAGGGCGGCGCTCCCGAAGCGCGCCAGTCGCCCCGCCGTTGTTTCAGTGAAAGGTCCAGTGCGTGACAAAAGCATAAAAAATAATGCCAAAGGATTGCGTTGTGTTTCGATGCGAATGTACTATGCCGGACTGCGTTGTGCAATGATGTAAATGACATTGGAACGTTTTCAGGGGTAGTGATGGCAATCGGAAATCTACGAACGACGGGCGCTCTGGCGATGGTCTTGCTGGTCACCGGATGTGCGTCCGCGCCGCAGAAGATGTCGCAGGACGAGTTTTCGCAGTACTTGCAGACGACGACCCTGCAGGTCGATCAGCTGCTCTCGGAGAGCAAGCGGGATGAGGCAGTCGGCCTTCTGTCGAAGGCGGCGGATCTCAACCCCGCAGCAAAGGATCCGTGGGTACGCATCGCGAAGATCCAGTTTGACGGTGGCAAGTACGGCGAAGCGATCGTCGCGGCCGGTGAGGTGTTGCAACGCGATCCGGCGGACCGTGTGGCAAAGAGCGTCCGCGCCGTAAGCGGCCTGCGTGTGGCAACCGAGTCGCTCGCTGACCTGCGTACCGATACCGAAATGACCGGCTCGGCGCGCGGCGACGCCGTTGCCCTGGCCAAGGTGATGCGCGAATCGCTGGGCGAGTCGGTGCTCATTCCGCCGCCCACGCGTGAAGAACTCGAGGCACGGCGGTTGGCCGAGGAGCGGGAAAAGAACCAGAACCAGAAGCAGAAGGCCAGGCCGAAGGCGCGCGTAAAGAAGGTCACGCCGGCCGTGAGTGCTGCCGAGCCGGCCACGCCCGGCGCCCCCGGCGGTGCTGGTCCATTCAGCGGTCTTCGATAAGAGTGCCCACCGGGGCGCCGCTTGATTTGGCGGCGCCTCGCCAGGAGGAAACCGTGTCCAGGAAGGAAAGCGTTCAGAAGCGTCTGCAGAAGGTCAGGCCACCGCGCGTGCAATTGACCTATGACGTGGAGAAAGGTGACGCCGTCGAACAGAAGGAGCTGCCTTTCGTTGTCGGCGTGCTCGGCGATTTCGCCGGCCAGAGCGAAACAGGGCAGGCGAAGCTGCGTGACCGCAAGTTCGTCGGCGTCGATACCGACAACTTCGATGACGTGATCGCTGCGGTCGCGCCGCGCGCGTCGTTTCAGGTCAGGAACAGGCTTTCAGGCGAGGGGGGTGAGTTCGCCGTCGATCTGACTTTCAGCGCTTTCGAGGATTTTCGTCCCGAATCCGTCGTCCGGCAGCTCGAGCCCCTGCGCAAGCTGATGGAAGCGCGCGCCAAGCTTGCGGAACTTCGAAACAAGTTGGCAGGCAACGAGAAACTTGATGATCTCCTCAGCGATGTGTTGACGAGCACGGAGAAGCTGCGCGCCATCGGCGCATGCGGCAACGCCGCAGAATCGGGGGAGGAGCGATGACCACGATGCACTCCGGGGCGGTCGATGTCTTTGCTGCGGGTTCCGAGGCTCCTCTCCTCGATCGCATCATCGAAGAGAGTCGCGTCGCCCGCTCTGAATCGGAACGACACCACGCGCGCGACATCATCGGTGAGTTGGCCAGGCAGGTTCTCGATGGCGAAGTCGTCGTGTCCGAAAATCTGTCCGCGTCTCTCGACGCACGTCTGGCGGAGCTCGATCGTCTGATCTCGGCGCAACTCAGCGAAGTGATGCACGCGGCCGAGTTCCAGGCGCTGGAGAGTGCGTGGACCGGCCTGCACTATCTCTGCCGCCAGTCCGCGACAGGCCCTCAACTGAAGATCAAGTTGCTGAACGCGACGAAACGCGATCTCGTCAAGGATTTCAAGACGGCGATCGAGTTCGATCAGAGCGCGCTTTTCAGGAAGGTCTACGAAGAGGAGTTCGGCACCTTCGGTGGTTCCCCCTTCGGTGTCCTGCTCGGCCAGTTCGAAATGACGCGCCAGCCGGAAGACCTCTATCTGCTCGAGCAGATGTCCCATGTCGCCGCGGCTGCACACGCTCCGTTCATCACTGCGGCGTCGCCCGAGCTGTTCGGCCTCGAATCCTACGTCGAGTTGAGCCGGCCGAGAGACCTCTCGAAGGTGTTCGATACGGTCGAATACGCCAAGTGGAAATCCTATCGCGACTCCGAGGATGCCCGATACGTGGGGCTGACCCTGCCGCGTTTCCTCGGGCGCCTGCCTTATAACCCGATCGACGGGATCACCACGGAGGGATTCAATTTCGTGGAGGAGGTCGATGGTGCCGATCATTCGAAATACCTTTGGTGCAACGCCGCGTTCGCCTTCGGTGCCCGACTGACCAACGCGTTCGAGAACCACGGCTGGTGCGCCGCGATCCGCGGCGTCGAGGGCGGAGGCCTGGTCGAGGACCTGCCGACGCACACCTTCCGCACTGGCGAGGGCGAGGTGGCATTGAAATGCCCGACCGAGATTGCCATCACCGACCGGCGCGAAAAGGAGCTCAGCGATCTGGGCTTCATTCCGATGGTCCATTGCAAGAACACCGACTATGCGGCGTTCTTCGGCGCGCAATCGACGCAGAAAGCCCGTCGCTATGACACCGATGCGGCGAACGCGAACGCCTCGTTGTCGGCGCAGCTCCAGTACATCTTTGCAGTGTGCCGAATCGCCCACTACATGAAAGCGATGATGCGCGACAAGATCGGCAGCTTTGCCAGTGCCGCCAATGTCGAGATGTACCTGCAGCGCTGGATCGATCAGTACGTCACGGCCGACGATACGGCATCGCAGGAAACCAAGGCGCAGTTTCCGCTGCGGGAAGCATCGATCGAAGTGGGCGAGGTGCCCGGACGTCCCGGTGTATACCGTGCGGTCTCGTTCATCCGCCCGCATTTCCAGCTCGACGAGCTTTCCGTGTCACTAAGACTGGTCGCTGAACTGCCCCAGTCTGGAAAGGCCTGATTGTTCGACTATCTGAAGGATTGAAAAGCCATGAAGGATATCTACATCGAGTTCAAGGGCAGCGACATCAAGGGCGACTCGCGCGATACGAAACACAAGGACCAGGTCGAGGTGTATTCGTGGCTACATAGCATCCGTCAGCCGAAATCGGCCACCGCGTCGAGCGCAGGCGGACACACGGCCGAGCGCTGCGAACACGGCGAGATGATCTTCACGAAGGACATCGACGGCGCGAGTCCGAAGCTCTATCAGGCCTGTTCCTCGGGACTCATCATCAACGATGCGATCATTTGTTTCTATCGCGCGTTCGGCGGCAAGAACACCACCGGTAATCCGAGCGGTACGCAGAACCGTCACCAGTATCTCAAGATCGAACTCAAGAACGTGCTGATTTCGTCGGTATCGCCGTCCGTATCGAGTGAAGGCATTCCATCGGAAACCTTCGCCCTGAAGTACTCTGCGGTCAAGTGGACGTATGACGAACTCAATATCGACGGGAACAAGTCGGGCAAGGTGAACATCCAGGGGGCCTGGAACCTGGCGAAGAATGCACCGAGCCTGACCTGATCCTCTTGTCGTGCTCGTTCCCGCGTAGCCGGGCTATGCTGCCATCGTGAAAGGTTTCGAGCCCACCTTCTTCGACAAGTTGTTCGACGACAGCCCGGCCGAGCCCGCTCGGCGCAGCCTGTCGATCGAGCAGCTGAAGGATGCGGTTGCGCGGGATCTGGAAGCGCTCCTCAATGCGCGCACGATCGTCGATGAGTCGGTTGCCGCAAGCTATCCGCAGGCAATGCGTTCGCCGCTTACCTACGGGCTTGCGGACTTCGCGGCCATGAGCCTGAACAATCCCGAGCATCGGGCGGCGATCTGCCAATCGATCGAACTGGCGATTGCCCGCCACGAGCCCCGTCTGCGCAATGTCGAGGTTCAGCTCGAACTCGACCGGCGTTCCGTCAACGCGCTGTACTTTTCGATCAAGGCCTTGCTGGTGGTCCGCCCCGCCCGGGAGCCGGTGAATTTCGACGCATTGCTGCAACCGACAACCCTCCTGTATTCGGTGAATCGGCGGGTGCCGCGAAGCGGAACGAACTGAGATGGATGATCTGCTTCCCCATTACGAACGCGAACTCGCGTTCCTGCGCGGCCATTCGCGCGAATTTGCCGAGCGTTACCCGAAGATTGCCGGGCGACTGCTCGTCAATGGCGATGGGTGTGACGATCCGCACGTCGAGCGGATGATCGAATCATTCGCGCTGCTGTCGGCGCGAATCTCGCGCAAGCTCGAGGATTCCTATCCGCAATTTACCGAGGCCCTGCTGCAGGTCCTCTATCCACACTATCTGCGCCCGTTTCCCGCCTGTTCGATCGCTCATTTCGACCTGGGCGGCGGGGAGCTGCAGCTTTCGGGTGCGGCGGCCATCGCGCGCGGGAGTGAGCTCCGGTCGCGGCCCGTGAATGGGATTGCCTGCCGCTTTCGTACTGCCTGGCAGGTCGATCTCCTGCCGCTGCGTGTAGACCAGTTCCGTTTCGACCCAGTCGCGTGGATGCCTGCATCGGTGCGGGCGCCGCGTGGCGTATCGGGAATACTGACGCTGGGTTTATGCGTTCTCGGTGCGGGTGCGCGCGCTGCCGATCGGGTGCGCCTGTACATCGACGCCGAGTCTTCCGTTGCCGCAGCGCTGCGTGATGCCCTGTTTCTGCGTGTCGCGCAGGCGTGGGTCGAAAGTGAGGAGGGGGTATGGCATCCGCTGGAAGGCAGTCCGATCGGGGAAGTGGGTTTTACCGACGACGAATCGCTCATCGACTTCCCCGACAACTCCCATGACGCGTACCGGCACCTGACCGAATATTTCGCGTTCCCGGAAAAATACAACTTCTTCGATCTGTTGCTCGATCGATTGCCGCCCTCGTGGCGTTCGGGGGCATCGCTCCGGTTTCATTTCGCGCTGAAGGACGTGCGCCCGGAGGGGGAGACAGCCCGGCTTCTCGCCGACGTGACGAAGGAGTCCGTGAAGCTCGGCTGCGTCCCGATCGTCAATCGCTTCGAGCGTCACGGCGAGCCGATCCGCTTGAGCGGACGCACGTCGACGTACCCCGTCGTTGCCGATGGACGGCAGGCGCATGCCTACGAGGTGTATTCCATCGACACGGTGCGTTGTGTCAGCCGAGGAGTGGAAGGCGAATCGCACACCGAATATCGCCCGTTCTTTTCCTTGCGGCACAATGAAACGCAGGAACAGGACGGCCATTACTGGCACGCCGAGCGCGACGCGCGGGTTGCCGAAAGCAGTCCCGGGTACGAGATGGCACTGACGATTGTCGGTACGGATTTCGACCCGGTAAATCCGCGGTCGGACGTCCTGAGCCTCTCGCTGACCTGCACGAACAGGGATCTCCCGGCGCGCCTTTCGATCGGACTGGACGGAGGCGACCTGTTCGCCGAAGGCGGCGGCGTCGTGCGGGCGATCCGGTTGCTGCGAGCGCCAACCAGGCCGTGCCGGTTCAACCATGAGCGTGACGGCCTGTGGCGCCTGATATCCCACCTGTCGCTCAATCATCTCTCCCTTACCGGCAGTGGCCTCGCCGCCTTCAAGGAAATGCTCGGGCTCTACGACATGCGCCGGACGGCAGTGTCGCGGCGACAGATCGACGGCATCCGCGGCATTGAACAACGCGAAAAGACGTGCTGGATGGTGGGGCGTCCGTTTGCGGGCTTTGTACGGGGTGTCGAAGTGCGACTGACAGTCGACGAAGACAGCTTCGTCGGGGTCGGTCTGGATGTCTTTTCGCGCGTGATCGACCGGTTCCTGGGCCTGTATGTGCACCTGAACAGTTTCGTGCAGCTGGTGCTCGTTTCCGTCAGAACAGGGGAGGAGCTTGTTCGATGCAAGCCGCGCTCGGGCGATTCGATCCTGGGCTGATCGAGCAACTCGTTCAGGCACCCTACCGGTTTGAATTCTTTCAGGCGGTACGGCTGCTCGACGGCCTGTTCCGTCGCGAACCCGCAGGGCGCCCGCACGGCGCGGATGCCCTGTCCGACAGCATCCGGTTCCGGAACACGCTGCATCAGGGTTTCGCGCCCGCCGAGATCGAGGCGCTGGAGGTGTGGCATGACGCGAGCGACGATGGCGACGGGCCTGGCAGCCTGCGGAGGGTCGAGATCACCCCGTATTGCATCGGGCTTCTGGGCACCCACGGGGTATTGCCGGCGCATTACACGGAGCGCATCTCCGAACGCGAGCGCTACTACCGGGATCGCGCAGCACGCGCCTTGCTCGACATCTTCGCGAACCGCGCGATCGGCCAGTTCTACCAAGCCTGGAAAAAATACCGGTTGCCGCTGCAGTACGAGTGCGACCGTCGTAATCGCTTCCTGCCACTGGTGCTGTCCGTGGCGGGCCTGGGTTTTGACGCCTTGCGCGACCGGATGCGGGCAGAGCCGGGTTGTGTCGAGGATGAGGCGATTGCGCGTGTTGCGAGCCTGCTAGGGCAGCATCCGCTGTCCGCGGGGGCGCTGACGCGCATTCTCGCAGGCCACTTCCGCGTTCCGGTCCGTGTCGAGCAGTTCGTGGGCGCATGGTATGTGCTGTCCGACGATCAGCGTACCGCGCTGGGCGGGCGCAATGCTGCACTGGGGCGCACCGCACTCGCGGGCGATCGTGTGTGGCAGCGCAACCTGAAGGTCCGTGTCCATCTGGGGCCGCTGTCGGCGGGCGCGTATCACGCATTTCTCCCCGGCGGCGAAGCCGCGGCGGCCCTGGCCAAATTGCTGATGCTCGCGACCGGGCACCAGTTCGAATACGAAATCTGCCCGTGCCTGCGTGCCGAGGATGTCCACCCCGCGACGCTCGACATCGGCAAGCCCGTGCGACTCGGTCGTGACGCCTTTCTCGCTTCACGTCCATCCGCGCACGATCGCAGCGATGCCGCTTACGCTGCGCGCCCCCTCAATTGATAACCGACCCTTTCTCCATCGTGATGCCATGAGTACTTCCCTGAAGACATTGATCAGCAAGCTCGACGCGAGTTGTCGGGGTGCCGTTGAACGTGCGGCCAGCCTTTGCATGGCGCACGGCCATTACGAGGTTGATCCCGAGCATGTGTTCCTTGCCCTGTGCGAGCAGATTGCGAGCGACCTTGCGGTGATCGTGAAGCGTTGCGGCATCAGCGTATCGGCTCTGCGCGATGAGCTCGAATCGGAGATGGGGCGGCTTCGCTCGGGCAACACGCGGACTCCGGTATTCTCCGCGCAGTTGCAGCGACTCCTGGAGCATGCCTGGCTGATCGCATCGCTCGACGCGCGCATGCCCCGCATCCGCTCGGGGCACCTGCTCCTGGCCATGTTGACGGAGCCGGCGCTGTCGCAACTCGCGCTGCGTGCGTCGCCGCTGTTCGGGCGTGTCCGTGTCGACGAGCTCAAGCACAAGTTCGACGAGCTGACTGACGGGTCGATGGAGGCGCGCGAAGTGCTCGACGCCGACGCTGGGCAGGGCGCTGCGCCGGAAAGCGCGAGTGAGCCGGACCTTGTCGATGGGCGCCGCTCGCAGCCCGCGCTCGACCGGTTTACGACCAACCTGACTCAACGTGCACAAGAAGGCGGGCTCGATCCGGTGATCGGGCGCGATGCCGAGATTCGGCAGGTCATCGACATCCTGATGCGGCGGCGGCAGAACAATCCGATCCTGACCGGCGAGGCCGGCGTCGGCAAGACGGCCGTCGTCGAGGGGCTGGCGCTGCGCATTGCCGGTGGAGACGTTCCGCCTGCGCTGCAGGGCGTCGGCTTGCATGTACTCGACATGGGCTTGCTGCAGGCAGGGGCGAGTGTCAAGGGCGAGTTTGAAAACCGGTTGCGGGGCGTGATCGACGAAGTTCGTGCCAGTCCGACGCCCATCATCCTCTTCATCGACGAGGCGCACACGATCATCGGGGCCGGTGGACAGGCAGGGCAGAACGACGCGGCCAATCTGCTGAAGCCCGCGCTCGCGCGCGGCGAGTTGCGAACGGTTGCGGCCACGACCTGGGCGGAATACAAGAAATACTTCGAGAAGGATGCGGCCCTCGCGAGACGTTTCCAGGTCGTCAAGGTCGAGGAGCCATCCGAGCCGGTCGCGGCGGCGATGCTGCGCAGCATCGTGCCGTTGATGGAGCGGCACTTCGGCGTGCGCGTGCTGGACGAAGCGGTGACCGAAGCCGTGCGGCTGTCGCACCGCTACGTCAGTGGTCGGCAACTTCCCGACAAGGCGATCAGTGTCCTCGACACCGCTTGCGCCAGAGTGGCGCTGGCGCACAGCGCAACGCCCGCCCGGATCGAGGATGGCGAAAAACAGGTTCTTCATTTGCGCGCCGAAGCCGTAGCGCTGGAGCGCGAGGTGAGCGACGGGGCTGCACATGCGAAGCGTCTGACCGAACTCGACGAACAGATTGGGGCGGTCGAAACCGAGTTGCACGGCCTGCGTCAGCGTCATGAGCGCGAGAAATCATTGGTCGCGCAGATCGGCTCGGTTCGCACGCGTTGCCGCGACGGCGGCGGTGAACACGCCGGGGCACGGGAGTCGCAGTCCCTGATTGCCGAATTGCGCGCACTCCAGGGAGAGGACCCGATGGTGCCTGTTCAGGTCGACGGCAGCGTCGTCGCGGGTATCGTCTCCGCATGGACCGGAATTCCACTGGGCAGGATGGTCAAGGACGAGATCGCGACGGTGCTTCAGCTCAAGCCCTTGCTCGAGGAACGCGTGATCGGCCAGTCCCATGCGCTCGAGGCCATTGCCCAGCGCGTGCGTACCGCCCGCGCGAATCTCGAGGATCCGGACAAGCCCAAAGGCGTGTTCCTGTTCGTGGGGCCGTCGGGCGTGGGAAAGACCGAGACCGCCATCGCCCTCGCGGACATCCTGTACGGCGGCGAGCGGAAGATGGTCACGTTGAACATGAGCGAATATCAGGAGGCGCATTCGGTCTCCGGCCTGAAGGGTTCGCCGCCGGGCTACGTCGGGTATGGGGAAGGCGGGGTGCTGACCGAGGCCGTGCGACGGAACCCCTATTGCGTGGTACTTCTGGATGAGGTCGAGAAGGCGCATCCCGACGTGCTCGAGCTGTTCTTTCAGGTTTTCGACAAGGGGGTGCTCGATGACGCGGAGGGCAGGGAGGTCGATTTCCGCAATACGCTCATCATCCTCACGAGCAATGTCGGCTCGAGTCAGATCATGCACGCGTGCTTGAACAAGGCCGCAAAAGACATGCCGTCGCTAAAAGAGCTTGGTGATTCCCTGCGGCCGGTGCTGTATCAGAATTTCAAGCCGGCCTTTCTCGGGCGCATGCAAGTCATTCCCTATTACCCGATTTCCGACGACGTGCTGGCCGGAATCATCCGACTCAAGCTCAGACGTATCGGCGAGCGGATAGCCATTAACCACCGGGCGCATTTCGAGTGGGATGAAAAGCTGGTCGAATCGACATTACAGCGCTGTACCGAGGCCGACTCGGGGGCGCGCAATGTCGACCACATCCTCAATGGGAGTCTCCTGCCGGACATTGCGGAGACCACCTTGGCCCGCATGGCCGACGGCATCGCCATCAATGCCATCAAGGTGACGACCGACAAGCGCGGGGCTTTCCGCTACACGATCCAATAGGCGGTGCGCGGCTTGGGCGCAGTCCAGGAGCAGTCAACTTGCCAGCACGAGGCGGCGCTTTGCGCCATTTCAAAAACAACAGGCCACCCGCGGCGGGTGGCCTGTTGCACGCAAGTGGTGGGCCCAACAGGACTTGAACCTGTGACCAAGCGATTATGAGTCGCCTGCTCTAACCAACTGAGCTATGGGCCCGGAAAGCGGGCACCCGTGCAAAGACGGGCGCTGAGTCGGTCGTCAGGCGTCGCTGTCGAGGAAGCTGCGCAGGCGCTCCGAGCGGCTCGGGTGACGCAGTTTGCGCAGTGCCTTCGCTTCGATCTGGCGGATACGCTCGCGGGTGACGTCGAACTGCTTGCCGACTTCCTCGAGGGTGTGGTCGGTGTTCATTTCGATGCCGAAACGCATGCGCAGTACCTTGGCCTCGCGGGCGGTCAGCGAGTCGAGCACTTCGCCGGTGGCGTCGCGCAGACTGGAATACATCGCTGCATCGGCCGGCGCCAGCGTGGCCTGGTCTTCGATGAAGTCGCCCAGATGCGAATCGTCGTCGTCTCCGATTGGCGTTTCCATGGAGATCGGTTCCTTGGAGATCTTCATGATCTTGCGGATCTTCTCCTCGGGCATCTCCATCTTTTCGGCGAGCGTTGCGGGATCCGGTTCCTGGCCGGTTTCCTGCAGGATCTGCCGGCTGATGCGGTTCATCTTGTTGATCGTTTCGATCATGTGAACCGGGATGCGGATCGTGCGCGCCTGGTCGGCGATCGAGCGGGTGATGGCCTGGCGGATCCACCACGTCGCGTAGGTCGAGAATTTGTAGCCGCGGCGGTATTCGAACTTGTCCACTGCCTTCATCAGGCCGATGTTGCCTTCCTGGATCAGGTCGAGGAACTGCAGGCCGCGGTTGGTGTACTTCTTGGCGATCGAGATCACGAGGCGCAGGTTGGCTTCGGTCATCTCGCGCTTGGCGCGGCGCATCTTGGCTTCACCGGTCGACATCTGGCGGTTGATGTCCTTCAGTTCCTTGAGCGGAATGCCGATGCGGGTTTGCAGGTCGATGAGCTTCTGCTGCTCTTCGAGCACGGCGGGATGCACGCGCATCAGGCCTTCGGCGTAGCTCTTGCCAAGGGCGATTTCGTCCTTGAGCCAGTCGAGGTCCACTTCCTTGCCAGGGAACACCTTGATGAAGTGCTGGCGCGGCATGCCGGCGCGGTCGACGCACAACTGCAGGATCTGGCGCTCATGGCTGCGCACCTGTTCGACCATGTGGCGGACGGAGTCGCACAGGCGCTCGATGGCCTTCGCAGTGAAGCGGATGTTGAGCAGTTCGTCCGAAATCTGCTGTTGCAGCGCGAGATACCCGGAATCCTGCGAGCCGCGCTCGACGAGGGCGGACATCTTTTGCTCGTTGAGGTTGCGGATCACGGCGAAGCGCGCGAGGGCTTCGGTCTTGAGTTGCAGGAGCGTCGCGGCGTTGGCGGCGGCTTCCTTCTCTTCGGCGCTTTCGTCGTCCTCGTCGCCGACGTCAGCAGCACCTTCCTCTTCTTCCGCTTCCTCGTCGCCCTCGTCGGCTTCGGAAAGCGCGGCAGCCTCTTCCTCGGTGGCGGCATTCGGGTCGATCAGGCCGTCGATCAGCTCGTCGATGCGCATCTCGTCGCGTGCGACCTTGTCGGTGCTCTCGAGCATCTCGACGATGGTCGTCGGGCAGGCAGAGATCGCCTGGACCATGTGGCGCAGGCCATCTTCGATGCGCTTGGCGATCTCGATTTCGCCTTCGCGGGTGAGCAACTCGACCGTGCCCATTTCGCGCATGTACATCCGCACCGGGTCGGTGGTGCGCCCGAATTCCGAGTCGACCGACGACAGCGCCTGTTCGGCTTCTTCTTCCGCGACATCCTCGTCCACCGTGCTGGGCACGGCATCCGACATCAGGAGGTCTTCGGCGGCCGGGGCTTCGTCGAACACCCGGATGCCCATGTTGTTGAAGGTGGCGATGATGCCTTCGATCTGCTCGGCGTCGGCGACGTCATCGGGCAGGTGGTCGCTGATTTCGGCGTACGTGAGGTAGCCGCGCTCCTTGCCGAGCGTGATCAGTGTCTTGAGGCGGGTCCTGCGGATTTCTGCATCGAGGGGCGCGAGTTCCGGCCCTTCGGCGATCAGTGCGGCCTTGTCCTTGGCCTTGGAGGCTCGTCCTTTTGGGCTATCCTTGCGCGAATCCTTGATTTTTTCGCGGGCCATGGCACTCCTTGAGTCGGGCGAAAGGTAAGTTGGGTAACCTGCAATTATACTAAACGTCCTGGACTTTGCGGGCGTTGACAAGGCTCATTTTCTCGATAAGCAGTTCTGCGAGGCGATGCCTGTCCATCGGTGAAAGTCCGGACTCGCGCTCCTGCGCCGTCAAAGCGGCGATTTCGCGAGCGATTGCGTTGGTGTGAAGCTTGTTCATCGCGTCTGCGAAGAGCACTTCGACAACATCTTCGTCAAATTCCGCATCGACCAGTTCCGCGGCGACGCGAGCCAGCGTATCTGCGTGCGGGGTGTCCCGAAATTGTTCGACCAGTGCACCGAGCCCGGCGTTCGTTGTCAGGTCGCCGGTGCTCGACATGTCGACGATCGCGATCAGTGCGCGCCCCTCTGCGGAGTCCGACGGGACGAGGTCGACGGGGAGTCGCGCCGCCCATGCCGGATGTTGCAGCACCAGCCGTAGCAGCGTGTTCGGGGCGTTTGCCTCCGATGGCGGGCGTCGCCGCACGCGCCCTGGTGACGATGCCGGATAGCCGGATGAGCCGTAGTCGCGTCGGCCACCGTAGGCGGCATCGCGCGGCGGGCGCGAATTGGCTGACGGCTTGAGGCCGAAGGCCGTCTCCACTTCGCCCTGGCTGAATCCCGAGGCGTCGGCGATGGCCTTGATGATCTGCAGGCGCAGCATCGGTGCGGCGATGCGGGTGACGAGCGGCTTGGCGTCATGCACGAGCTTGGCGCGCCCCTCGGCCGTGTCGAGCGGACATTCGGTGCGCAGCTCGTTGAGCAGGAAGCTCGTCAGCGGCGTGGCGACTGCTGCTGCCTGATTGAACGCTTCGGCGCCGTTTGCGCGGACGAAGGAGTCCGGATCGTGCTGCTCGGGCAGGAACAGAAAGGCGAGGGTGACGTCGTCACGCAGCGCCTCGAGTGCGGATTCGAGCGCGCGTCGGGCGGCCTTTCGTCCGGCGTTGTCGCCATCGAAGCAGAACACGATGCGCTGGGCGTGGCGCAGCAGGGTGTTGATGTGATGTGGTGTGGTCGCGGTCCCGAGGGTCGCGACGGCGTTGGTTACGCCGAATTGCGCGAGCGCCACGACATCCATGTAGCCTTCGACGACGATCGAGTAACCGGCGTCCCGGATGGTTTTCTGTGCCTGCGGGAGGCCATACAGCTCGCGGCCTTTCTCGAACAGCGGGGTCTCGGGGGAGTTCAGGTACTTCGGCTCGCCCGAATCGAGGACGCGCCCGCCGAAAGCGATGATTCGGCCGCGGCGGTCCTGGATCGGGAACATGATGCGGTTGCGGAAACGGTCGTAGCGCCGTCCGGCATCGTTCTCGATGACCAGTCCCGCGTCGAGCAGGGCTTTTGCGTTGTAGTCCGGGAAGGCGTGACGCAGGGCCTGCCAGTCGTCGGGCGCGAAGCCGATGCCGAAGCGCGCGGCAATCTCGCCGGAGACGCCGCGCCGCTTGAGGTACTCGATCGCGGCCGGGGACGATTTGAGCTGCTCGCGATAGAGGCGGGCGGCCGCCGTCATCGCGTCGATGAGGCCGTCGTGCGCGGATATCGCTTCGGCGCGGAAGCCGGGGCGGGTCTCCTGTGGAACCTGCAGTCCGGCGTACGACGCCAGTTCCTTGACGGCCTCGACGAAGGACAGGCCGCTGTACTCCATGAGGAAGCCGACGGCGCTGCCATGGACGCCGCAACCGAAGCAGTGATAGAACTGCTTGCTCGGGCTTACCGAGAACGAGGCGGATTTTTCTCCGTGGAAGGGGCAGCAGGCGAAGTAGTTCGCGCCACTCTTCTTGAGCGTGAGGTGGCGTTCGATGACGTCGACGATGTCGACGCGCGCGAGCAGATCCTGGATGAACGACTGCGGGATCATTGCTGCGGCCGCCCGCGGTGAGACGGGCGGCAGGCGCTCAGGTCGAGAGCTTTGCGCGGACGCGTCGCGATGCTTCCGCCATGTCGGCGCGCCCGGCGAGGCGTGCCTTGAGTTGCGGCATCACGCGCCCGAGATCGGCAATGCCCGTGGCGCCGGTTTCCGCGATCGCTGCGGCGATTTCGGCGTCGAGTTCGCTGTCCGACAGTTGCGCAGGCAGATAGGCCGAGAGCACTTCGATCTCGAAGCGTTCATTGGCGGCGAGGTCGGGGCGGTTTGCGGCGTCGTACTGGCTTGCGGAGTCACGGCGCTGTTTGACGAGCTTTTCGACCGTGCTCATGATGCCGGCGTCGTCGAGTTCGACCCGATCGTCGATCTCGCGCTGTTTGATGGCCGCGATGAGCAGGCGCACGGCCGAGAGGCGGGCGCTTTCCTTGGCGCGCAGGGCGGCCTTCATGTCGTCCTGGATGCGTTGCTTGAGGGACATGAGCGAAGCTCCGAGTGGAGATGAAAACGCCACGCCGGGCGCAAGTCGAATGACTCGCGCCCGGCGTGGGCGGCCGGCCGATTGATCCGGCTGGGATCAGTACAGCTTCGGCGGCAGGGTCTGGCTGCGCAGGCGCTTGTGGTTGCGCTTGACGGCGGCGGCCGACTTGCGCTTACGCTCCGCGGTGGGCTTTTCGTAGAATTCGCGGGCGCGAAGCTCGGTCAGCAAACCGGTTTTTTCGATGGTGCGCTTGAAGCGGCGGATGGCGACTTCAAACGGCTCGTTCTCCTTGACGCGGATACCCGGCATTGCGACTTCCTTGTGTATTCTGGTAGGCGGAAAAATGCGAAGTATAACGAGTTGAACTCGACAAGCCAAGTGGAAACTTAACTTCCCGCGTGACGGCGCCGTTACAATGGCGTCCTGCACATTGGCGAGGCTGTCGGCTGGGGATCATGAGAGTTCTGGGAATCGAGACGTCGTGCGACGAGACGGGTGTGGCCGTGTTCGATGTCGAGGCGGGTTTGCTCGGGCATTGCGTGCATTCCCAGATCGATCTGCATGCCGCCTATGGAGGTGTCGTTCCCGAGCTCGCGTCGCGCGATCACATCCGGCGACTCCCGGCCCTCGTGCGGCAGGCGCTCGCGGAGGCGGGGTGCGGCCTTTCCGATATCGATGCGATTGCCTATACGGCCGGGCCGGGCCTGGCCGGGGCGCTGCTGGTCGGTGCGAGTTATGCCGAGGCGCTGGGAATGTCGCTCGGAGTGCCAGTGCTGCCGGTGCATCACCTCGAAGGTCATCTTCTGTCGCCGCTGCTGTCGGCCGATCCTCCGGAATTCCCGTTCGTTGCACTGCTGGTGTCGGGGGGGCACACCCAGTTGATGCAGGTGACCGGGGTCGGGGAGTACGTGCTGCTGGGCGAGTCGCTCGACGACGCCGCGGGCGAGGCGTTCGACAAGACCGCCAAGCTGATCGGTCTTGGCTATCCCGGCGGACCGCAGTTGGCGCAACTGGCCGAGCGGGGGCGTCCGGGGCGCTTCCGTTTGCCCCGGCCGATGCTCAAATCGGGCGATCTCGACTTCAGCTTCAGCGGTCTGAAGACTGCGGTATTGAATGTGGTGAGTGCGTCGGACTGGAATTCCGGGGATGCCGGCGATCTGGCGGCCGACTTTCAGGAGGCGGTCGTCGAGGTGCTGTGCGCGAAGGCGCTGAAGGCGCTGGAGCTGACCGGCCTGTCGCGGCTTGTCGTGGCCGGAGGGGTGGGGGCGAACCGCCATCTGCGTCACCGCCTCGATTCGGCGACGCGGCGCAAGGGATGGCGGGTGTATTACCCGGAGCCCGAGCTATGCACCGACAACGGTGCAATGATCGCCTTTGCCGGTGCGCAGCGCCTGGTTGCCGGTGAGGCGGCGGGACAGGGGGGGGCGGTGAGGATTCATCCGCGCTGGCCTCTGGCGACGCTGCGGGCGCCCGGCGCAGCGTGAGCCAAGGGGGGGGCTCAGGCCTTGCGTCCGCCGATACGGCCTTCCGTTCCGTTGAGCAATTTCCGGATGTTCGCGCTGTGGCGCCAGATCAGTAGCGCTGCGATCAGGGTGAGAATGCCGACGACTGCAGGCGGACCCGACAGGAAGTAACCGACGATGGGCGTTGCGAAGGCCGCGCCGAGCGCGGCGGCCGAGGAGTAGCGGGTGGTGAAGGCGATCGCGAGCCATACTGCAAGAGCGGTCAGCGCGACCCAGGCATTGATGCCGAGCAGCACGCCGAGTGCCGTGGCGACGCCCTTGCCGCCGTTGAAGCGCAGAAAGACACTGAACACATGACCGAGGAATGCGGCCAGTCCGGCGAGTGCGACGTCGGTCGCGTCGAAGCCGAGTCGGGTGGCGCCCCATGCGGCAAGCCACCCCTTGGCGCAGTCGCCGACGAGGGTCAGCAGCGCGGCGGACTTGTTTCCGCTGCGCAGGACGTTCGTTGCGCCGGGGTTGCCGGAACCGTATTTGCGTGGATCGGCAAGACCGAAGAGGCGGCTGGAGACGATCGCGAAGGGAATGGAGCCGAGCAGATAGGCGGCGATCAGCAGGAACAGCAGGGTCATTTTTTCACCTAGAATTGCCGCGATTCTAATCGGGAAGCGACATGGACTTCATTTTCATCGAGGATCTGAGGGTAGAGGCCTGGGTCGGTATCTATTCGCGCGAGAAGGCTGCGCCGCAGATCGTCGAACTCAATCTCACATTCGGCGTCCCTGACTCTGCTGCCGAGCAGGACGACATTGCCGACACCATCGATTATGCGGAGGTGATCGAGCGCATCCGCAAGGAGCTCGCCGAGCGCCACTTCAATTTGATCGAGACCCTGGGCGAATTCGTCGTCACATTGCTACTGGATGAATTCGGTGCGCCTTGGGTAAAGATCCGTGTCGCCAAGCTGGGTGTGATGAAGGGCGTGCGCCGCGTAGGGGTATATATTCAGCGTGGTCGGGAAGGAGTCTCCCTCCCCCCGACCGCCGACTGAATGGGGCGTCCGGTGCGGGGCGCGAGAAGCGCCCCTTTGAGCGTGGCTTATTAAGCTCCGACTGCTTCGAGTTCGGCAAGCGGCTTGTTTTGCGCGAGCCAGTCGATCACCCATTGAGGTTTGCGACCACGGCCGCTCCAGCCGACCGTCGGATTTGCCGGGTTGCGATACTTGATCGGGACAACCCCGGGTTTCTTGCCGGCGGCTTTTGCTTTCCGCTTGTTGGGCGTGCTCTTTTCTTCGGTCGCCGCCGCATTGGGCAGCAAGTCGCTCAGTGACAGGCCTTCTTCGGCTGCCATCTTCTGCATCTTCTTGAGGAGGTCGCGGCGGGCGGAATCGCTGCGTCGACGGATCTCCGTTTCGACCTTGGATTGCAGGCGGCGCAATTCGGTCAGCGACATCTTGGCCAGTTCCATGTTTTCTCCGGTTTCAATTGTTCTTGATCTGATGAGGGCAATCTCCCGAGTCCGTGTGCGATCGGATCTTTAGGTGATTGGCCGAAGTCATTCTGCCAGCAATTCCGGAGAATTAGAATCCCGAAGCAAATGAAATTTCAAATCGGGAGGGCGTGCACGTGATCAACTGGCGGTGTTGACGAGTTCGGGCTGCAATACTCGCATTATCTCGTGAGGCCTGACGCCGACCAGGAAGCCGCGTCGCCCGCCATTGATATAGACAAGCGGAAGGTCGAGGATGGTGCGCTCCATGTAAATGGGCATGCGCTTGCGCAGCCCGAATGGCGAAGTGCCGCCGACAAGATAGCCTGAATGCCGGTTGGCCGTTTCCGGGGCGCAGGGTTCAATGCGCTTGCGGCCTGTCTGGCGGGCGAGTTCCTTCGTGGATACCTTGCGGTCGCCGTGCATGAGCACGATCAGCGGAGCGGCGGTTTCGTCTTCCATGACCAATGTCTTGACCACGGAATGCTCGGGGACATTGAGTTCGCGTGACGAAACCTTGGTCCCGCCATGCGCTTCATAGTCGTAGAGATGCGTGGAGAAGGGAATGCCGTGTTGCCGGAGGAAACGCGTGGCCGGCGTTTCGGGGGCGTGCGCATCCTGTTTGGTCATGATGGTGCTCCGGATTGTTTGTGTACTTGGAAACCGATTTTTTCGGAATGATTCACCCGCGCGGATGATGTCGTGCATGCAGGGCCTTGAGGCGTTCGCGTGCGACATGCGTGTAGACCTGGGTGGTCGATATGTCCGCGTGACCCAGGAGCATCTGGACAACCCGCAAATCCGCTCCGTGATTGAGCAGGTGGGTGGCAAATGCGTGCCGCAGGGTGTGAGGGGAGATGCCGGCGACCGGAATTCCCGAAACCAGTGCGTATTGCTTGATGATGCGCCAGAACATCTGGCGCGTCATGCCGGAACCGCGCCGGCTGACGAAAACTTCGTCGCAGGTCTTTCCTGCGAGGAGGGCAGGACGAGCCGTTCGCAGGTATTGTGCGAGCCAGTCGATCGCTTCCTCGCCGAGGGGAACCAGTCGTTCCTTGCTGCCTTTTCCCATTACGCGCACGAGGCCGTCGGAAAGGCTGGTCGAAAATACTTTCAATCCGACAAGTTCCGATACGCGAAGGCCCGTGGCATAAAGGACCTCGAGCATGCTGCGGTCGCGCAAGCCAATTGCAGTATCCACGTCGGGGGCGGCGAGCAGGGAATCGACCTGGGCTTCGGAGAGTGTTTTGGGAAAACGTTCGCTACGCATTGGCGGATCGAGCAGTGTCGTTGGATCCGCCGCGATGCGCCCCTGCGCGAGGAGATGCCGGTAGTACCGACGCCAAGCCGCGAGCAGTCGTCGCTGGCTTGCGGGTTTCGAGTGGTGGCTGAATTCTGCGAGATAGGCGGCCAGGTCGGCTTCGCGCGCGTGCTGGAGTTGCCCGCCGCGTTGCTGCAGCCAGAACGCGAATTGTGCGAGGTCGCTGCGGTAGCCTGCCAGCGTGTTGCGCGCGAGGCCGTGCTCGAGCCACATCGCATCGTTGAAGCCATCGAGTTCGGCGCGGAGAGCGGAGTCGAGACGGTCTTCGATGCTCACCGCGCGGCCTCGAACGCCAGCAGCCAGCGTTTGGCGTCGAGGAGATAGCCGCCGGTGGAATTCGCGAACCCGCCCAGACCCGACGCTGCGACGACGCGGTGGCACGGGATGACGATGGGGAAGGGATTGGCGCCGCAGGCCTGCCCGACGGCGCGCGCGGCGCTGTTCAATGTGCCGGCGATATCGCCGTAGGTGCGCAGCCTGCCACGCGGGATAGCCCCAATCGAAGACCAGACGCGTTGCTGGAACGGTGTTCCGCGCCGTGCGAGCGGGAGGTCGAACGGGCGGTCGGGGTCGTCGAGCCAGGCGAGGAGCTGGAGCGTCGCCCGCTCTGCCAGCGGGTTGTCGGGAGCAATGGTGGGCGCGCCCGGGGGCAGGAAGACCAGTTCCCGGATCGCGCTGTCGTCGGCACGCACACCGAATCCGCCAAAGGGCAGTGCGAGGACTGCCGAGTATGCGGGCGCCGAGGGATCGTCTTGGTCAGGTTTCATCGTATGACCCGAGAGGGGCGATGCGCTTGCGGTCCGCCGGAGCGGAAGCGCCCATCCGGGGACGGGCGTTTCCGTTCAGTGCGGGCGGCCGTGCACAGCGCCGCTCGCGCTGTCGTTCCTTGTTCAGCGCCGGGTTTCGCCGTTGCCGAAGACGATCCATTTCTGGCTCGTCAGGCCTTCGAGGCCGACCGGGCCGCGCGCATGGATCTTGTCGGTCGAAATGCCGATCTCCGCGCCCAGCCCGTATTCGAATCCGTCGGCGAATCGCGTGGATGCATTGACCATTACCGAGGACGAGTCGACCTCGCGCAGGAAACGCATTGCGCGCGTGTAGTTCTCGGTGAGGATCGCCTCGGTATGCCCGGAGCTGTATGTGTTGATGTGCGCGATCGCTTCGTCGATGCCCGCCACCACCTTGACCGCGATGACCGGCGCAAGGTATTCCTCGCTCCAGTCCTGTTCCGTTGCCGCGACGAGACGGGCGCCGGCTATGGCAGCGTCGCGCAGGATCGCGAGCGACTCGCTGCAGCAGCGCATTTCGACTTCTTTTGCGGCGAGCATGCGGCCGATTTCCGGCAGGAAACGGGCTGCGACGGCGCGATCGACGAGCAGCGATTCGGTGGTGTTGCAGGTGCCGTAGCGCTGCGTCTTGGCATTCTCGACGATGGGCACGACCTTGGCCGGATCCGCATCGGTCTCGACATAGACATGGCAGTTGCCGTCGAGGTGCTTGATCACCGGCACCCGGGCTTCGCGCGAGATCCGTTCGATCAGCCCCTTGCCGCCGCGCGGAACGATGACATCGACGAACTCGGGCATCGTGATCAGATGACCGACGGCGGCCCGGTCGGTGGTGTCGACGACCTGGACTGCGGTTTCGGGCAGCCCGGCGGTGGCGAGCCCGGCACGCACGCAGGCCGCGATGGCCTGGTTGCAGTGCAGGGCTTCCTTGCCGCCGCGCAGGATCGCGGCGTTGCCGGACTTCAGGCACAGGGCGGCGGCGTCGGCCGTGACGTTGGGGCGCGCTTCGTAGATGATGCCGATGACGCCCAGCGGAACGCGCATCTTGCCGACCTGGATGCCCGAGGGGCGGCGCTTGACGTCGGTGATCTCGCCGACGGGGTCGGGCAGCGCGGCGACCTGTTCCAGACCTTGCGCCATCGCCTCGATGCCTTTTGCGTTGAGGGTCAGGCGGTCGATCATCGCCGGTTCCAGCCCGGCCGCGCGTGCCTCTTCGAGGTCGCGCGCATTGGCGGCGAGGAGTTCCTCCCGCCGCTCGCGGATCGTGGCAGCCATCGCAAGCAGCGCGGCGTTCTTCTCGGCGGTCGAAGCGCTGGCGAGCTGGCGCGATGCGGCACGGGCCTGGCGGCCCAGCGTCTGCATGTATTCCTGAATGTGCATGGAAATCCCGGTGTTGCCGTGCAAAAGAACATTAAAGCACCGATCGGTGCGGTGCGGCCAGTGCCGGGCGGCTAGTGGCGGACGAGCCGGAGCGTGAGCTGCAGGAACTCGTCCCACACGTCGCCGGGAACGAGTCCCTTGATGATCCGGTCGATGCGTGCCGCATGCAGCAGGGCGGCGCGCAGGCTCGCGGCCTTCAGGCGCGGCAGCGCACGCTGGATGGCCTGACGGCGTCGTTCGTCGAAAACGCGCTCGGCCTTGAGCAGGGGCGCGAGTTGCTGGCCCGCGGCCACGCCCGAGGCGAGGTTCGCAAGCGTGCGGATCTCGTTCGCAAGCGCCCACAGCACGAGCGGCGGCGCGGCGCCTTCCCCTTGCAGGCCTTCGAGCAGGCGCGTGCAGCGCACCGGGTCGCCTTCGAGGAGTGCCTGGCGCAGCTTGTCGATGTCGTAGCGCGCAACGTTGAGGACCGCGTCCTGCACCTCTTCGAGCGTGAGGCGTGCTTCGCCGTGCAGGAGGCCGAGCTTGAGGATTTCCTGGTGGGCCGCGAGGAGGTTGCCTTCGACGTGGTCCGCGATGAACGTGAGGGCTTCAGCGGGGGCGGACTGGTGCTGCCGCGCGAGTCGTGCGGCGATCCATTCCGGCAGCCGTTCGCGTTCGGGTGCGTTCAGCTCGACGGCGACTCCGGCATCGCATAGTGCGGTGAACCAGGTGGCCTTGCGCGCCGCCCAGTCGAGTTCCGGAAGGGTGATCAGTGTGACGATGCCATCGCCGGGACGGCGCGCGTGCCGCTGCAGCGCCTCGCCGCCTTCCCGCCCGGGCTTGCCGTTCGGAATGCGCAGGTCGATGAGTTTGGCGCCGCCGAAGAGCGAGAAATTGCCGGCAGCTGCACTGAGGCTGTCCCAGCGGAATCCCTGGCCGACGACCAGCGTCTCGCGTTCCTCGAAGCCCTGACGGCGCGCCGCGGCGCGGATCAGGTCGGCCGCTTCGAGCACCAGCAGCGGTTCGTTGCCGTGCAGGAGGTAGAGCGGGGCGAGCGGCTTGTCGAGAAGGGCGGGGAGCTGGTCGGGGCGCAGGATCACGGCTTGTAGGCGGCGAGCCGGCGCATCAACTGGTCGACGAGGTCGCCTTGCATGTCGCGGTAGAGCAGGGCCTCTTCCTGTTCCTTGGCGAGCGCCTGCGAGTCGTCGTAGGTGTATTCGCGCTTGGCCGAGATCGTGGTCGGGCGGATGCGTTCGGTGCCCGCGCGATCGACCAGCCGGAAGGTGAGGGCGTGACGCAGTTCGTACTCGCGCACCTTGCCCGCGCCGGTGAGGGTGAGAATCTCGCGGTCGGGCTGGTTGCGCAGGATCTCGAGCCGCATGTCGGCCTTCGCCGGGTCGTCGACGATCTCGGTGGTGCCGCTAGTGCGGATGCGGCGACGCAGTGCGGCGCCGAAGTCGCTCTGGGCGGTAACGTTGACGTGGATGGTCGAGAATGCGAGCGGGCGCGGCCCGCGCAGCTGGAAGCCGCAGCCCGCCAGCGCGGTGGTCGCCGCGAGGGCGCCAAGGGCCCGCAGCAGGCTGCGGCGGGAGCGTGAAGGAGTCATCCGCGTGCGTCCTCAGACCACGATGTTGACGAGACGGCCCGGCACCACGACGACCTTGCGTGGCGGCTTGCCTTCCATGAACTTGTGTGCAGCCTCGGAAGCCAGGGCGATGGCTTCGATCTGCGACGAACTCGCGCCCGCGGCGACCTTGATGCTGCCGCGCAGCTTGCCGTTGACCTGCAGCACGAGGTCGAGCTCGTCTTGCTTGAGCGCGGCTTCGGACGGTTCGGGCCATGCCGCGTTCAGCACGTCGCCGGCGAAACCGCAGTCCTGCCACAGCGCATGGGTGATGTGCGGGGTGATCGGTGCGAGCAGGCGCAGCAGGATGGCCAGCCCTTCCTCGGCGACCTCGGCGTGGGCGGCGGCGCTGTCGCGCGGCGCCTTTTCCAGTGCGTTGAGCGTCTTCATCGCCGCCGAGACGACGGTGTTGAACTGGTGTTTGCCGAAGTCGTAGTTGGCCTGCTTCAGGCAGCCGTGGATCTCGCGGCGTACGGCGGCGAGCGCTTCGGGCAGCTGGCCGGTCGCGAGTGCGCGCGTCCCCGGCAGTTGGGCGCGGATTTCGTTCACGAAGCTGTGACCGAAGGCCCAGACGCGGCGCAGGAAGCGGTAGGCGCCTTCGACGCCCGAATCGGACCATTCGAGCTGCTGGTCCGGCGGCGCGGCGAAGATGATGAAGAGGCGTGCCGTGTCGGCGCCGTACTGGTCGACGAGGGCTTGCGGGTCGACGCCGTTGTTCTTCGACTTCGACATCTTCTCGGTGCCGCCGATGACGACCGGCTGGCCGTCGGCGGCGAGCTTCGCCACCGTGATGCGGCCCTTGTCGTCACGTTCGATCTGGACGTCGGAAGGATTGATCCACTGCTTCTTGCCGCCCGCGGCCTCGCGATAGTAAGTCTCGGCGACGACCATGCCCTGCGTCAGCAGGTTGGTGAAGGGTTCGGAGACGTTCACCAGGCCTTCGTCGCGCATCGCACGGGTGAAGAAGCGCGAGTACAGCAGATGCAGGATCGCGTGCTCGATGCCGCCGATGTACTGGTCGACCGGCGCCCAGTAGTTCACGCGTCCGTCGACCATGGCCTTGTCGTTGTCGGGCGAGGCGTAGCGCAGGAAGTACCACGACGATTCGACGAAGGTGTCCATCGTGTCGGTCTCGCGACGGGCCGGCTTGCCGCACTTCGGGCAACTGCACTGGTAGAACTCCGGCATTTTCGCGAGCGGCGAGCCGCGCCCGGTGATTTCGACGTTCTCGGGCAGCACCACGGGCAATTGCTCGTCCGGCACGGGTACGTCGCCGCAGTCGTCGCAGTGGATCATCGGGATCGGGCAGCCCCAGTAGCGCTGGCGCGAGATGCCCCAGTCGCGCAGGCGGTACTGCGTGCGCTTGGCGCCAAGGCCCTTTTCCGTAAGATCGGCGGCGATCGCATCGACGGCGTCCTGGAAGTGCAGGCCGTCGTACTTGCCGGAATTCACGAGACGGCCGTGCTCGCTGTACGCGTCCTGCCACGGTGCGACGGTGTCGGCATAGGCGTCGCGCGTCGAGCCGACGACCATGCGGATCGGCAGGTGGTATTTCGTCGCGAACGCGAAATCGCGCTCGTCGTGCGCCGGAACGGCCATCACCGCGCCTTCGCCGTAGCCCATCAGCACGTAGTTCGCGACCCAGACGTCCATGAATTCGCCGGAGATGGGGTGGACCACGCGCAGGCCGGTCGGCATGCCCTTCTTTTCCATCGTCGCGAGGTCGGCTTCGGCGACGCCGCCGTGGCGGCATTCATCGATGAAGGCGGCGAGTTCGGGGTTGTTCGCCGCCGCCTGCAGCGCCAGCGGGTGCTCGGCGGCGACGGCGACATAGGTCGCGCCCATCAGCGTGTCGGCACGGGTCGTGAATACCTTCAGCACGCCCGACTTGCCAATCGTCGACAAGTCGTAGGGGAAGTGCACTTCGGCGCCTTCGGAGCGGCCGATCCAGTTCTTCTGCATCAGCTTGACCTGCTCGGGCCAGCCGGGCAGGGCGTCGAGCGCGTCGAGAAGCTCATCCGCGTAGGCGGTGATCTTCATGTAGTACATCGGGATTTCGCGCTTCTCGACCACGGCGCCGCTGCGCCAGCCCTTGCCATCGATCACCTGCTCGTTGGCGAGCACGGTCTCGTCGACCGGGTCCCAGTTCACGGTGCCGAGTTTCTTGTAGATCAGGCCCTTCTGGTACAGCCGGGTGAACAGCCACTGTTCCCAGCGGTAGTAGTCCGGCTTGCAGGTGGCGAGCTCGCGTGCCCAGTCGATCGCGAAACCGAGACGCTTCAGCTGCGTCTTCATGTAGTCGATGTTCGCGTAGGTCCACTTCGCGGGCGGCACGTTGTTCTGGATCGCGGCGTTCTCGGCCGGCATGCCGAAGGCGTCCCAGCCCATCGGCTGCAGCACGTTGTAGCCGCGCATGCGGTGGTAGCGCGCGAGTACGTCGCCGATCGTGTAGTTGCGCACATGGCCCATGTGCAGCTTGCCCGACGGGTATGGGAACATGCTCAGACAGTAGTACTTGGGCTTGTTCGCATCCTCGGCGACGCGGAATGCCTGGGTGCTTTCCCAGTGCTGCTGGGCGGCGGATTCGACCGTGGCGGGGGTGTATTTGTCCTGCATTTGCGGGCGGGAGTCGAGACGTGGAAAACACGCGAGTATACCGCGAAGCCGTTGAGCCTCGTGCGGCGTCTCTGTGTGCCACGTCCGGGCCGGCTGCACGCGGACAAAAAAAAGCATCCGGAGGGAGCCGGATGCTTGAAATCTCCTTTGAAGGAGAGGGAGGAAGACGGTGTCGCGGCGTAAGCCGCGGGAGTTCGGAGTTCAGGCGGCCTTGCGCGGGGTGCTTGCGTGACGCTGCCAGTTCGCGTGAAAGGCGGAGACCATGTCTTCCATCGCGGTCAGCGGCAGGCGCCAGAGACGGTTCTGGCAGCGCACGATCGGGGTCACGCGCGGCGCGCAGAAGCTGGCGCGCTCGGCTTCGAGCAGGCGCTGGAAGGCGCTCATGGCCTCACCCCAGTATTCGGAGTTGCCCACCCATCCCGTTGTCGCGGTTGCCTCGCGCACGGCCTGCTGCCAGAGCGCCGTGGCGCGCTCGATGGTTACGCCGGCCTTGCGGGCATACCAAGGCAGTAGTTTTGGGGTTTGCATGATCTGGTTCTCCTGATGGCCATCGTCGGCCAGTTCTTGCGTCGCGCGGATCGGCCTCTTGAGCCGGCCGTGTAGGGCGCGGTTAATGCGATGCAGCATCGAAATTTGTTGCAATTTTCTTCTGTTTGGCGGAGCTGTTCCTTGATTTTTCTCAACGGATTGCTGCTGCGCACAATTCAAAACTACGCCGATCGTTATACATTTTCAACTGCATGTTGCGCTGCCGCAACGGTTGAATATTGAAACGATATCAGTTTGGTTCCGTTTTTGCTCCAGACACGACGACCCGGGAGGAAAACAAGGGGCCGCTCCCGGTTAGAATCGCGGCCTGACCAGGAAGCCCGCATGTCCGATCTGCTTGCCAATCTCAATCCCGAACAACTCCAGGCCGTCACCCTGCCGCCGCAGCACGCGCTGATCCTTGCCGGTGCAGGCTCGGGCAAGACCCGCGTGCTCACGACCCGCATCGCGTGGCTGGTGCAGACCGGCCAGGTCGATCCGCAGGGTGTGCTGGCCGTGACCTTCACCAACAAAGCGGCCAAGGAACTGCTGGCGCGCCTGTCGGCGATGCTGCCGCTTTCCTTCGGCCATTCCGCCCGCGGGATGTGGATCGGCACCTTCCACGGCCTGTGCAACCGCCTGCTGCGTGCCCACCACCGCGACGCAGGGCTGCCGCAGCTGTTCCAGATCCTCGACTCCGGCGATCAGCTCGCCGCGATCAAGCGGTTGCTGAAGGCGCTCAATGTCGACGACGAGAAATTTCCGCCACGCGAACTGCAACATTTCATCAATGCCCAGAAGGAAGCCGGTCTGCGCCCACATGCCGTCGAGGCCTGGGACGACTACACCCGTCGCCGGGTGGAGCTTTTCGCGGAGTATGAGGCGCAGTGCCAGCGCGAGTCTGTTGTGGATTTTGCGGAGTTGCTGCTGCGCACCTACGAGTTGCTCGAGCGCAACGAGCCGATCCGCCGCCATTACCAGCGCCGCTTTCGGCACATCCTCGTTGACGAGTTCCAGGACACGAACCGCCTGCAGTACCGCTGGCTGAAGCTCCTCGCCGATGACGGGGCGGAAGGCGCGGCCTGCCTCTTCTGCGTGGGCGACGACGACCAGTCGATCTACCGCTTTCGCGGCGCCGAGGTCGGGAACATGCGCGACTTCGAGCGCGAATTCCAGGTTGCCAACGTGATCCGGCTGGAGCAGAACTACCGCTCGCACGGCAATATCCTCGATGCGGCGAACGCGATCATTCGCCACAACACGGCGCGCCTGGGCAAGAACCTGTGGACCGAGCGCGGTGCGGGCGAACCGATCCGCATCTTCGAAGCCTATGCGGACATGGACGAGGCGCGCTGGATCGTCGAGGAGATCCAGTCGCTGGTGCGCGACGGCATGAGCCGTTCGGACATCGCGCTGCTGTACCGCTCCAATGCGCAGTCGCGGGTGCTGGAACACCAGCTTTTTTCGGCGGGCATAGCCTATCGCGTCTATGGCGGGCTGCGCTTCTTCGAGCGGCAGGAGATCAAGCATGCGCTGGCCTACCTTCGCCTGATCGCGAACCCCGACGACGATACGGCGTTCAGCCGTGTCGTGAATTTCCCCACGCGTGGCATCGGCGCGCGCTCGCTCGAAGCGCTGCAGGATGCGGCGCGCACCTGGAACGCGAGCCTGTATTCGTCGGTGCCGCACTTGTCGGGCAAGCCAGGGACGGTGCTGGCGCAGTTCGTGCGCCTGATCGAGGATCTGCGCCGCGACACCGCGCGCCTGCCGCTGCCCGAGCTTGTCGACCACGTGCTCGACGCCAGCGGCCTGCGGGACTTCTACCGCAGCGAGAAGGAAGGACAGGAGCGGCTCGAGAACCTCGACGAGCTCATCAACGCGGCGGCGAACTTCCTCGGCGAGTCGGGCGCGGATGCGGAAGCGCTGGCGCAGCCGCATGCACTGCTCGCCGATTTCCTCGCCCACGCGTCGCTCGAAGCCGGGGAGCATCAGGCCGATGCCGGCAGCGACGCCGTCCAGCTGATGACCGTGCATTCATCGAAGGGGCTGGAGTTCGACGTGGTTTTCCTCTCCGGGCTGGAGGAGGGGCTGTTTCCGCACGAGAACAGCGCGCTGGAGAACGAGGGGCTGGAGGAGGAGCGGCGGCTGATGTATGTGGCCGTCACGCGGGCGCGCGAGCGGCTGTACGTGAGCTTTGCGCAAAGCCGGATGCTGCATGGACAGACGCGCTACAACCTGCGTTCGCGCTTTCTCGAGGAGATTCCCGAAGGGCTGACGAAGTGGCTGTCGCCGCCGAACCCGCGCAGCATGGGCGCGCGCAGCGGGGCGGGGATGCGCGGGGAGCCCGCGCGTGGCAGCTTCGCCCCGAGGGCGCCACAGGCGCCGGCGCGCAGCCAGGATCTCGGCGGCCTGCGCGTCGGCCAGCTCGTGACTCATGCGAAGTTCGGCCAGGGCGTGATCGTCGCGGCCGAAGGCAGCGGCGCCGATGCGCGGGTGCAGATCAATTTCGGGTCGGCCGGAATCAAGTGGCTGATGCTGGCCGTCGCGAAGCTCAGCCCGGCGTGAGGTGCAGCGCCCGGGTGTGACGCCGGGCGCTGTCTCGAGCTGCGGTCAGGCTCCGTAGGTGCGTGCGAGCCGGTCGTGCAGCGCGAGGTATTCCTGCGCGAGCTTGTGCTTCGGGTCGAGGTGGATCATCGGACGCGACTGTTCGTGCGATTCCTTGATCTTCACCGATGCCGAAAGGTAGGGCGCAAGCACCGGCAGTCCCTCGTCGATGAGTTCCTGGACGACCTTCTGCGGCAGGCCGGCGCGGGCCTGGAACTGGTTCACGACGATGCCTTCGACCGCAAGGTCGCGATTGTGGTCGGCCTGGATCTCCTGCACGTTCTCGATCAGTGCGTACAGCGCGCGCCGCGAGAATTCGTCGCAGTCGAAGGGGATGAGGCAGCTGTCCGCCGCGATCAGCGCCGAGCGGGTGTAGAAGTTCAGCGCCGGCGGGGTATCGATGTAGATGACGTCGTAATCGCCGGAGAGTTCGTTGAGCGCATCGCGCAGCTTGTAGATCTTGTAGCGCGATTCGAGCTTGCCCTGCAGATCCTCGAGGCCGGGGTGCGAGGGCATCACGTCGAGGTTGGGGAAGGGGCTCGCGACGATGAATTCTTCATTCTTCTTCGGGTTGAGCTTGAAATTGAGCGTCTGGTCGAAGAAGTCGGCGAGCGTGGTTTCCAGGTTTTCCCCCGAAATGCCGAGCAGGTACTGGGTCGAGTTCCCCTGCGGATCGAGATCCACTACCAGCGTGCGCTTGCCCTGGTGGGCGCTGATCGCCGCCAGGTTGCAGGTAATGGTCGATTTGCCGACTCCGCCCTTCTGATTGAACACCACGCGTCGCATCTTGGATTTCCCTTGTCGATTCGGGTGAGATTGTGCCAAAAAATGTCGAACGGGATGTGCTTTCCGACGGGCGGCCGGCCGTTGCCGCGATCCGCATGCGATCGGGTTTACCCTTATGCGGCCTCTGCCCAAGCCCATGGACCTGCGCTACACTTGCGCCTCGCCGAGCGCGGTATCGGCGGGGCATCGATCGCCCCGGCCGTGCGAGCTCCGCTGTCCGCTCCGCGCGATGGCTCCCGGTTCCGGGAGCGCCGGGCGGACCATGCCAAATGGCTGCGGATGGTCGCAATTGGCGAGACGCCCGAACGGGCGTAAGTTTTCGCCGCGCTGGAAAAGACACCACAGGAACAACACATCTCACCGACCCGGAGAGGGAGAACAATGGATCAGGATTTCATCGCCGCGGCACTCGAGTATCACCGGTCGCCGACGCGCGGCAAGATTTCGGTCGTTCCGACCAAGAGCCTCGTCAACCAGCGCGACCTGGCGCTGGCCTATTCGCCCGGCGTCGCCGCGGCATGCGACGCGATCGTCGAGGATCCGGCGAACGCGCGCGAATACACCTCGCGCGGCAACCTCGTCGCGGTCGTCACCAACGGCACCGCGGTGCTGGGGCTGGGCAACATCGGCCCGCTCGCGTCGAAGCCGGTCATGGAAGGCAAGGGCTGCCTGTTCAAGAAGTTTGCCGGCATCGACGTGTTCGACATCGAACTGGCGGAGAACGACCCGGACAAGCTGATCGAGATCATCGCGTCGCTCGAGCCCACGCTGGGCGGCATCAACCTCGAGGACATCAAGGCGCCCGAGTGCTTCTACATCGAGAAGAAGCTGCGCGAGCGCATGAAGATCCCGGTCTTCCATGACGATCAGCACGGCACCGCGATCATCTCCACCGCCGGCCTCATCAACGGCCTGAAAGTCATCGGCAAGGACATCGCCAAGGTCAAGCTCGTGTGTTCCGGGGCCGGTGCTGCGGCAATCGCGTGCCTGGACCTGATGGTCGCTCTTGGTCTCAAGCGCGAAAACGTATACGTCTGCGACTCCAAGGGCGTGATCTACGTCGGTCGCGAAGAGAACATGGAGGCCAACAAGGCTCGTTACGCGCAGAAGACCGATTCGCGCACGCTCGCCGACGTCATGGTCGGTGCGGATGTGTTCCTGGGCCTGTCGACGGCCGGGGTGCTGAAGCCGGAAATGGTCGTGTCGATGGCCGATACGCCGCTGATCTTCGCGCTCGCGAACCCGAATCCCGAGATCCTGCCGGATGACGCCAAGAAGGTTCGTCCGGACTGCATCATCGCGACGGGCCGGTCGGATTTCCCGAACCAGGTGAATAACGTCCTGTGTTTCCCCTTCATCTTCCGCGGCGCGCTCGATGTCGGCGCGACGACGATCAACGAGGAGATGAAGCTCGCGTGCGTGCGTGCGATCGCCGAACTGGCCCAGGCGGAGCAGAGCGACATCGTCGCGTCGGCCTACGGCGGCGCCGACCTGCGCTTCGGCCCCGAGTACATCATTCCCAAGCCCTTCGATCCGCGCCTGATCGTCAAGATCGCGCCGGCCGTCGCGAAAGCGGCGATGGACTCGGGCGTTGCGACCAAGCCGATCGCGGACCTGAGCGCCTATGTGGCCAGCCTGTCGGACTTCGTGTACCAGTCCGGCATCGTGATGAAGCCGGTGTTCGGCGCCGCCAAGCGGGTGCCGGCCGAGTTCAAGCGCGTGGTCTACGCCGAGGGCGAGGACGAGCGCGTCCTGCATGCGGCCCGCGTCGTCATCGAGGAAAACATCGCGCGCCCGATCCTCATCGGCCGTCCGGGCGTGATCGAGATGCGCATCCAGAAGATCGGCCTGAACCTCGTTCCGGGCCGCGACTTCGACATCATCAATCCCGAGTCCGACCCGCGCTACAAGGAGCTGTGGCAGGAATACCACCGCATGATGTGCCGCGACGGCGTGACGCCCGAGCTGGCGAAGGCCAAGATGCGGCGCGACACGACGCTGATCGGCTGCATGGTGCTGCGTCGTGGCGATGCCGATGCGCTGGTGTGCGGCACCTTCGGCACTTACGACTACCACTTCAAGCAGGTCCAGGACGTGATCGGCCTCAAGCCGGGCGCGAAGCTCTTCGCGTCGATGAGCCTGCTGCTGCTGCCCAAGCGCACGCTCGCGATCACCGACCCGTACGTGAACGAGAATCCGAACGCCGAGGAAGTGGCGGAGATCGCCCGCATGGCGGCCGAGGAGCTGCGTCGCTTCGGCATCGAGCCGCGCGTCGCGCTGGTGTCGCATTCCAACTTCGGCAGCTCCACGTCGGCGTCCGCACGCAAGATGCGCGAAGCGGCGGGAATCCTGCGCCAGATCGCCCCGGGCCTCGAGTGCGATGGCGAGATGCACGGCGATTCGGCCCTGTCGCCGGAGATCCGTTGCCGCGTGAATCCCGAGTCGACGCTGGTCGGCGAGGCCAACCTGGTCGTCATGCCGAACATCGATGCGGCCAATATCTCCTTCAACATGATGAAGATGGCCAACGGCGACGGCGTTTCCATCGGGCCGATGCTGCTGGGTGCGCGCCTGCCGGTGCACATCCTGACGCCTTCGGCGACGGTGCGCCGCCTGGTGAACATTACGGCCGTTTCGGTGGTCGACGCCTACGAGCAGCGCATGCAATCGGGCGCTGCCGTGTAAGCGTCTGGCACGGTGCGGGCGGAGTTCGGTAGCGGATTCCGCCGGCGCGCATTTTCCGGGAGGCCGAGGTAGCGATCATGCAAAAACTGCTGATCAGCCTCGGCCTTCTCGTTCTCGCCGCCGGTCTGTTCTGGCCGTGGCTCGCAAGGATTCCGTTCGGCCGCCTGCCGGGGGACATCCACATCCAGCGTGACGGTTTCGATCTGTATTTCCCGATCACGACCGGGCTGCTGGTTTCTGCCGTTCTCAGTCTGCTTATCTGGCTCTTCCGCCGTTAACAGCGTTTACAATCCTTGCAACATTTTCAGAGGACTTTGACATGGCTCATGCGATTCGCTTTCACCAGACAGGCGGGCCCGAAGTGCTCCAGTGGGAAACGGTCGATGTCGGTGCGCCCGGGGCCGGCGAGGTGACGGTCCGGCATCACGCGATCGGCCTGAACTACATCGATACCTATCATCGCAGCGGGCTCTACCCGATGCCCCTGCCTTCGGGGCTCGGCATCGAAGGTGCCGGCGTGGTCGAGGCGGTGGGCGAAGGCGTCACCGACTTCGCCCCCGGGGATCGGGTCGCGTATGCCGGCGGTCCGCTCGGTGCCTATTCGGAGGTGCGCAACCTGCCGGCGCATCGCGTCGTGAAGCTGCCGGCTGGGCTGTCGTTCGAGCAGGGCGCGGCGATGATGCTCCAGGGCCTCACCGCGCAGTATCTGTTGCGCCGCACCTACCGCGTCCAGCCGGGCGACACGGTGCTGATCCACGCCGCTGCGGGCGGAGTCGGGCTGATCGCGTGTCAGTGGGCGAAGGCGCTGGGTGCGACCGTGATCGGCACCGTGGGGTCCGACGCGAAGGCCGAACTGGCTCGGGCGCACGGCTGCGATCACCCGATCGTCTACACGCGCGAGAAATTCGCCGAGCGTGTCCGCGAGATTACCGGCGGAGCAGGCCTGCCGGTCGTCTATGACTCGATCGGCAAGGACACCTTCATGGATTCGCTGCGCTGCCTGCGTCCGCTCGGCATGATGGTGCTGTTCGGTGCGGCGTCCGGGCCGGTTCCCCCGTTCGATCTCGGCCTGTTGAACACGATGGGATCGCTCTACGTCACGCGCCCGGGCATCGCGGCCTACACCGCGAAGCGCGAGGATCTGGTGGCGATGGCGAACGAACTCTTCGAGGTGGTGGAATCGGGCAAGGTCAGGATCGAGATCAACCAGCGTTACGCCCTCAGGGATGCGGCGCAGGCGCACAGTGATCTCGAGGCGCGCCGGACCACCGGTTCGACGATCCTGCTGCCCTGAACGGTGGGGGCGACATGAGGTGGAGTTCCCGTACGTCGCGGGCCGCGCTCCTTGCGCTGTGGGCCGTGCTGGCATCGGCGGCGGCACCGGAGGCGGCGGCGCAGCCCGGGCCGGCTGCCGCGATGGATCCCGCGCGCACGGCCTCCCTTTCGGCCGCGAGCCGACGCATCGAGGATCACTTTGTCGCGGAGGTCGCCCGGATCGCGGGCACCACGCCGGACAGGGTGCGCCGGGCCATGCCGGACGAGCGGCGGATCACGTCCGCCGCGTCGCGCCTGATTTCGGCACTGGAGGTCGACCTCGGCGCACCGCTCACGCCCGAGCAGCAAACCGAAATCCTGGAGGCGGATCAGGCGCGCAAGCTGTCCCTGATGAAGGCGCGCGAGGCGGCCCGAGGCCGCTGAGGGAGGGGGGCGCGGGCGGCTCCGGTCTGCCGGGCCGCGGCCGAAATCGGTCTCGGGGGAGGTGGGCCATCGGGTAAAATTCGCCCATGACTGCCTCTCACGAACCCCGCTTCATCCACCTCCGCCTGCACTCCGAATACTCGATCTCGGACGGCATTGTCCAGATCGACCAGGCGATTGCACGTGCCGCCGCCGACGGCATGCCGGCGCTGGGGATTTCGGACCTTGCCAACCTGTTCGGCATGGTCAAGTTCTACAAGGGCGCGCGCGGCAAGGGCATGAAGCCCATCATCGGCGTGGACGCCTGGATCACCAACGACACCGACCGCGACAAGCCCTTCCGCGTTCTGCTGATCTGCAAGAACCGCAAGGGCTACGGGCAGGTGTGCGAGCTGCTCACCCGGGCCTATCTCGACAACAAGTACCGCGGTCGCGCGGAGATGCGCCGCGAATGGTTTGCCGACGGTGCTGCCTCCGAGCTGCTGTGCCTGTCGGGCGCACGCGACGGCGATGTCGGCCAGGCGCTGGGGAACGGCAACGTCGAGCTCGCCGAGCGCCTCGCCGCGGAATGGGCTGCGCTGTTCCCGGAGGCTTTCTACATCGAACTGCAACGCGCGGGGCATGCCGGCGCCGAGGCGTACGTGCGTCAGGCCGTCCAGCTCGCCGGCAGGCTTGGACTGCCGGTGGTCGCGACGCATCCCGTGCAGTTCCTCAAGCGCGAGGACTTCAAGGCGCACGAGGCGCGCGTGTGTATCGCGCAGGGGTACGTGCTGGCCGACAAGCGCCGTCCGCGCGACTACACCGAGGAGCAGTACCTCAAGAGCCAGGCCGAGATGTGCGAGCTCTTCGCCGACCTCCCCGAAGCGCTCGAGAACTCGGTCGAGATCGCGCGTCGCTGCTCGCTCACCGTGCAGCTCGGCAAGAACTTCCTGCCGCAGTTCCCGACGCCGGAAGGCATGACGCTCGACGATTTCCTCATCGCCGAGGCGAAGGCCGGGCTCGAAGTGCGCCTGAAGGAACTGTATCCGGACGATGCGGAACGTGAGCGCCAGCGCCCGACCTACGAGGCGCGGCTGAAGTTCGAGACCGATACCATCATCCAGATGGGCTTCCCCGGCTACTTCCTGATCGTTGCCGACTTCATCAACTGGGGCAAGCAGAACGGCGTGCCGGTCGGACCCGGCCGGGGTTCGGGTGCCGGTTCTCTCGTCGCGTACAGCCTGCGCATCACCGACCTCGACCCGCTCGCCTACGCGCTGCTGTTCGAGCGCTTCCTGAACCCCGAACGCGTGTCGATGCCCGACTTCGACATCGACTTCTGCCAGGACAACCGCTACCGCGTCATCGAGTACGTGCGCGAGCGCTACGGCAAGGACGCGGTCAGCCAGATCGCGACCTTCGGCACGATGGCCTCGAAAGCCGTCGTGCGCGACGTCGGTCGCGTGCTCGATCTGCCTTACGGCCTGTGTGACCGGCTGTCGAAGCTCATCCCGATCGAGGGCGCGAAACCCGTCTCGCTGGCGAAGGCCTATGAGATGGAACCGCAGATCGGCGAGATGATGCAAGACGGCAACGACGGCGAATCGGTGCAGGAGCTGTGGGGCTTGGCCGAGCCGCTCGAAGGCCTGTCGCGTAACGTCGGCATGCACGCGGGCGGCGTGCTGATCGCGCCGGGCAAGCTCACTGATTTCTGCCCGCTGTACATCGCCGACGGCGACGACGCGACCCCCGTATCGCAGTTCGACAAGGACGACGTCGAGGCCGTCGGCCTCGTGAAGTTCGACTTCCTCGGCCTGCGCAACCTGACCATCATCGAACTCGCCGTCGACTACGTCGAGCGTCTTACCGGCGAGAAACCCGACCTCGCCGCGCTGCCTTTTAGCGACCCGGCGGCTTACCAGATCCTGAAGGATGCGAACACCACCGCGATCTTCCAGGTGGAATCGGACGGGATGAAGAAGCTCCTCAAGAAGCTCGCGCCCGACCGCTTCGAGGACATCATCGCGGTGCTCGCGCTCTATCGTCCGGGCCCGCTCGGCTCGGGCATGGTGGACGACTTTATCCTGCGCAAGAAGGGCCAGCAGGAAATCGACTACTTCCACCCGGATCTCAAGCCCTGCCTCGAGCCGACCTACGGCGTGATCGTGTATCAGGAACAGGTGATGCAGATCTCGCAGATCATCGGCGGCTACACGCTCGGCGGCGCCGACATGCTGCGCCGCGCGATGGGCAAGAAGAAGGCCGACGAGATGGCCAAGCACCGCGAGACGATCGCCGCCGGTGCGAAGCAGAAGGGCTACGACCCGGCGCTCGCCGAGCAGCTCTTCGACCTGATGACGAAGTTTGCGGAGTACGGCTTCAACAAGTCGCACACCGCCGCCTACGCGGTCGTCACCTACCACACCGCGTGGCTCAAGGCGCACCACTGCGCGGCCTTCATGGCCGCGACGATGTCCGCCGACCTCGACAACACCGACACGATCAAGATCTTCTTCGAGGACTCGATCGCCAACGGCATCAAGATCCTGCCGCCGGACGTCAACGCGTCCGATTTCCGCTTCGTGCCGACCGACCGCAAGACGATCCGCTACGGCCTCGGTGCGGTGAAAGGCGTCGGCGAGCCCGCGGTGCGCTCTATCCTCGCCGCCCGTCAGTCCGGCGGCCCGTTCAAGGACCTGTTCGATTTCTGCGCGCGCGTCGACCGGCGCATGGTCAATCGCCGCGTGATCGAGGCGCTGATCCGCTCGGGGGCGTTCGATCTGATCGAACCCAGCGGTACCGCCGACCGTGCGAGGTTGCTCGCGACCGTGAGCCTCGCGATGGAAGCGGCCGAGCAGGCGGCGGCGAACGCGATGCAGGGCGGCCTGTTCGATCTGGTGCCCGAGGCGGCCGGGGCGGCGCCCGAATACGTGAGCGTGCGCCCGTGGACGGAGCGCGAGCGGCTGAAGGAGGAGAAGCTTGCGATCGGCTTCTTCCTCTCCGGCCATCCGTTCAACAGCTTCAAGGAGGAGGTGCGGCGCTTCGTCCGGCGCCCCCTCTCGCAGCTCGAGCCGTCGCGGGATCTCGCGATGCTCGCGGGCGTCGTGATGGATGTGCGCACGAAGATGACCAACCGCGGCAAGATGGCCTTCGTCGTGCTCGATGATGGCAGCCAGGTGCGCGAGGTGTCGGTGTTCTCCGAGGTGTTCGACGCGAACCGGACCAGGATCGTCACCGACGAGGTACTCGTCGTCGAAGGCAAGGTCAGCAACGACGACTTCACGGGCGGCCTGCGCATCATTGCCGACCGGCTGATGACCTTGGGCGAAGCCCGCTCGCGCTTTGCGAAGGCGCTGCAACTGACGGTCAATGGCGAAGTGAAGCGCGCCGGCAGTGCCGCCGCGGCCGCAGACAAGCTGGAAACCCTGCTGACGCCTTTCCGCGATGGCGTCTGCCCGATCTCCCTGCGCTACCGCAACGATCAGGCCGAGGGGGAACTTCCGCTCGGGGCGGGCTGGCGCGTACGCCTGGACGATGCCCTGCTCGACAGCCTGCGCGAGTGGCTGCCGCCCGGCGCCGTCGAAGTCCTGTATCCGAACTGAGCGCTCATGAAAAAGGCCGCTGCCCTCGCGGGCGCGGCCTTTCGATGCTCAATCCGCGGGCAGGGCCGCGATCAGAGCGCTTCGGCGTGCTGCGCCAGGTACTCCGCAACACCGCTGGTGCTGGCCTTCATGCCGGCCTTACCCTTGTTCCAGCCGGCCGGGCAGACTTCGCCATGCTCTTCGGTGAACTGCAGCGCATCGACCATGCGGATCATCTCGTCGATGTTGCGGCCCAGCGGCAGATCGTTGACGACCTGGTGGCGCACGACGCCGTTCTTGTCGATGAGGAAGGAGCCGCGGAACGCGACGCCGCCTTCGGCTTCGACGTCATAAGCACGGCAGATCTCGTGCTTCACGTCGGCAACCAGGGTGTATCGGACCTGGCCGATGCCGCCGTTGTTGACCGGGGTGTTCTTCCACGCGAGGTGGGTGAACTGGCTGTCGATCGAAACGCCCAGCACTTCGACGCCGCGCTTCTTGAACTCTTCCAGACGATGATCGAACGCGATCAGTTCGGACGGGCACACGAACGTGAAGTCGAGCGGATAGAAGAACACCACCGCGTATTTGCCCTTGGTGACTTCCGAGAACGTGATGTTGGTGATTTCGTTGTTGCCGAGAACCGCGCTGGCGGTGAAATCCGGGGCCTTCTTGCCGACGAGGACTGCCATGTTAGACGTCTCCAGAGTGGTTGAATGACCGGAGGATTATGTTGCCATGATTCGGAAAGTTCCAATTGTCTTTCCCTTGACCCTGCGATAGAAATTTTCTATTGCGACGGTCGCGAGGGTCGCGATTCGCCCTCCCTCGATAGGACGCATTGGGGGGATAGGTGCGCGAGCGCCGGAACCGGCCCGGCGATTACACTGTTGGGAGCATCAGGAAGCGCAACTGCTCCGGCCGTTCGCCGCTGCCGATCTCGACACCATCCACCCGGGCATGTGCAGGGCCCTGGTGGGCCCAGCGGACGAAATCATCGACGGCCGCCAGGGACCCGGCGACAAGGGCCTCGACGCGGCCGTCCGTGCGGTTGCGCACCCAGCCATGCAGGCTCAGGCGCTCGGCCTCGACCTGCGCGCTCGCGCGGAAGGCGACGCCCTGGACGCGCCCCCGGATCATCAGGTGACGCACGACGTAATCCGCTTCATGCATAGGCTACCTCCGCGTCGCGCGGGCCGCAGCGCTGCGCGCGCAGCAGTGCGTCCGTGATGTTCCCGGCGAGATAGTCGGTGCCGAGGACTTCGCCGAACCCCGAGCGTTGGACGATCGAGGCAGGTTGTTCGTTCAGGTCGCACAGGATCAGCTGGGTGCCACGTTTTTCCAGCGCGCGATGCAGTGCCTGCAGCATGTCGAGGCCGGTCGTGTCGATGTTGATGACCTTCTCCATGTCGAGGATCATCGCGTCGGGATGGCCGTCCTGCATCAGCATGAGGTTCTCGAGCTTGTTCGCAGCGCCGAAGAACAGGCTGCCGAACACCCGATAGGCAAGGAGGCGTGGCGTGCCGTCGTTGCGCGACAGCGCTTCGACGCCGTAATGTTCCTCGAGCGCGATGCGCTCCACCCGTGTCAGGTCGGACATGCGATAGATGAAGAACAGGCTCGCAAGCACCATGCCGAGCTCGACCGCCAGCGTGAGGTCGAACACGACCGTCACGAAGAAGGTACCCAGCAGGATGATGCGGTACTGGCGTGAATAGCGGGTCAGGTCCTTCCACGCGAAAGCGTGCCATTCGCCCATGTTGACCGAAACGATGACGACGACTGCGGACAGCGTTCCGAGCGGGATGTAGCTGGCGAGCGGAGCGAGTGCCAGCACCACGGCCAGAAGCACCAGCGAATGGACCATCCCCGCGATGGGGGTGCGTCCGCCGGAGCGGATGTTGGTCGCGGTGCGCGCGATTGCGCCGGTTGCAGCGAAGCCGCCGAACAGCGGTGCCACAACGTTCGCGATCCCTTGGGCCATCAGTTCCTGGTTGGGATCGTGCCGGTCGTCGATCTGGTTGTCGGCGACGCGCGCGGACAACAGCGATTCGATGGCGCCGAGCAGGGCGATCGTCAGCGCCGGTGCGATCAGCTTGCCGAGCGTGCCGAGCGACAGCGCGGGCAGGCCGAAGGGCGGGATCTCCTGGGGAATGCCCCCGAAGCGGCTGCCGATCGTATCGACGGGAAAGTGGACGAATCCGTTGATTGCCGTCGCGATGATCAGGACCGCCAGCGGACCGGGCAGGCGGCGCATCCACGCCACGCGGGTCGCCATGCGGTTCCAGCCCAGCAGCACCGCAAGCGAGGCGACGGATACCGCGACCGTGGGAAGATGGATCGTGTGCGCAGCACCCAGCAGCGCTTCCATCTTGCCGAAGAATTCCCCTGGCATCTTGTCGATCGACAGGCCGAGGAAGTCCTTCACCTGCGAGATGAAGATCACGACCGCAATCCCGTTGGTGAAGCCGATCACGACCGAAACGGGGATGAAACGGATCATGCTTCCGAGGCGGAAGGCTCCCATCGCGAGCAGCAGCATTCCGGACATCATCGTCGCGATCAGCAGGTTCTGGACACCGTAGTCGACGACGATCGCGTAGATGATGGGGATGAACGCGCCGGTCGGGCCGCCGATCTGCACTTTCGAGCCACCCAGGGCCGCAATCAGGAAACCGGCGACGATGGACGTCCAGATGCCCGCGGTCGGGCTCATGCCGGAGGCAATGGCGAAGGCCATCGCCAGCGGGAGCGCAAGCACGCCGACGGTGATGCCGGCCGACAGGTCCTGCGTGAAGGGGCCCCGCCCGTAGCCGGGCAGGGTGTCAAACAGTTTGGGGCGAAAATTGATCACGATGCTTCCTCGATTCCTCTCTATGCCGTTGCGTGTCCGAAGCGCTGGTGCAATACCAGCGTCCGGGCGCCGTGCGCAGCCGCACGATCCAGCGTTTCGAGGGAGTGAGGGGCATCGGGCTCGGTTCCGTCGCCCTACTTGACGCGCATCCCCGCGACGGCGCCGGCATCCGGCGACAGGATGTAGAGGCCGCCGGTCTTGCCGTCCGCATCGGACGCCGCGAGGACCATGCCCTCGCTCATGCCGAACTTCATCTTGCGCGGCGCGAGGTTGGCCACCATCACGGTCAGGCGCCCGACGAGCGCCGCCGGGTCGTAGGCCGACTTGATGCCCGCGAACACCTGCCGCGGCTTGTCCTCGCCGATGTCGAGTTGCAGGCGGATCAGCTTGTCCGCACCGTCCACGTGTTCGGCACCGACGATTCGCGCGATGCGCAGGTCGACCTTGGTGAAGTCGTCGATCGAGATGTGCGGCGACGCGGTTTCGGCAGCCTGGGCCTCGTGCTGCTGTTTTTTCGCATGGCGCTGCTGCGACGACGCGGTCTTGGCTGCGGGCGCCGCGGCCGCCGGTGCGAGCGATTCGCGGTTGGCCTCGAGCAGCGCGTCGATCTGCTTGCGCTCGACGCGCGTCATCAGGTGTGCGTAGACGTTGACCGCGTGGCCCGCGGGCAGCGCCTGCCATTCACCCTGCCAGCCCAGCGTGCCGATCGCGAGGAAAGCCTCGACCTTGGCGGCGAGCGTCGGCAGCACCGGCTTCAGGTACAGCGTGAGGTCGCGGAAGAGCGTCAGCGCGGTGCTGCACACGACGTGCAGATCGGCCTCGCGCCCTTCCTGCTTGGCGAGTTCCCACGGCTTCTGGTCATTCACGTACTGGTTGGCGAGATCCGCCAGATGCATGATCTCGCGCAGCGCGCGGCCGTAGTCGCGCTCCTCGTAGGCCTGGGCGATGGTCCCGGCCTCGAAGGCGGACTTGAACGCGGCCGTCGCGGCCGCATCGGCTGTCCCGAGCTTGCCGCCGAAGCGCTTCGTGATGAAGCCCGCACAGCGGCTGGCGATATTCACGTACTTGCCGACGAGATCCGAATTCACCTTCGCGATCATGTCGTCGAGGTTCAGGTCGACGTCTTCCATCGTGCCGTTCGACTTGGTCGCGAAGTAATAACGCAGCCACTCCGGGTTCAGGCCCTGGGTCACGTACGAGCGCGCCGTGATGAAAGTGCCGCGGCTCTTGCTCATCTTCGCGCCGTCGACGGTCAGGAAACCGTTCACGCACAGCTGCGAGGGCGTGCGCAGGCCGGCGAACTGCAGCATCGCGGGCCAGAACAGGGCGTGGAAGTAGAGGATGTCCTTGCCGATGAAGTGGACCATTTCGGTGCCGGCGGCCTCGGCGCGCGCGGCCTCGACGAAGTCTTCGACGACGATGTCGCCGCGCTTGTCGGCGAGGTTGCGGAAGCTCGCCAGGTAGCCGATCGGCGCGTCCAGCCAGACGTAGAAATACTTGCCCGGCGCACCGGGAATCTCGAAGCCGAAATACGGCGCGTCGCGCGAAATGTCCCAGTCCGACAGCGTGTTCTCGCCTTCCTGGCCCGCTTCGCCGAGCCATTCCTTCATCTTGTTGGCCGCCTCGGCCTGCAGGCGACGGGTGCCGGCCGCGTTCGTGCCGCGCGTCCATTCACGCAGGAAGGCGACCGCGCGCGGGTCGGACAGGCGGAAGAAGTAGTGCTCGGAGGTCCTCAGCACCGGTTTCGCGCCCGACACGGCCGAGTACGGGTTTTTCAGCTCGGTCGGCGCATACGCCGCGCCGCACACCTCGCAGTTGTCACCGTACTGATCCGCCGCGCCGCACTTGGGGCACTCGCCCTTGATGAAGCGGTCCGGCAGGAACATCTCCTTCACCGGATCGTAGAACTGCTCGATCGAGCGCGTCTCGATCAGCTTCGCGGCCGTCAGGCGCTTGTACACCTCCTCGGCGTACGCGCGGTTCTCCTCGCTGTGCGTGCTGTGGTAGTTGTCGAAGCCGACGCCGAAATCGGTGAAATCGCGCAGATGCTCGCCATGCACGCGGCCGATCAGCGTTTCCGGCGTGATCCCTTCCTTTTCCGCGCGCAGCATGATCGGCGTGCCGTGCGTGTCGTCCGCGCAGACGTAATGCACCGTGTTCCCGCGCATGCGCTGGTAGCGCACCCAGATGTCGCCCTGGATGTAGCCGACCAGATGGCCGAGGTGGATGTCGCCGTTGGCGTAGGGCAGGGCGTTGGTGACAAGGATCTTGCGGGACATGTTCGGTCAGAGAAATCGAAAACGGGAGTGTAACAAACGCACGCGCCCTTATCCCCGGTACGGGTGCGACCAAAGGCCTATCGGGCGAACGGACGGACGATGATCTCCACGCGGCGATTCTTGGCGCGCCCCGCTTCCGTGCCGTTGTCGGCGAACGGTTCGGTCTCGCCGCGGCCGTCCGCCTGCAGGCGCGTCAGGGCAATGCCGTGCGTGCGCAAGTACTCGACGACTGCCTCGGCGCGACGGATGGAAAGCTGCATGTTGTGCAGCTCGCTGCCGACGCCGTCGGTGTGGCCCAGGACCAGGATCTCCGTTTCCGGCTTTTCGGCGAGCACCGCGGCAACGCGATCGAGTGTCGCCCTGAGGCTCGCGCGCGGCTCGACGCCGTCGCGCGCGAAAGCCTCCGCCCCGGGGATCAGCACCTGGAGGTTGCCGTCGTTGCGGGTGATGACCGACAGGTCGCTCGCGCCGCTCAACGCGCGTGCAATGCGGGCGCGTTCGGTGTTCCAGTCCACCTTGGGAAGATGGCCGCCCTCCGTCCGCGGGGTCGGCTGCGGTGCGGACGACCGTTCGGGATGCGCTTCGGTCGGTTCGGTCGGGGTCGCACATGCGGAAAGGAGCGCTATCAGCGCCGGAAGCATCAATGCCTGAAATCGGGTCATGCTTTGAATGAGGTCCTTGATGACGGGCAATCTCGCGAGGCGCGGATTTTACCGCGTTGACACCCGCGCAATGACCCTTTCGCGTCCGAGGGTGAGCGTCGGCGCCGCCTTCGGTATGATGTAATTCTTGTCGCCCCGTTCGCGGGCCCGTGATTTTCGAGGAAGCCAGTCATGAGTCTCACCCCCGAGTCCGTTACCGAAGTGCTGAAAACCGTCGTCGACCCGAATACCGGCAAGGACCTCGTGTCATCCCGGTGCATCCGGAATCTCCAGGTGTCCGGCGGAAGCGTGGGTTTCGAGATCGAATTGGGCTACCCGGCCAAGACGCAACAGGCCATGATCCGCGACCTCGCCATCGGTGCAGTCCGCACCTTGCAGGGCGTCGAGCAGGTCGACGTCCGGATCGGTAGCAAGATTGTCGCCCACTCCGTGCAACAGGGCGTGAAACTGCTGCCCGGTGTGAAGAACATCATCGCGGTGGCGTCCGGCAAGGGGGGCGTCGGCAAGAGCACGACGGCGGCGAACCTCGCATTGGCCCTCGCGGCGGAAGGTGCGCGCGTGGGTATCCTCGATGCCGACATCTATGGTCCGTCGCAGCCGCAGATGCTGGGTATCGGCGAACACAAGCCGCACTCGCTCGACGGCAAGACGATGGAGCCGCTCGAGGCGCACGGGCTGCAGGCGATGTCGATCGGCTTCCTCGTCGACGTCGAGACGCCGATGGTGTGGCGCGGCCCCATGGCCACCCAGGCGCTCAACCAGCTGCTCAAGGAGACGAACTGGAAGGATCTCGACTACCTCGTCATCGACATGCCGCCGGGCACCGGCGACATCCAGCTCACCCTGTCGCAGAGCGTCCCGCTCACCGGCGCCGTCATCGTCACGACGCCGCAGGACATCGCTCTCCTCGACGCACGCAAGGGCCTCAAGATGTTCGAGAAGGTCGGCGTGCCCATCGTCGGTATCGTCGAGAACATGAGCATCCACATCTGCTCGAACTGCGGCCACGAGGAACCGATCTTCGGCACCGGCGGCGGCGAAAAGCTGTGCGCCGACTACAAGATCCCCTTCCTCGGCGCGCTGCCGCTCGACCTGCAGATCCGCAAGGAGGCCGACGGCGGCACACCGACCGTGATCGCCGATCCCGACGGGCGCATCGCCGGCATCTACCGCGAAATCGCGCGGAAAGTGGCCGTGCGCGTGGCCGAAAAGGCCAAGGACATGACCCACAAGTTCCCCAATATCGTCGTCAAGAACTCCTGACCTGCACGCGCCGCCGGATGGGTACTTTTGATCCGGCGGCGCTTGCCCTACACTACGCGGATTTTTCGCGTCCGGCCTGAGCCGGACAGGTCGTCGAGGAAAACGCGCCCCATGTCCATCAAGTCCGACAATTGGATCCGCCGCATGGCGGAACAGCACGGGATGATCGAGCCGTTCGCACCCGAGCTGGTGCGCCACAACGACGGCGGGAAGATCGTCTCATACGGCACGTCGAGCTACGGCTACGACGTCCGTTGTGCCAACGAATTCAAGATCTTCACCAACATCAACTCGACGATCGTCGACCCGAAGGATTTCGACGCCCGCAACTTCGTCGACTTCGTCGGCGACGTGTGCATCATTCCGCCGAACTCCTTCGCGCTCGCCCGCACCGTCGAGTACTTCCGCATCCCGCGCAGCGTCCTGACGGTGTGCCTCGGCAAGTCGACCTACGCGCGCTGCGGCATCATCGTGAACGTCACGCCGCTGGAGCCCGAATGGGAAGGTCACGTGACCCTCGAATTCTCGAACACCACCCCGCTGCCGGCGAAGATCTATGCCAACGAAGGCATTGCGCAGATGCTGTTCTTCGAGTCGGACGAAGTATGTGAAACGTCCTACAAGGACCGCGGCGGCAAGTACCTCGGCCAGACCGGCGTCACCTTGCCGAAGATCTGATATCCCAAACCGACCCGCCGCGTGCGGAGCGATTTAGACAGGGCCGGCTGACGGCCCTTTGTGCTTTCCGGTAACGCGGGAGCAAACTCTTTCGGGCACGATCCCCGTTTGCCGCCAGGCGGCGTGCTGGAGAACACTGGAATGCGCTTTCATTTTCCGATCATCATCATCGACGAGGACTTCCGCTCCGAGAACGCGAGCGGACTCGGCATTCGTGCCCTCGCGGAGGCGATCCAGGACGAAGGGATGGAAGTGCTGGGCGTCACCAGCTACGGTGATCTGACCTCCTTTGCGCAGCAGCAAAGCAAGGGATCGGGCTTCATCCTGTCGATCGACGACGAGGAGTTTTCGTCGCCGGAAGCCTCCGACAAGGCCATCGCCGACCTGCGCGCCTTTGTCGAGGAAATCCGCTTCCGCAACGCCGACATCCCGATCTTCCTGTACGGCGAAACGCGTACCAGCCGCCACATCCCCAACGACGTGCTGCGCGAGATGCATGGCTTCATCCACATGTTCGAGGACACGCCGGAATTCATCGCCCGCTACGTCGTGCGCGAGGCCAAGAACTATCTCGAAAGCCTGCCGCCGCCGTTCTTCCGCGCGCTCACGCACTATGCAGCGGACGGCTCCTACTCCTGGCACTGCCCCGGCCACTCCGGCGGCGTCGCGTTCCTCAAGAGCCCGGTCGGGCACATGTTCCACCAGTTCTTCGGCGAGAACATGCTGCGCGCCGACGTCTGCAACGCTGTCGAGGAACTCGGCCAGCTGCTCGATCACACCGGCCCCGTGGCCGCGTCCGAGCGCAATGCCGCGCGCATTTTCAACTGCGATCACCTCTACTTCGTCACCAACGGCACCTCGACCTCGAACAAGATGGTGTGGCACACCACGGTCGCGCCCGGCGACATCGTCGTCGTCGACCGCAACTGCCACAAATCCATTCTCCACTCGATCATCATGACCGGCGCGATCCCGGTGTTCCTGACGCCGACGCGCAACCACTACGGCATCATCGGGCCGATCCCCCTCGCCGAGTTCAGCATGGACGCGATCCAGAGGAAGATCGCGGCCAACCCCTTCGCGCGCGACGCGGTAAACAAGAAGCCGCGCATCCTGACGATCACGCAGTCGACCTACGACGGCGTCGTGTACAACGTCGAGACGATCAAGGAAATGCTCGACGGCAAGATCGACACGCTGCACTTCGACGAAGCGTGGCTGCCGCATGCTGCGTTCCACGATTTCTACGGCGACTATCACGCCATCGGCGCCGACCGTCCGCGCTGCGAAACGTCGATGATCTTCTCCACCCAGTCCACGCACAAGCTGCTGGCCGGCCTGTCGCAGGCGTCGCAGATCCTGGTGCAGGACTCCCAGACGCGCAAGCTCGACCGCGACATCTTCAACGAAGCCTACCTGATGCACACCTCGACCTCGCCGCAGTACGCGATCATCGCCTCGTGCGACGTCGCCGCGGCGATGATGGAGCCGCCGGGCGGGCCCGCCCTGGTCGAGGAGTCGCTGTCCGAAGCGGTCGAGTTCCGCCGTGCGATGCGCAAGGTCGATGCCGAATTCGGTGACGACGACTGGTGGTTCCAGGTCTGGGGGCCGGAATACCTGCCCGACGAAGGCATCGGCGAGCGCGAGGACTGGATGCTCAACGCCGGCGAGCGCTGGCACGGTTTCGGCAATCTCGCGCCGGGCTTCAACATGCTGGACCCGATCAAGGCGACGATCATCACTCCGGGCCTGGATGTCGACGGCGATTTCGACGAATCCGGCATCCCCGCCGGCATCCTCACGCGCTACCTCGCCGAACACGGGATCATCGTCGAAAAGACTGGCCTCTACTCCTTCTTCATCATGTTCACCATCGGCATCACGAAGGGCCGCTGGAACACGCTGGTGACGGAGTTGCAGCAGTTCAAGGACGATTACGACCGCAACCAGCCGCTGTGGCGCGTGATGCCCGACTTCATCGCCAAGCACCCGCGCTACGAAAAGGTCGGCCTGAAGGATCTGTGCGGGCAGATCCACTCGTTCTACAAGGCCCACGACGTCGCGCGGCTCACCACCGAGATGTACCTGTCGGACATGGTCCCGGCGATGAAGCCCGCCGACGCCTTCGCCAAGATGGCCCACCGCGAGATCGAGCGTGTCGCCATCGACGAACTGGAAGGCCGCGTCACCGCGATGCTCGTCACGCCGTATCCGCCGGGAATCCCCCTGCTGATCCCGGGCGAGCGCTTCAACGCGACAATTGTCCGCTACCTGAAGTTCGCGCGCGACTTCAACGCTGCGTTCCCCGGCTTCGAAACCGACATCCACGGTTTCGTGCGCGAACAATCGAACGGGCGCGTCGATTACTTCGTCGACTGCGTCAAACAGGGCTGAGTGTCTTGCCGGGCGCGGCGGACCGCCGCCGCGCCCGGCGCAATTCAGGACTTGCGCCGGTATTCGACGAAGGCGAACGGAAAATCGTTGGCCGCATCCGCGGCGTGAGATTCGCGGCTCGTCTCGATGAATCGCGAGCGATCGAAAGCGGGAAAAAAGGCGTCGCCGCTCACCTCGGCTCCGACCTCGGTCAACACCAGGGCGTCCGCGCGGTCGAGCAGCTGGCGGTAGATCTCGGCCCCGCCGATCACATAGACCTTTCCTGCGCCGACCGCGGCGAGTGCCGCGTCGAGGCTCGTGAAGACCTCCGCGCCGTCTGCCACGTAGCTCGCGTCGCGGGTCACGACGATATTGCGGCGCCCGGGCAGCGGCCGTCCCAGCGACTCCCATGTCTTTCGCCCCATCAGTATCGGGGATCCGATGGTCGTCGCCTTGAAGTGCGCCAGATCGGCCTTCAGGCGCCAGGGCAGCGCATTGTCCCGGCCGATCACCCCGTTGCGGGCGACTGCGGCAATCAACACGACTTCCGGCTGCATCGCGCTCATACCGCGACGTCCGCCTTGATGTGGGGATGCGGGTCGTACCCTTCGAGCGTGAAATCCTCGAAGCGGAACGCAAGAATGTCCTTCACGTCCGGCTTGAGGATCATCCTGGGCAACGGACGCGGATCGCGCGACAGCTGCAGCCTGGCCTGCTCGACGTGGTTCAGGTAAAGGTGGCAGTCGCCGCCCGTCCAGACGAAGTCGCCCGGCTGCAGCTCGCACACCTGTGCAACCATCATCGTAAACAAGGCATACGACGCGATGTTGAACGGCACGCCAAGGAATATGTCGGCGCTGCGCTGGTACAGCTGGCACGACAGGCGCCCGTCCGCGACGTAGAACTGGAACAGCGCATGGCAGGGCGGAAGCGCCATGCCCTCGACCTCGCCCGGGTTCCATGCCGAGACGATGTGCCGGCGTGAATCCGGGTTGCGTTTCAGCCCGTCGATCAGCCCGGCGATCTGGTCCACGGTCCGCCCGTCGGCCGTCTCCCAGCGCCGCCACTGCTTGCCATACACCGGCCCGAGGTCCCCGTTCGCGTCGGCCCATTCGTCCCAGATCGACACGCCGTTTTCCTTCAGGTAGCGGATATTCGTGTCGCCTTGCAGGAACCACAGCAATTCGTGGATGATCGATCGCGTATGCAGCTTTTTCGTCGTGAGCAACGGAAAACCGTCGTCGAGATTGAAGCGCATCTGCCAGCCGAACACGGACAGCGTGCCGGTACCGGTACGGTCCGACTTTCGATGGCCGTGCTCGAGCACGTGCCGCATCAAGTCCAGGTACTGTTTCATGTAAGCGTCCGTCGCGGAGAGACCGGGATTCTACATCGTGCCGCGAGCGTACAAGGCGTCACGAACGGCGCTGACATGCATGTGCTAGCCTCGTGATCGAGGCGATCCGGCTGCAAAAGAGGATGGGTGGCGATCTAGGGGAGGGGGCCATGTCAGACGAGTCGAACAGGGGCCGTACGCAGGCCATGCATGCCACGGCACGAGCCCTCTCGATGCAGGCAAGGCTCGTCGAAGTGCTCGCGGAGTTCCGCGCACTCGATCACGAATTTGCGAAGTTTCCGCACCTCGACTCCGGGTCGGTCGAGACGTGCCATCGGGCGATCGCCAGTCTGGATGACGATGTTCACGAATGCCTGGCGAGCGCCCGCGGGATCCTCGCCGCAATCGGCGACGACCGCGATTGCCGCGCTCTCCTGTTCGCTGGTCGCGACATTCTCGGCACGCTGCTCGATCACCTCGAGAGATGCCTGCAGGCATTCGAGAGGGGCAGTCACGGCGTGCCGGAGCGGAACGCCCTCGCAGACTTGCGGCTGCGGCTCGCGCGGACGGCGGCTGACCGCGTGATATGGGAGCTCTGCAGCAGCGGCCCGGCACACCCGCGGTTATGGCGCTGGTTGGGGATGGCGTTCGTGCGCGCCCCTTCGGTCGCGGCCGTCGCAAAGATGGGAACGCGAGCGGACGAGTCTGTCGAGTTCCATTACGTGCGCGCCATCGCCGCATCCACTGCGTCGCTCGATCTCCTCGCGCCGCAACTCCTGAGCGCCGTGGACGACTTGTTGCGCCTCGTCACGCCGGTCCTGAGACTGGAGTCCGGGCGCTTCGACGGTGCCACCCATTTCGTCGATCCGCTGGGAGGCGAGGCTCCGCACCGAATTACCGGAGTCACCGAGAGTGTGCCCGGGCGCTGGTTCTTCACTCCCTTGACCGCATCCGCGGTCTTGAACCAATTCGCCGTCCGTCATGCGTCCGATGCGTCTGCTCCGTCCGACCCCCTGGATGCATCGCTGCAGACGCTCGCGGTCGAGCATCTCCTTAGGCACTGGTCGGAGGTCCCTCCGGTCCGGCGTCACAGGCGCCACCTACTGGACGGAAAGCTCACGGCAGTCGCTGGAATCGAAGCGCTCAAACGCGTCTTCGCGGGCGAAACAGGCGTGACGCGGGAGGAGTGGCAACTGCGTGACGCAAGCCGTAGCGGGATCGGAGCGATCACCGCGAGCCGATCGATTCGCATCGGCCAACTCATCGGCGTCCACCTTGTCGACGGACAGGGTTGGCAACTCGGCCTCGTGAGGCGCACTTGGGCGCAGGGTGGTGACACCAATCTGGTTGGCCTTGAGCTGCTGTCGAGCAGACCTGTCGTCGCGCACGTCGATGACGGACGCTGTCCCGCCGAGGTCTTGCTGTGCGATCCACTGCTGCGCGGGGAGGCGGTACGAGTCGTCGTGCCATCGCGTACCCTCAGTGCTCCCTCGGTTCCCTTGTTTGTGACGGGAAACGGCAGCGTGCAGAAGCTCAAGCCGCTCGACGCCTCATATGTTGGTGATGGATTCGAGCTACGCGTGTATCAGGTCCTGTAGCTGACTCCCCTAAACTATAAGCGTGACGGCGCAGTGGGCCGGCTGCGCCAAATGGGCGCTTTTACGATTAGCGGTCCGCCATATCCGCGGCCGGGCATTTTTTCGAAAGTGCTTGACGGGGTTTTTGAGGTCTATATAATTCGCGCCTCTTCAGCGCTGCGGCGGATTTGGCGGCGGCGGTGGAGGCCGGAAAGAGGTGGTTAGCGCGGCGGCGGATTCAAAAAAGTTTGCTGCGGTGCTTGACGAAGTGAAGGTAGTTTGTCAGAATCTCTTTCTCGCTGCTGACGCAGCGGTTCTTTAAAAAATTGGACAACCGATAAGTGTGGGTGCTTGGTTGGTGCGGCTGAAACTGCTTCGGCGGTTTAATGTTGCAAAGATTGAGTGCTCATATGTAAGTCAGTAATGATTTCTTTGAGTGCTTTGTTGGATTGAACTTAAGAGTTTGATCCTGGCTCAGATTGAACGCTGGCGGCATGCTTTACACATGCAAGTCGAACGGCAGCGGGGGCTTCGGCCTGCCGGCGAGTGGCGAACGGGTGAGTAATGC
>NZ_WTVN01000016.1 GCF_012910905.1 Aromatoleum toluvorans
GTGGGAGGGGGAGGGCCTCCTGCGCACGGCCCCGTCACGCGCCGCCTTTCAGCAGCGACTTGAGGTTGGCGAAGGGCTGATGGGTGGCAGGCGCGCCGGTGTCGCCCCGTGTGTCCCGGCCGGCCGTGTCGAGCTGGCGCGAGTGTTCGGCATCGTGGCAATACACGCACAGCAGCTCCCAGTTGCTGCCGTCGGGCGGGTTGTGGTCGTGGTTGTGGTCGCGGTGATGCACGGTGAGCTGATGCAGGTTCGCGCGCGTGAATTCGCGCCCGCAGCGGCCGCAGATCCACGGGTAGATCCTGAGCGCCCGCTCGCGATAATCCCGCTCGCGCAGCTCCCGGGCGCGCCGCGCTTCGGCGACCACCCGGTCCAGCCTGTCGTGATCCGGTGTGTGCATCTGCCTTCACCCGCATCGTTGCGCCTGAACATCAGATGATCAGCTGCGTGCCCAGTTCCACGACGCGGTTGTTCGGGATGCGGAAGAAGTCCGTCGCGCTGGTGGCGTTCTTCGACATGATGGCGAACAGGCGGCCGCGCCAGGTTGCGATGCGCCGGCGGCTCAGGCGCGGGATCACCGTTTCGCGCGACAGGTAGAAGGTCGTCTCCATCATGTCGAAGGATTCGCCGAAGCGGCTGCAGTGATCGAGCGCGCTCGGGATGTCGGGGTCTTCCATGAAGCCGTAGCGCAGGATCACGCGAATGAAGCCCTGCTTCAGGTGGTGCAGGTAGATGCGGTCGAGTTCGCTCACGTAGGGCGTATCGGTGGTCTGTACCGTCACCAGCACGACGCGTTCGTGCAGCACCTGGTTGTGCTTGAGGTTGTGCAGCAGCGCTGCGGGCACGCCGTCCTTCGCGCTGGTCATGAAGATGGCGGTGCCGTGCACGCGATGCACGCCTTCGATCATGGCGGCGAAATCGTTCACGGAGACGCCCTGGCGGGCGATCTCTTCCTGCACGAGGCGGCGGCCGTGGCGCCAGGTCGTCAGCACCGTGAAGGACACCAGCCCCATCGCGATCGGGAACCAGCCGCCCTGCGGGATCTTGATCGCGTTGGCGGCGAAGAAGGCGATGTCCACGGCCACCAGCGAGCCGGCGACGAGGGCGACGAGGAGCGCGTTCCAGCGCCACAGCAGCAGCATCACGAAGGCGATGAGGATCGTGTCGATCATCATCGTGCCGGTGACGGCGATGCCGTACGCGGCCGCCAGGTTGGACGAGCTGCGGAAGCCGAGGACCAGCGCGATCACGGCGAAGTAGAGCGTCCAGTTCGTGAACGGGACGTAGATCTGCCCCTTTTCCTGGCCGGAGGTGTGCACGATCAGCATGCGCGGCAGCAGGCCCATCTGCACGGCCTGGCGCGCCACCGAGAAGGCGCCCGAGATCACGGCCTGCGATGCGATCACCGTGGCGAGTGTCGCGAGGATCAGCAGCGGGATCATTGCCCACGTCGGCCCGAGGTGGAAGAACGGGCTTTCGATGGCGACGGGGTCGTTCAGTAGCAGCGCGCCCTGGCCGAAGTAGTTCAGCACCAGGGCCGGCATCACGAAGCCGAACCATGCGAGGCGGATCGGGAAGGGGCCGAAGTGGCCCATGTCGGTGTAGAGCGCCTCGCCGCCGGTCACCGCGAGCACGACCGCGCCGAGCGCGAGGAAGGCGAGGGCGGTGTGGTGGGCGATGAATCCGGTCGCGTACATCGGATTGAGGGCCGCGAGGACTTCCGGGTGACGGATGATCTCCAGCAGGCCCAGCACGGCCAGCACGCCGAACCAGCCCGCCATGATCGGCCCGAAGAACAGGCCGACGGCGCCGGTGCCGCGACGCTGGATCATGAACAGCGCCGTGAGGATCACGACAGTGAGCGGCACGACGAAGGATTGGAGCTCCGGCGCGATGATGCCCAGGCCCTCGACCGCCGACAGCACCGAGATGGCCGGCGTGATCATGCTGTCGCCGTAGAACAGCGCCGCCGCGAACACGCCCAGCATCGACACGACCCAGGTGAGCCGCCGGCTCTTCGCCTTGTCGACGATCAGCGCGAGCAGCGCAAGCGATCCGCCTTCACCGCGGTTGTCCGCCCGCATGATGATCAACACGTACTTCAGCGTCACCAGCACCATGATCGACCAGAACACCATCGACAGGATGCCGAGGATGTTTTCCGGGGTGACCGGGATGGGATGGTGCCCGTTGAAGATTTCCTTCAGGGCATACAGCGGGCTGGTGCCGATGTCGCCGAATACCACGCCGATTGCGCCGACCGTGAGGGCCGGCAATGCCTTGCGCGAATGCATGCGCCACGTCCTGTGTTGTTGTTCTGGATGCTGCGCGCGCATTGTAAGGCGCAACCGGCAAGGCGACGCATGGGGCGGTGCAAGCGTGTGCCGACGCAACACCGGCGGGGGATTTCAGTCGGCTTTGCGCGCGGTGTGTTCCGTTTTCGGCGCTTCGTCCTGCTCGTACTGCCGCCTCAGGCGTTCGAGTCCGGCGCGGAAGGCCTCGCCGTCGCCGTAGTCGAAGAAATGCGGGTAGCGTCCGTGGGCCTGATGGATGCGGCGTGCGTGCTTGATCGGACACCAGTACTGCTCCGTGCGTGCGGCCACCTCGCGCGTGTAGGCGGCCACGCCGTTGCCGTACGAGCAGTAGAGGCAGTTGAACTTCTCGATCAGGTTCAGGTAGGGCAGCTCGCTGCGGTCGAACACCATGTAGTCCGAGCGCCGTACCTTGCGGATGCGATACACGGGGAAGCAGATTGCCTGATAGGTGGTGACGAACAGGTCCATCAGCACGAAGGGAATCCACCCGAGGTAGACCACCGGCGCAGTCAGCGCGACCAGCAGCCGCGTGCGCCGCAGGTAGCTGAACAGGCCGATCTTGTAGCGCCGCTGGTGGCGCAGAAAGTTGTCCGCAAGCTCCAGGCGCCTGCGTGCGAGATCCTCGCGGTGTTCGCGGTATAGGGTTTCCAGTTCCTCCTGCAGCGCCTGGATTCGCGTGAGCAGGTCGTCGAGTTGCTTCATCGTTCGACTCCGTCCTTGTCGACCTTGTCGTTCCGTCCGGAAAGAGGAGATGGCGTCCGGGCGGGGATTGCGCCCATCCATTTCCGAAGATCGGCGACAAGGGCGGCAAGTTCCGGTATCGCACCTGGCGTTGCCCCGCTTTGTCCCCGGTGAGTGGGGAATTTCCCCCTCTATCGGGGACGTTCCATATGCGCGGAAGCGCTTTTTCTGCCGAGGGGCTGCCCAATTTGGGCGTTTTATCTCGGTATTCGTGACGAATGTCACGCTTTTTGAAATTGGTGCTCGAATTTCCGTGACAAAAGTCACGCTTTTTGCGGTTTGTGGCGGAATTTCGCGCCCTGGGAGGACGACTGGCATGCGCGATGCTGATCGCTGGGCACGCCCCCCAAAAATGTTGGGAAGAATGGAAGCATGGTTGGGTTGGCGGATCGCCGGATTTGCGGGCGCCGCGGAATCCTCTCTGCGGATGTCGGGACGTCAGCGGAATTTGTCCTCATTGGACGCTTGGGAGACCGATCATGTTCTTTCTTTCACGGAATGCTTCGAAACAGCGCCTGCTCGAGGCCGAGCGTGCGCGCAACAACCGCCTGGAGATCGTCGCCGCGCTTTCCCAGGGACAGATCACGCGGCGGGAACTCATCAAGGCCGGCATCTTCACCGCCGGCGGCTTGCTGGCGTGGAAACACGGCCTCAACCCCTTCGTCAGCAGCGCCTTTGCCAGCAGCGGCAGCGTGCCCACCGGCACACCGCGCAGCCCCTATCCGTTCCCTGGTGACCAGCCATTCATCCAGCCGCTGCTGCGCTGCCAGAACCTGACGTCGCACAAGCTCACCTCGACCGGCGGGAGCGACGCCTGGCTGCTGTGGCCGAAGGAGACCGGCGAGATCCCCGCGATGCGCCGCGCCAATACCGAGATCATTCGCCACACGGTCAATCTCGCCAACGCGACCAACACCGGCAACGTCACCGTGGCCGGCACGACCGGACCGCGCGAAGGGCGCGCACCGGGTGAAGCCTTTGCGCACCAGCGCTGGAACGAGCTGGTGAACAAGGCCGCGGGCGCCGACGGCCAGGTGTCGCACCCGCTCGATCCGGTCGGCTTCGTGATGTCGCTGGGGCAGGTCGTCCCCAACACGAGCTTCAACTTCGCCAACAACTGGCACGGGCAGGAGCCGAGCCGGATCTGGACCTTCTGCGAGGGCCGGTTCGACCGCGGACACCTGCCGCCCTGTCTCATGCAGGCTCGTTATGGTGAATCGGTGATCAACCGCATCTACAACAACATGCCGTTCTTCGACCCGCAATTCGGCTCGGCGAACTTCCCCAATGTCGCCAACACCACGAACGGCGGTTTCGGGCGCCAGGAGGCGGCGATCCACAACCACAACGGCCACAACGGGGCGGAAAGCGACGGTGCCACCAACACCCACTTCTTCCCGGGCCAGTATTACGACTACAACTACAGCCTGATGATGGCCCGGCGCGATGGCGGGCTGCGGGACTCGCGCGGGCGCGACCTCGACAAGCTGCTCAAGGTGAGGCGGGGCGATCCGCGCTGTTCGACCCCCACCAACGACGGCGGCATCATCCCGATCCCCGGCGACTTCCGCGAGATCCAGGGCAGCCTGTGGTTCCATGACCACCGCATCTCGTTCACGTCGGAAAACGTGTACAAGGGGTATGCCGCGCTGCTCGAGTACTTCAGCGGCACCGACCGCGGCTACGAGCGGCCCCTCGACAACCCGGCCGCGAACAAGGTGAACCTGCGCCTGCCGAGCGGCTGGCGCAACGCCAAGACCTGGGGCAACCGCGACTTCGACGTCTACCTGCTGATCCAGGACGTCGCGATGAACCCCGACGCGCAGCTCTTCTTCGACATCTTCGATACCGACGGCTTCCTCGGCGACGTGATGCACGTGAACTACCAGTGGAAGCCGACCATGGCCGTGCTGCCGCGCAAGTACCGCTTCCGCACGCTGTCCGCCGGCATGTCGCGCTGGGTCAAGCTCGCCGTGTCCGACAGTCTCGATCCGGGCAAGGCGAATCCGGTGCCGCTGACGATCATCGCCAATGACGGCAACATTTTCCCGCAGTTCGTGCGGGGCGCCAGGGAACTGGACATGCAGGGGACGGCCGAGCGCTATGACTTCGTCCTGGATTTCTCGAAGTTCAAGGTCGGCCAGAAGCTCTACCTGGTGAATATGCTGAAGTTCTCCAGCGGCAAGGGGCCGGACACGGCACTGACGCTGCGCGACGCGCTGACCTCCAAGGCACAGAGCGACGACCCCTGCCTCGGCGCGATCATGGAGTTCCGGATCGCCAGCGAGGTGCCGAGCATCGACGAGCCGGGCGCGATGAACACCATCGCGAACTCCTGTGGCGCCAACGACATGAGCCTGATCAACGATCCGGGTGCGGACTGGGAGATCCCGACCGTCGAGCCGGTCCGGACCCGGGTGATCGAACTGGTGCGCGGCGCCGACGGCGGCGGCCTGCCGTTCGACCACCCGGAGGGGTCGGAGCCGTGGGGCATCAAGGTCAATGGCGGCGCCGCCTACAACGCCGACATGCGACGGGTGTCGAACCTGCCGCGGCCGGGCGACGTCGAGCACTGGACCGTCTCGACCGGCAACGGCTGGGGCCACCCGCTCCACCTCCACTTCGAGGAAGGCAAGACCATCGGTCGCACCCGGGGCTTGTCCGCCATGGAGCGCAACAAGCGCAAGGACGTGTGGCACGTCGGCAGCATGGTCGGGAACGTCACCTTCCAGGTGGCCTTCGGCGAGTTCGGCGGGGCCTACGTGAATCACTGCCACAACACCGTGCATGAGGACAACGCGATGCTGATGCGCTACGACATCATCCGCGGCAACAGCAATGCGAACGGGATCGATGCGGTTCACATCACGGTGCTGCCGACCCCGGACCCGCGGCCCGAGGGGGTGAGCTACGTGGATTCCTGTTACCTGAAGGAAGGCAACCCGCAGGGCTTCGACACCGGCGTCGATGTGTGCGGGGACAAGCCGGAGATCGGGCCGGTGGTGCCGTCCCACGATCCGCGCACGCTCTGAACGGGAGGGCCGGCGGGTGCCGCCCTGCAGGTGTCGCCCGCCGGGCCCGAAACAACGAAGGAAGGAGGGAAACAAGCATGATCAAGCGCCTCATCACCGCTGCCGCGATGTGCGTGGCCTTTTCGCTGTCGGGAGCGCCGGGCGTTGCACACTCGGCACAGGACGATGCCTGGGGGGCGGACTACTTCCCCAACGTGCCCCTCGTGACGCAGGACGGCAAGACGGTGCGTTTCTACGACGACCTGCTCAAGGGCAAGAAGGTGCTGGTCAACTTCGTGTTCAGCAGCTGCGACCAGGCCTGCCCGCTCGACACCGCGAACATGGCGCGCGTGCAGAAGCTGCTCGGCGATCAGGTCGGGCGCGACGTCTTCATGTATTCGATCAGTCTCGACCCCGAGCACGATACGCCCGCGGTGCTCAAGGCCTATGCGGAACAGTTCGGCGCGGGGCCGGGCTGGCTGTTCCTCACCGGCAAGCGCGAGGACGTCGATGCCGTCCGCGCCAAGCTCGGCGACCGGGGGGCGAAGGAAGAGCATGCGAACACCGTGCGCATCGGCGACGTGGCGCAGGGCCGCTGGATCCGGGTGCCGCTGACGGCCGATCCGCACTACATCATGGTCGAGGCGAACAGCACGCTGAATCCCGGCTGGTCGACCGGCAAGACGCTGAAAAGCATCGCAGAGGCCCCGCGGCCCGAGGTCTTCGGCCCGGGGCAACTGCTGTTCCACAACCGCTGCGCCGCCTGTCATGCGTTCGGCAAGGGCGACCAGATCGGGCCGGACCTGCAGGGCGTGACCACCCGCCGGGCGCGCGACTGGCTCGTGCGCTATCTAGCGGCCCCCGAGCGGATGCGCGCCGACAAGGACCCCATCGCGATGGAACTTGCGAGCCGCTACAAGGTGCTGATGCCGAACCTGTCCCTGACGCACAAGGAACTCGGCGAGCTCATCGAGTACCTGGAGGCCAAGAGCGTTCCGGCCGCTGCGACGTCGATGGCGGCAGCGCCGCAAGCCGCGGGTGAGGCAGCAGCAGCGACCCACTCCCATGATGGCCACCACCACGATCACGCCGCCAAATAGCGCGGGCGGCTCGTCGGGGGCTGCCGGTCCGCGCATTCATGCCGGACGGCGGCCCGGCCGGGTGCGATCGGTTCAGCGTTGGCGGCGCGTCTGCCGGTACATGCGCATCAGTGTGCTCTTGCCGAACAGGCTTTCGACGAGGTCGACGGCCAGTTCGGCCGTCATGTTGCGGTTGTCCAGCGCAGGGTTGAGTTCGACGATGTCGAGCGAGGCGAACTGCTCGGTATCCGCGATCATTTCCATGCACAGCTCGGCTTCGCGATAGGTCGGACCGCCGCGCACGGTGGTGCCGACGCCCGGCGCGATGGTCGGGTCGAGGAAGTCGACATCCAGGCTGACGTGCAGGTGCGTGTGCTCATCGACGCCGACGAGCGCCTCTTCCATGACTGCGCGCATGCCGACCTCGTCGATGTAGCGCATGTCGAAGACCTCGACGCCGAGCTCGCACAGGAAGCGTTTTTCGCCTTCGTCCACGCTGCGGATGCCGATCTGGCGGATCTCGGACGGGAGCATCGCCGGGATGTGGCCGCCGATGTGCGTCAGCACTTCCGGCCCGTGGCCGCACAGGCAGGCGACCGGCATGCCGTGGATGTTGCCCGAGGGCGTCAGCGTCGCGGTGTTGAGGTCGGCGTGGGCGTCGAACCACAACACGCGCAGCTTCTTGCCGACGCTGCGGCAGTGGCGCGCGACCGCGCTGATCGAGCCGATCGCGAGGCAGTGGTCGCCACCCAGCATGACCGGCAGGCGGCCGGCGCTGAGCTCGGCGTATACCGCGTTGTGCAGCGTCGTGTTCCACGCCGCGACTTCGTGCAGGTGACGGAAGCCGTTGACCGCCGGCAGGTCGGGGTTGGCCGGGCCGGCGAGGTTGCCGCAGTCGCGCACATCGGCGCCGAAGGCCGCGATGGCGGTCTCGATGCCGGCCACGCGCAGGGCCTCCGGGCCCATGCTGGCACCGCGCGTGCCGGCGCCGACATCGGTGGGTACGCCGATCAGGCTGACGTTCAGGTTCATCATGTCTTGGTTTGCCCCATGTCAGGCGTCATACGCCACGGTTCGATGATTCACTTCGACCGGGCCCGGCGGGGAGTGGTTCGCCATGCCCGATCGCCGGCCCGGTTGGGGCCGATTCACAGGGCCGAACTTTGCAGGATGCGGCCGTCAGACAGAATCGATAATTTTGTAGCGAAATGCCATTGATCTGACTAAACGACAGGGTGCGTTGTCGATCTGCGCAAATCTGCCCTCCCTGCACCGCCAGAGCTTGCCACAGCTGAGGTATAAAGGCGCCTCGGTCGGCCCCACAGGCTAGCCGCTGAATGGGCATGTTTCGACGAGCCGGACCGCGCCGTCGAAGGGGCCTGCAAGCATGGATTCCGATGAGGAGAGGAAGAACGTGAAGCGTGCGCAGGCCAACGGCCTCCTGCTGGTGGCGGCACTGATCTGGGGGACGGCCTTCGTCGCCCAGCAGACGGGCATGCGCGACGTCGGCCCCTTCACCTTCACCGGCGTGCGCTTCCTGTTCGGCGCGGTGGTGATCCTGCCGCTGGTTGCGCGCGAGCTGCGCCGGCTCGGGCGGCGGGGCGTGTGGCTCGACCGCAGGGACCTTGCGGGCGGGCTGCTGCTCGGCGTGGTGCTGTTTCTCGGCGCCGCCTTCCAGCAGATCGGTATCGCCGGCACCACGGTGAGCAACGCCGGCTTCCTCACGGCCCTGTACGTGCCGCTGGTGCCGGTCGCGAGTGCGCTGCTGCTGCGCGAGCGCCTGCACTGGTCGGCGTGGCCGGCGAGCGCAGGCTGCCTGGGCGGCACCTATCTGCTCGGCGGCGGCAGCCTGTCGGCGCTGTCGACGGGCGACCTGTGGGTGATCGCGAGCGCGCTGTTCTGGGCCGCGCACGTGATGATGGTCGGGCGGGTCGCGGCCAGGCACGGCGCGCCGATCACGATCGCCTGCCTGCAGTTCGTGATGTGCGGCCTGCTGGGCATGGCCAGCGGGTTTTCGCTCGAGGTCGTGAGCGTCGATGCGTTGGAGCGCGCGCTGCCGTCGCTCGCCTATGCGGGCATCCTGTCGGTGGGGCTCGGCTTCACGCTGCAGGTGGTCGCGCAGCGCCACACGCTGGCGGCGGATGCGGCGATCCTGCTGAGCTGCGAGACGCTGTTCGCGGCGATCGCGGCACGGATCTTCGTCGGCGAGGTGCTCACGCCGATGCAGCTCGTGGGCGGTGCGCTGATCTTCGCGTGCGTGATGGCGATCCAGCTGCTGCCGCTGATGGGCTCGCGCGCGGAAGCGGCGCAGCCGGCGTGACCCGGCGCGCCGTCACGCGGCGTTCTCGAAGAGTTCGGGCGGGATGTCCTCGGGGCACAGCTGGCTCGCCTCGTCACCCATCAATGCAAGCATGAGGCGCAGCTGGTTGCGCAGCTCGCGCAGGTTGCCCGGCCAGCGGTGGCGGTGCAGCAACGTGAGGGCGTCGGGACAGACGTAGATCGGGCGCCCCCCGGCGGCTTCGCGCACGAACTGGCACACCAGCGCGTCGAAGTCGCTGCGCTCGCGCAGCGGCGGCAGGCTCAGGACCTGTCCGCCGGCCGCGTCGAAGCCGCGCAGGTCGAGCCGGCCCTCGTTGCGCAGCTCGGCCAGCGGACGGCGGGCGGCGCCGATCAAACGGGTGCCGTCTACCGCATCGAACAGCCGCGCCTGCAAGGTGGTCGGCAGCGCGTCGATTTCCACGAGGAAGAGGATGCCGTTGGCGGCCTGCGCGCGGGCGCGTTCGATCTCCGCCTCCGCGGCCGCGCCATCCGGCAGGGCGCTGCAGTCGATGCCGATCAGCGGCGCGTCGGCCGCGGGCTTGTGATCCTCGTGGAAGGCGCGCACCAGATGCGCCTTGCCGGTGCCCATCTCGCCTTCGATCAGCAGCGGCACCTTCGTCGTTGCGTTCATGCGCAGGGTTTCGACGATGTGTGCGATGCGCTCGTCGCCGAGGCCGATGGCGCCGAGTCGGGAGTCCTCGCGCTGCACCGACGTGCTTCGCGTCCCTTCATTGCGTCGACGTCGGGTGCGCAGGTTTGCCCGCGCGATGAGGGTGCGCCCCTTCAGGTCGTAGAGCGGAAACGGCGCGTCGGGCGTCTGTGCGGCCCATTCGACCAGGGTGCCCCACGGCGTGGCGAAGCAGGCGTCGCACGTCGTCGCGGGATGCTTCGCGTCCAGGCCCAGCATCGCGCGCGCCTTGCGGTTGCTCGCGACGAGGCGGCCGCTTTCGTCGAACACGACGAGCGCGTGCAGGGGGTCCGCGAGCGCATCGCGGCGCGTGTGGAAGTGCAGCGTCAGGAAGCCGTCGTCCAGCGTTTCGAGCAGGCGATGCTCGATCAGCTCGGCGGTCGTGCGCAGCAGCGCCTCGGCGTGGGTCAGGTTCTCGCGCGCGTCCGACGATACGTCGAGGATGCCCAGCATGCCCCCGGTGGGCGCGAGGATGGGCGTGGCGACGCAGGTCAGGATGCGGTTGCGCGCGAGGTAATGCTCGTCGCCCTGCACGCTGACGACCGTCCCACTGTGGAGTGCCGTGCCGATCGCGTTGGTGCCCATCGCGGCCTCGCTCCAGTCGACGCCGGGCCGCAGGGCCACCCGGCTCGCGCGGTCGAGGAAGTCCGTGTGGCCCAGCGCGCTGAGGATCATGCCCTGGCGATCGGCCAGCAGCACCGTCGACGACGGACTGCCGATCTGGCGATACAGGCCTTCGATCATCGGGCGCGAGAACGCGAGCAGGCGATTGTTCGCGGCGATGCGGTCCGTGAGCTCGCCCGGCGCGAGCGCCGTGTCGTTGAGCGCTTCGTCCGGACGCAGGCCGTGCTCGCGGCTGCGTTGCCACGATGCGGTGAGCGGTTCCGGGCGGGGTAGAGAGGGTGACGCTGCCATCATGGGGAGCGATAAAGCATGAATCATTCCGCCGGCCTCGAACCGCGCCGTTGAAAGGGTTTCTCGGGGTTTGCGGCGGAACCGGGGCCGGAACGGCGGCTCAGTCTGTCACGCATCGGAACAGGTGTTGCCTTGTTGAGCAGCCGGGAGCAGGTCCGGCGGGAGGTCCGTGCGGCGTCGAAAACCTCCGAATGGTCGATGCAAGTATTTGTGCGCAAAAGGAAATGTTCTTCGGATGCGAGCGGCGGCGCGTGCTGGCACGCACCCTGCGGAAGGGATGGCGACGCAAGACAGCGTTCCAACCAATCGATACTTCTGGAGACGAGTTCAATGATCTACGAGATGCCCGGCAAGCAAGGCGCCAAGGTCCAGTTCAAGACCCGCTACGACAACTTCATCGGCGGCAAGTGGGTGGCGCCGGTGCGTGGCCAGTACATGGACAACGTCACCCCGATCACCGGCCGCAAGTTCTGCGAAGTGGCGCGTTCGAGCGCCGAGGACATCGAGCTCGCGCTGGATGCCGCGCATGCCGCCGCCGACAAGTGGGGCCGCACCTCCGTCGCCGAGCGCGCCCGCGTCCTGACGCGCATCGCCGACCGCATCGAGGAGAACCTCGAGCTCGTCGCCTACGCCGAGACGGTCGACAACGGCAAGCCGATCCGCGAGACGATGGCCGCCGACATCCCGCTCGCGATCGACCACTTCCGCTACTTCGCCGGCTGCATCCGCGCCCAGGAAGGCTCACTCGCCGAGCTCGACGACAACACCGTCGCCTACCACTTCCACGAGCCGCTGGGCGTCGTCGGCCAGATCATCCCGTGGAACTTCCCGATCCTGATGGCCGCGTGGAAGCTCGCGCCGGCACTGGCCGCCGGCAACTGCGTGGTGCTGAAGCCCGCCGAATCGACCCCGGTCGGCATCCTCGTGCTGATGGAGCTGATCGCCGATCTGCTGCCCGAGGGTGTGCTCAACATCGTCAACGGCCTCGGCCGCGAAGCCGGCGTGCCGCTCGCCACCAGCAGCCGCATCGCCAAGATCGCCTTCACCGGCTCGACCACGACCGGCCGCCTGATCATGCAGGCCGCGTCGCAGAACATCATCCCGGTGACGCTGGAACTCGGCGGCAAGTCGCCCAACGTGTTCTTCGAGGACGTCGCCGCGGCCGACGACGAGTTCTTCGACAAGGCGATCGAAGGCTTCGTGCTCTTCGCGCTGAACCAGGGCGAAGTGTGCACCTGCCCGTCGCGCGCGCTGATCCACGAGTCGATCTACGACCGCTTCATGGACCGTGCGCTTGCCCGCGTGAAGGCGATCAAGCAGGGCAACCCGCTCGACACCGAGACCATGATCGGCGCACAGGCCTCCACCGAGCAGATGCAGAAGATCATGTCCTACATCGACCTCGGCAAGCAGGAAGGCGCACAGCTCCTGACCGGCGGTGAGGCGGCGCAGTTCGGCGGTGACATCGCCGAAGGCTTCTACATCAAGCCGACCGTGTTCAAGGGCCACAACAAGATGCGCATCTTCCAGGAGGAAATCTTCGGGCCGGTGCTGTCGGTGACGACCTTCAAGGACGAGGCCGAAGCGCTGTCGATCGCCAACGACACGCTGTACGGTCTGGGCGCGGGCGTGTGGTCGCGCGACGGCAGCCGCGCCTACCGCATGGGCCGCGGCATCAAGGCCGGCCGCGTGTGGACCAACTGCTACCACCTGTACCCGGCGCACGCCGCGTTCGGCGGCTACAAGCAGTCGGGTATCGGCCGCGAGACGCACAGGATGATGCTCGACCACTACCAGCAGACCAAGAACCTGCTGGTGAGCTACAGCCCCAACGCGCTCGGCTTCTTCTGAGCGTGTTGCCAGGTTTCGCGCTCGGTTTCTTCTGAGCGTGTTGCCGGGCGTAGTCTCCCGGCGGCGCTCATGTTGTTCTTCTCTCCCTCTCGTCCGCCCACAGCGGAAGAGATTCGCGGGCGGCAATGGCCGCCCGTTTTTTTTCGCTGCGTCGCCGCGGCAAGGAGCGAATCATGGTCCCGCGAGTCATAGCCACAACGAGTGCCGAGGAACTGATCGAACGGCTGATCGTGAAGCACGGTCCGGTGATGTTCCACCAGTCCGGCGGCTGCTGCGACGGCAGTGCGCCGATGTGTTACCTGCGCGCCGAATTCCTCACCGGCCCGTCCGACATCCTGCTCGGCGAGATTGGCGGCAGCCCTTTCTACATCAGCCGGGCGCAGTACGAATACTGGAAGCACACGCAGCTCATCATCGATGTCGTCGAAGGGCGAGGGGGCATGTTCTCGCTGGAGGGGCCCGAGGGGCTCACTTTCCTGACGCGCTCGCGCCTGTTCACGGACGAGGAGCTTGCGCTGCTCGGCAGGGAAGGGTGATCATGGTCCATGCCTGAAGCGGATCCGGCTCCCGCCGAGACGCCCTGAATGTGCGGCTCGGCCGCCGGTTGTTCCGAAATGGAGCAGGTGCTCCATAGCGATACAGGCGGACGCGGGGCAGACCGCCTGCCCGTGCCGCCGCGGGCTGGAGCGAATCCTGCAAGCGAAGCATCACCACCCCCGGCTCGATCCGGGGGCAAGGACACAAGAACGATGGAGACAAGAAAATGCTGCGTCCTTTCGCGCGCGCGTTCCTGGTAGCCGCCGCACTCGTCGCCTGCCTGATCGCCCCGGCATCGGCCGCCGATCCCGCGGTGATCCGCATCGGCGTGCTGCAGTACGGCACCGTGAGCTGGGAGCTCGAGGTGATGAAGCGCATGGGCTTCGCCGAGCGCGAAGGTGTGCGGATCGAGGTCGTGCCGCTCGCGCAGAAGGATGCCGCGAACGTCGCGCTGCAGGGCGGGGCGGTCGATCTCATCGTCAATGACTGGATCTGGGTCGCGCGCCAGCGTGCCGAAGGGCGCGACTTCGCCTTCGTGCCGTACTCGCGTGCAGTGGGCGGCATCATGGTGCGGCCGGACGCCAACCTGCGCTCGCTCGCCGACCTGCGCGGGCAGCGGCTGGGGGTTGCCGGCGGGGCGCTGGACAAGAGCTGGCTGCTGCTGCGGGCCTGGTCGCGCAAGTCGGTCGGCGAGGACGCGGCGACCTTCGTGAAGCCCGATTTCGGCGCGCCGCCGCTCCTCAACGCCCTGATCCTGAAGGGCGAAATTCCCGCGGTGCTGAACTTCTGGCATTTCTCCGCGCGCCTGCGTGCGGCCGGCATGCGCGAGCTGCTCACGCTGGACGACATCCTCAAGGGGCTGGGCGTCGAAGGCGAACTGCCGATGATCGGCTGGGTGTTCCGCGAGGACTGGGCGGCGAAGCACCGCGCGGCCTTCGAGGGCTTCCTGCGCGCCGGGGCGCAGGCGCGGCGGCACATGCAGACCTCCGACGCGGTCTGGGAGGAGCTGCGCCCGCTCACGCGCGCCGAGGACGACGCGACCCTCGTCGCCCTGCGCGACGGTTTCCGGGCCGGCATCCCCGGTGAAAACATCGCGCAGGCCGAACGTACCGCGCAGCGCATCTTCGGGATCCTCGCCGCGGAGGGCGGGGCCGAGCTCGTCGGCAACGCCACGGCCTTGCCGGCGGGCACCTTCTGGCGTGCGGGCGGAAGCCGCTGATGAAGGCGGGAGCCGATGAGCCCACGTCCTGGAGCGTGCCGGCGGTGACGCGCGGGCGGCGGGCGGCGAAGCGCCTCCGCCTGCCGGGCGACGGCTGGCTGCGTGCGGCCTCGCTGGTCGCGTTCCTCGTGCTGTGGCAGATCGCCGCCACCTTGCTGCAAAGTTCGACCCTGCCACCGCCGGCGACGGTGTTCGCGCGCATCGCCGCCGAGACGCGATCGCTCGCCCTGCCGTCGCACCTCGCGATCACGCTGGCGCGCGTCGCGGTCGCCTTCCTGCTGGCGATGTCGATCGGCGCGGCGATCGGCATCGCGATGGGGCGCTGGCGCCGGCTCGACCTGCTGCTCGACGGCTGGCTCGTGCTCGGGCTGAACATCCCCGCGCTCGTCACGATCATCCTGTGCTACGTGTGGTTCGGCCTCAACGACGCCGCGGCGATCGTCGCCGTCGCGGTGAACAAGATCCCGACCGTCGTCGTCACCGTGCGCGAAGGCGCGCGCGCCGTCGACGCCCGCCTGATGCAGGTCGCCCGTGCCTACCGTCTGCCGCGCACGCGCACCTTCACCCACGTCTACCTGCCCCAGCTCGTGCCCTACCTGATGGCGTCGGCGCGCTCGGGCTTGTCGCTGATCTGGAAGATCGTGCTGGTCGTGGAGCTCCTCGGGCGCAGCAACGGCATCGGCTTCCAGCTCAACATGTTCTTCCAGCTCTTCGACATCGCGGGCATCCTCGCCTACACGCTGGTGTTCGCCGCGATCGTGCTCGTCGTCGAAGCGGCGGGACTGCGCCCGCTGGAGCGGCGCCTGACGCGCTGGAGGTCCTGAATGCTCGACATCGTCATCGACCGCAAGTCCTACCCCGACCGCGGCGGCGTGCCCCACCTCGCGCTCGCGGGCCTGCAGCTGCGCGCCGCGCCGGGCGAGTTCGTGTGCGTCGTCGGCCCCTCGGGTTGCGGCAAGAGCACGCTGCTCAACGTCGTCGGCGGGCTCGACCGCGACGTCGACGGCCGCGTGCAGCTCGCCGGCGCGGACAGCGCGCGCGACATCGGCTTCATGTTCCAGGAGCCGCGCCTGATGCCATGGCTCACGGTGCTGGAGAACGTGCTCCTCGTCACCGGCCCGTCGCCCGCGGCGAAACTGCGCGCGCGCGAACTCCTCGCCGCGATGGGCCTCGGCGATGTGCTCGACGCCTTTCCCGGGCGGCTCTCCGGCGGCATGCAGCGCCGCGTCGCGCTCGCGCGGGCCTTCGTGATCGAGCCGAAGCTGCTGCTGATGGACGAGCCCTTCGTGTCGCTCGACGTGCCGACCGCGAACCGCCTGCGCGCGATGCTGGTGGAACAGTGGCAGCGCTCCGGGGCGACGGTGCTCTTCGTCACCCACGACCTGCGCGAGGCGCTGGCGCTGGCCGACCGCGTCTGCTTCCTGTCGCGCTCGCCGGGGCGGGTGGTGCTGGAACTCCCCGTCGCGCTGCCGCGGCCGCGCCTGCCGGACGATGCGGCGGTGCAGGCCCTGCAGGCGAATCTCCTAGCGCAGCACCCCGAGCTGCTTGCGGGGCTCACGACCTTCCCGGACGGGACAACGGATGAATGACCGGATGAAGATCGAAAGCGAAGTGTCACGATCAACGCCCTCGACGAAGGAAGCCGTGCTTCTGGATCTCGCCGACGTGCGCAAATCCTACGGCGCGCGCGAGGCGCTGCGGGGCGTGAGCCTCGCCGTCGGGCGCGGCGAATTCGTCGCGCTGCTGGGCCCCAACGGCGCGGGCAAGAGCACGCTGTTCCAGCTCCTGACCGGCCTCTTCAACGCCGACGGCGGCCGCATCGAAGTGTGCGGCCACGACATCCGCAAGGACCCCGTCGCGGCGCTCGCGCACATCGGCGTCGTGTTCCAGCAGAGCACGCTCGACCTCGACCTCGGCGTCGCCGCGAACCTCAGGTTCCACGCCGCGCTGCACGGCCTGGGCGGCGCGCGCGCGCGCGAACGCGTTGCCGACGCGCTCGCGCGCCTGGGCCTCACCGAACGCGCGGGCGACCCGGTGCGCGAGCTCAGCGGCGGCAACCGGCGCAAGGTCGAGCTCGCGCGCGCCCTCGTGCACGAGCCCGCGGTGCTGCTGATGGACGAGGCCACGGTCGGCCTCGACCCGGCCTCGCGCCGGCAGCTCCTCGACGAAGTGCTCGCGCTGCGCGCGCGCGGCGTCGGCGTGCTGTGGGCGACCCACCTCGTCGACGAGGCCGAGGCGGCCGATCGCGTCATCGTGCTGCATCGCGGCCAGATCCTCGCCGAAGGCCGCCCGCAGGAACTCGCCGCGCAGGTCGGCACGGCGAGCCTCGCCGACGCCTTCCTGCAGATGACCGGCGGGAGCGGCGAGCGCGCCGACTGAGATCTCCCGGCCCCCCTCGCACAAGAATACAAGAACCAGAAAGGAGACCCGCTTGAAACCCCCCATCGGATTCATCGCCGCCGGCATCCTCGCACTGGCCGCAGGCGCGGCCGGCGCCAAGGACACCGGCTACGTGTTCGTCAGCAGCGAGAACGACAATGCCGTGACCGTGCTCGACAGCAAGAACTGGCAGGTCGTGAAGACCATCGCCACCGGCAAGCGCCCGCGCGACATGCGCCTGTCGCCCGATCGCAGCCAGCTCTACGTGATCGCCAGCAAGGCCAACCGCATCGACGTCATCGACATCGGCCAGCTGAAGGTCGCACACAGCATCCCGGTCGGCGAAGACCCCGAGATGTTCGACCTCTCGCCCGACGGCAAGCGGCTCTATGTCTCGAACGAGGAGGGCGCGCAGGTCACGGTGATCGACGTCGCGACGAAGAAGCCCGTCGCCCGCATCGAGGTCGGCGAGGAGCCCGAAGGCGTGCGCCTGTCGCGCGACGGCAAGCGTGTGTATGCGACCTCCGAGGTCGCGAACATGGTGCACGTGATCGATGCCGCAACGAACAGGATCCTCGCCAACGTCGTCGTCGCCAACCGCCCGCGCCGCTTCGCGATGACGCCGGACGGCGCCGAGGTGTGGGTCACCTCGGAGCTCGGCGGCAAGGTCACCGTGCTCGATGGCGCAACCAACGCCATCAAGGCGACGATCGGCTTCACGCCCAAGGGCTTCCGCCCCGACGACGTCACCCCGGTCGGCATCGCGATGAGCGCCGACGGCAAGACGGTGTACGTCACGCTCGGGCGCGCGAACCATATCGCCGTGGTCGACGTCGCCAGCCGCAAGGTGCAGGACTACGTGCTGGTGGGCAACCGCGCCTGGGGGGCGACGCTCAATCGCGACGGCAGCCTGCTCTTCGTCGCCAACGGCCTCTCCGACGACATCTCCATCGTCGACACGAAGACCCGCAAGGTGCTGCGCTCGGTGCCGGTCGGGCGCGTGCCGCATACCGTCGTGATCGACGACTGAGGGCCGCCGCATGTCCCGGATCACACCACGACTGCTGCGCGGCGCCGCGCTCCTCGCCACACTGTGCCTCGCCGGCGGCGCGTCGGCCGCGACCACGGTGCGCTTCGCGCATCTCGAACTCGACGCCGACGCGCGCTACGACGAGACGCACCTCGCCTTCCGCGGCCTCGCCCTGCCGCTGGGGCGCCCCTTCGCCGGCGCCGAAGTGGCGCTGCGCGAGGCGCGCTTCGTCGGCCAGGCGGTCGGCGCCGAGTTCGCGCTCGAACGCGTCGCGGGCGCCGACGCCAAGGCGCTCGTCGCGTCGATCGACAAGCTCAACAAGGAGGGCGTGCGCTACTTCCTCATCGACGCGCCCGGCGCGGTCGTCGCCGACGTCGCCAAGGCCGTGCGGGGCAGGGAACTCCTGCTCTTCAACGTCTCCGCGCCGGACGACGCGCTGCGCCAGGCGCAGTGCCAGCCGAACCTCCTGCACACGCTGCCGAACGACGCGATGCGCATGGACGCGCTCGCGCAGTACCTCGTGTCGAAGAAATGGCGCAACGTGCTGATGCTCGAAGGCCCACGCCCCGAGGACAAGCTCCTCGCCGACGCCTTCGACCGCGCCGCCAAGCGATTCGGCCTCAAGCTCGTCGAACGCCGCCCCTTCGTGCTCAGCAACGACCCGCGCCAGCGCGACCAGGGCAACGTCGCGCTGCTCACCGCCGGAGCCGACCACGACGTCGTCTTCGTCGCCGACAGCGACGGCGAGTTCGCGCGGAGCGTGCCCTACCGCACCGTGCGCCCGCGCCCCGTCGTCGGCTCGGAAGGGCTCACCGCCGCCGCGTGGTCGTGGGCGTGGGAGCGCCACGGTGCGCCACAACTCAACAGCCGCCTCGAAAAGCACGCCGGACGCAAGATGGCCGATCCCGACTGGGCTGCCTGGATGGCCGTGAAGGCGGTCGTCGAGGCGGTCGTGCGTACGCAGAACGCCCCCTTCGGCACGGTCGCGAAGTACCTCAAGGGCGACGAGATCGCCATCGACGGCTTCAAGGGCAACCGCCTGGGCTTCCGCCCGTGGGACAACCAGCTGCGCCAGCCCCTCCTGCTCGCGACCCACAATGCCGTGATCGAGCGCGCCCCGATCGCGGGCTTCCTGCACCCGACCAACAACATGGACACCCTCGGCTTCGACCAGCGCGACAGCCGCTGCGCGTTCTGAACGGAAAACCGGCCCCATGAGACTCTCCCACGCATGGCTCGCGCTGCAGGCGATCGCGGGCCGCGAAATCGCCAAGTTCGTGCGCCAGGGCGGGCGCTTCGCCTCCGCGCTGGTGCGCCCGTTGCTGTGGCTGGTCGTCTTCGCCGCCGGCTTCCAGAACGTCTTCGGCGTGTCGATCATCCCGCCCTACGACACCTACATCCCGTACCAGGTCTACATCGTGCCGGGGCTGCTCGGCATGGTGCTGCTCTTCAACGGCATGCAGTCCTCGCTCGCGATGGTGTACGACCGCGAGATGGGCATGATGCGGCTCCTGCTGACCGCGCCGCTGCCGCGCAGCTTCCTCCTGTTCGCGAAGCTCCTCGCCGGCACGCTGCTGTCGGTGCTGCAGGCCTACGTCTTCCTCGTGATCGCGTGGCTCTTCGGCGTCGAGGTGCCGTGGAGCGGCTGGCTCTACGCGCTGCCGGTCGTGGTGCTGTCGGGGATGATGCTGGGCGCGCTGGGGCTGCTGCTGTCCGTGCAGGTGCGCCAGCTCGAGAACTTCGCCGGCACGATGAACTTCGTGATTTTCCCGATGTTCTTCGTCTCGCCCGCGCTCTATCCGCTGTGGAAGCTGGAGGAATCGGGCGCGGCGGTCGTGCATCTGGTCGCGCAGTGGAACCCTTTCACGCACGCCGTCGAGGCAATCCGCTTCGCCCTCTACGGTCAGCTCGCCGCAACCTCGCTCGCGATCGTCGCGGGCTGCCTCGTCGCCTTCTTCACGCTCGCCGTGCGCGGCTACGACCCGCAGCGCGGCATGCTGAGGCGAACCGGCGGCAAACCAGCCTGAGCGGCCTGAACGGTCTGCAATCCGGCTGTAACGTCGTGGAGCAGGTGTTCCAGAACGGAACAGTTGCGGCCAAAAAGAAGCCGGATGTTCGGCAAACCCCTGCATGGGTTGCACCGTGCATCCGGCAATTTCCCGGGCACCGTTGGTGCCCGTCGATGCTTCAGGGCACGTTGTGCGTGATCCCGTGGGTCGCAAAGATGCGGTCGAGCTCGCCCGAGCGCTGCAGGTCGGCGAGCGCGCCCGACAGCGCCGACGCGAGCTCCTTGCTGTCGGCCTTCACCGCCATGCCCAGCGGCCAGCCCTTCACGCGCATTTCGGGCATGTTGAGCGTGTTCAGTTCGAACTGCCGGTGTTCCTTGAGCGCCGCTTCGAGCTGGCTGCGCGGCGCCATCACGGCGCTGACCTCGCCCTTCACCATGGCTGCGGTCGCTTCACCGATGCTGCGGAAATGCACGACGTTCTCGCGCAGCCGGCCGTTCAGTACGTGCAGCATGAAGTCGCTCGCGTGCGTGTCCAGTTCGACGCCGATCTTCTCGCGCGTGAAGGCCTCGAACGCGACCGCGGCCGAGCCCGACACCGGCGGCACGCGCTCGGGATTGCGCGCGATCGCCATCGTTTCGAGGTGGTAGGGGCCGAAGATCGCGACCTTGTCGTTCTGCGCCGCGAACTGCGCATCGACCGGCACGTGCAGCATCAGGTCGGCGGGGCGGTGGCCGAGGTAATGGCCCTTCCACACCATGTTGCGCAGGTCGTCGGCCATGTTCTCGTCGGGCGGGAATTCGACGATCTCGGCGCGCAGGCCCAGACGCTCCGCGAGGGCCTGCGCGAGGGCGACATCGATGCCCTTGCCGCGCGCCGAAAAGGGCGCGTAATCCGCATACACGGCCACCCGCAGCGTGCCCGCCTGCTGCACCTCGAGCTGCGCGGCCGCGTAGGCCGGGAGCAGGGCCCCCGCACACAGGGCGCCCGCCGCGATCAGGAATCCACGCCGATCATTTCTCACGTACCGTCTCCAGCCAGGCCTTGATGGCCCACATCGCCTCCTGTTGCAGCATGCCCTCGAACGGCGGCATGTATACCGCGCCGTTGCGGCTCACGCCGTGGCGGATGCGCTGCAGGAAATACTCGTCCGTTTCCGGCGCGATGTCGAGCTTGCGCAGGTCCGGCGCGATGCCGCCCGAGACGGCGCCCAGCCCGTGGCAGCGCGCGCAGTTCTGGTTGAAGGCCGAATCGCCGATGCGGATCGCCTCCTTGTTGTCGCGGTACGGATTGACGTCGCGCCATTCGTCGCCGAGCTTCGGCAGGGTCGATATGTCCACCGCCTGCGGCGTGACATCGCCGTGTGCGTGGGCCAGTCCCGCTCCGAGTGCGAGGCCGGCGGCGAGGGCCGCGGCGCGCAGTTTGCGGGTCAGTGTCTCCTTGTCGTTGTGCTTGTCCACCTTGTGATTCCTCATCTTTGATTGACGACGCCCGGGGAACCGGATCTGCACGGTCCTTCGCAAGCCCTGTGCCACGTTGGCCGAACGGGGCGGAATCACGGTATTTCCTTGGTAAGGCGCCTGAAAGCTGTTGGCAGGAAAATTGCTCATCTGTTGTTGCCCGGTCGGGGAATCGATTGCTTCGACCTGGTGCAGGTGCTACTTTCTGACACAAGGGACAAACAAAAAAATAGTCCCAAAAGTGACGCGCAGGAGAGGAGGAGAAGATGGCTGTATTGCCGCAACTGCGGGATCGCCGCGAGAACACCATTTCGGACGCGCGACGATTTTTCTTCGAGCTTGGCCAAACGCCGGAGGCCGGGTTGGCCCCTCCTGTGCTGCGTTCCTGGCAGCGCTGCCGGACGGGCGGGCTCGACCACCTCGACGCCTACCTGATCGACCCCGCGGGCCGCTCCCAGCTCTCCGACGCACGCGACCGCAGCGCGCGGCTGCTGGAGCACGCGGGCGGGATCATGGAGCACGTGTTCGAGCAGATCCGCGCCTCGGGCAGCATGGTCATCCTGGCCGACACGGGCGGCATGATCCTGCACTGCCTCGGCGACCCGGATTTCGTCGGCCGCGCGCAGCGCGTCGCCCTTCAGCCGGGGGCGTCGTGGGATGAAACGATCCGCGGCACCAACGCGATCGGCACCGCGATCCTGGAAGGCGCCCCGGTCGAGATCCACGGTGCCGAGCACTACCTGGAACGCAACGGCTTTTTGACCTGCAGCGCCGCGCCGGTGTTCAACGCGCAGGGACACGTCGCGGGCGTGCTCGACATCTCGGGCGACTCGCGCAGCAACCAGCGCCATACGCTGGGCCTCGTGCGCCTGTCGGTGCAGCTGCTCGAAAAGCGCCTGTTCGAGGCCGAGTTCGCCCGGGAAGTCCGCATCGCCTTTCATCCGCGGCCCGAGTACGTGGGCAGCCTGCAGGAAGCGATGCTCGCGGTGGATGCCGACGGCCGGATCGTCGGCGCCAATCCGGTCGCACGCGAATGGCTCGGACTCTCCGCCGGGCTCGCCGAGGCGCCGTCCTTCGGCACGCTCTTCCGCGCCGGCTTCGGCCAGTTGCTCGACCGCGCCGCCAACGCGCCCGACGATCTGCTGCTGCTCGAAATGCGCCGCGGCGAAGCCGTCTACGTCCAGGTGCGCGGCCACCGGCGCACGCGCCCGGAAGTCCCCGCGCCCAGGTTGCAGGAGGCCGCACCCCAACCGTCGAAGGCGACGGCGAAAACCGCCGATGGATCGAAGCACCGCATCACGCTCGACTGCCTCGCGACCGGCGACGCGCGCCTGCAACTCGCGCTCGACCGCGCGCGCCGCGTCCAGGGCAAGGACATCCCGCTGCTGATCCAGGGCGAGTCGGGCGTCGGCAAGGAACTCTTCGCACGCGCCTTCCACAACAGCGGCGTGCGCAGCGACGGCCCCTTCGTCGCGCTCAACTGCGCGGCGATTCCCGAGAACCTCATCGAATCGGAACTCTTCGGCTACGTCGGCGGCGCCTTCACCGGCGCGCGGCGCGAGGGCGCGGTCGGCAAGCTGCAGCAGGCCCACGGCGGCACCCTGTTCCTCGACGAGATCGGCGATATGCCGCTCGGCATGCAGGCCCGCCTGCTGCGCGTGCTGCAGGAACGCAGCGTCACGCCGATCGGCTCGATGAAGTCGATCCCGGTCGACATCTCGCTCGTGTGCGCGACGCACCGCGTGCTGCGCGATGCGGTGAAGCAGGGCCTGTTCCGCGAGGATCTCTACTACCGCGTCAACAGCCTCACCGTTACGCTGCCGCCGCTGCGCGAACGTACCGACATCCGCAGCATCGTCGCGAACCTGCTCGAGCTCGAATCGGCCGACCGGCACAGCGGGCCGATCGACATCAGCGAAGAGGTCATGGGCTTCTTCGAACGTTATCCGTGGCCGGGCAACGTCCGCCAGCTCCAGAACGTCATCCGTGTCGCGGTCGCGCTGCTCGACGACAACGAACACGAGATCGCGTCGATCCATCTGCCCGAGGAACTCTTCGGCATCGATGGCGAGGAGGGCGGCGAAGCCTTTGCGCCGGCCGCGTCGATGCCGGGTGCGCCCGTCGCTGCCATTGCGACGTCCGCCCCGGCGGCAGCGGTCGGGGCGCGCAGCCTGGACGAAATCGAACTCGACGCGATCGCGACGGTCATGCGTGAAGTGGGTGGCAACGTCTCCGCTGCCGCGCGTCGCCTCGGCGTCAGTCGGAACACTCTCTATCGCAAGCTCGGGCGGATGGGTTAATCGTCCTGTTTATGCGTTAGACATTGTCAGGGGCATGGTATTTGCCTAAAGTTGTCTGTTGTGTCCCGTAGCGAATCAACCGACGGAGGAAAACATCGATGTGGAAATCGCTCTACATTGACCCCGCGAAGTGTACCGGCTGCCTGCAGTGCGAAATGGCCTGCTCGTACGAACATACCGGCGTCATCAATCCCAGCAACTCGCTGATCAAGGTCTTCAACTTCGAACACGAAGGGCGCAAGGTGCCCTACACCTGTACCCAGTGCACCGACGCCTGGTGCATGCACTCCTGTCCGGTCGATGCGATCCGGCTCGACCTGACGACCGGCGCGAAGGTGGTGTTCGAGGACACCTGCGTCGGCTGCAAGGTGTGCACGATCGCCTGCCCGTTCGGCACGGTCAATTACAACCAGGCCACCGGCAAGGTCCAGAAATGCGACCTGTGCGAAGGCGATCCGGCGTGCGCGAAAGCCTGCCCGACCGGCGCGATCACCTACGTCGACGCCAACTGGACCGGGCTCGGCCGCATGCAGGCCTGGGCCGCCAAGGCCAACACCCCCGCCGCCGCGGCCTGAGAGGAGAGGAATACCATGGCATGGAATCGCAAGCTCCTGCGCGTGAACCTCACCCAGGGCACGTGCAAGGAAGAACCGCTCAACATGGAGTGGGCCAACGAATACCTCGGCTCGCGCGGCCTCGCGGCGAAGTACCTCGTCTCCGAGATCGACCCCAAGGTCGATCCGCTGTCGCCCGACAACAAGCTGATCATGGCCACCGGTCCGCTCACCGGCACGATGGCCTCCACCGGCGGGCGCTACACCGTCAGCTGCAAGGGTCCGCTCACCGGCGCGATCGCGTGCTCGAACTCGGGCGGCTTCTTCGGCGCCGAGATGAAGTTCGCCGGCTGGGACATGATCATCTTCGAAGGCAAGTCGCCGAAGCCCGTCTACCTCTTCATCGAGAACGACAAGGCGGAACTCCGCGACGCCTCCCACCTGTGGGGCACCAGCTGCTGGCACACCGAGGAGCAGATCAAGGCCGACCACCAGGATCCGCTGATCCGCGTCTCGTCGATCGGCAAGGCGGGCGAGAATCAGGTGCTGTTCGCGGTCGTCATCAATGACCTGCACCGCGCCGCGGGGCGCTCGGGCGTTGGCGCCGTGATGGGCTCGAAAAACCTCAAGGCGGTTGCGATCCGCGGCACCAAGGGCGTGTCGGGCGTCAAGGACTTCCCGGCCTTCCTCAAGGCGACCCAGGACGCGAAGAAGGTGCTCGCCGACAACGCCGTCACCGGCCAGGGCCTGCCCAAGTTCGGCACCCAGGTGCTGATGAACGTCATCAACGAGATCGGTGCGCTGCCCACGCGCAACCACCGCGACGTGCAGTTCGAGGACGCCGCCAAGATCTCCGCGGAGGCGATGCACGAGAAGCGCCCGACCGACGGCAAGACGCACCTCATCACCAATGCCGCGTGCTTCGGCTGCACGATCGCGTGCGGACGCATCTCGCAGATCGACAAGGATCACTTCACCGTCAAGAACAGCCCGCAGTACTGGGGCGCATCGGGCGGCCTGGAGTACGAAGCCGCCTGGGCGCTGGGAGCCGCGAACGGCGTCGGCGACCTCGAAGCCCTGCAGTACGCCAACCTGCTGTGCAACGAGCAGGGCATGGACCCGATCACCTTCGGTGCCACCGTCGCCGCGGCGATGGAACTCTACGAGATGGGCATCCTGACCAAGGAGCAGATCGGGATCGAGAGTCCGTTCGGCTCGGCTGCGGCGCTTGCGAAGTTCGCCGAAATGGCCGCGAACGGTGAGGGCTTTGGCAAGGAGATCGGCATGGGGTCGGCACGCCTGTGCGAGAAGTACGGCCACCCGGAACTGTCGATGAGCGTCAAGAAGCAGGAATTCCCGGCCTACGACTCGCGCGGCATCCAGGGCATGGGCCTCGCCTACGCGACCTCGAACCGCGGCGCCTGCCACCTGCGCGGCTACACCGTCGCGTCCGAAGTGCTGGGCATCCCGGTCAAGACCGACCCGCACGTCACCGACGGCAAGGCCGAACTCGTGAAGGCCTTCCAGGACGCGACCGCGGTGTTCGACGCGGCCGGCATCTGCGTGTTCACGTCCTTCGCGTGGACGCTCGCGGACGTGCAGCCCCAGCTCGCGGCGGCGTGCGGGCCCGAATGGACGATGGAGAAGCTCAACGAAGTGGGCGAGCGCATCTGGAACCTCGAGCGCCAGTTCAACAACGCGGCCGGTTTCACCGCCAAGGACGACAACCTGCCGCCGCGCCTGACCACCGAACCGGCCAAGACCGGCCCGGCCAAGGGCTTGGTGAACCAGCTCGACAAGATGCTGCCCGAGTACTACAAGGTCCGTGGCTGGACGCCCGACGGCGTGCCGACCTCGGAAACCCTGGCGCGACTCGGACTCTGAGCATCGCCTGACGCTCGCCTGTCGAGCGTGTGATCCCTTCCCGGCGGCCCGCTGCCGGGAAGGGCGCCTGATCGCCCAAACGAGGACGAACCGATGAAACACGTGATACTCGGCAACGGACCCGCCGGCGTCGTCGCGGCGGAAACGCTGCGCCGCGCCGCCCCCGCCGACGATATCCTGATGGTCGGCAGCGAGAACGCCCCGCCGTACTCGCGCATGGCCATTCCCTACCTGCTGGAAGAGAACATCGACGAATCGGGCACCTGGCTGCGCAAGGCACCCGACCATTTCCGCCGGCTCAACATCGGCGAACTGCGCGCGCGCGCCGTGTCGCTCGACACCGACAAGCGCCGCATCCTGTTCCACGACGGCCACTTCGAGGACTACGACCGCCTGCTGATCGCGACCGGCTCGCATCCGGTGCGCCCGCCCATCCCCGGCGTCGACCTGCCCGAAGTGCAGACCTGCTGGACGCTAGATGATGCGCGCGCCATCGCCCGTCTCGCCCGTCCCGGCTCGCGCGTGCTGCAACTCGGCGCCGGCTTCATCGGCTGCATCATCATGCAGGCGCTGGCCGCGCGCGGCGTGCAGCTCACCGTCGTCGAGATGGGCGACCGCATGGTGCCGCGCATGATGACGCCCCAGGCCGGCGGCATGATCAAGCGCTGGGTCGAGAACAAGGGTATCCGCGTCGTCACCAACGCCGGTGTGCAGCGCATCGACCGCGCCGGTTCCGACGGCGTTGTCGACGTCACGCTGTCGACCGGCGAAGTCCTGCCCTGCGACCTCGTGATCGTTGCGGCCGGCGTCGCGCCGAACATCGCCTTCCTCGACTCGACCCCGGTGCATGTCGCCAAGGGCGTGCTGGTCGACGACAAGCTCGAAACCAGTGTTCCGGGCATCTTCGCCGCCGGCGACGTCGCCGAGGCGCCCGACCTCTTCACCGGCGCGCACCTCGTTGCCGCAATCCAGCCCAACGCCGCCGACCAGGCGCGCGTCGCCGCGCTCAACATGGCGGGCCGCCACACCAAGCTCAACGGCGTGCTCGCGATCAACGTGCTCGACACGCTGGGCCTGATCTCGGCGTCTTTCGGCCAGTGGTGGGGCGAGGGGAGCGATGCCGGGGGGAAGGGCGTCGAGCATGTCGACGAGAACCGTTTCCGCTACCTGAGCCTGCAGTTCAAGGACGACGTGATGATCGGCGCGACTTCCATCGGCCTCACGCAGCATGTCGGCGCGCTGCGCGGCCTGATCCACGGCCAGGTGAAACTCGGCGCGTGGAAGGACCGCCTGCTCGCGAACCCGCTGCAGTTCGTCGAAGCCTACGTCGCACGCTCGCAGCAACCCATGGCGCTCGCGCGCTGAAGGAAGATCACGCGGAAATGAAGATCGGCTTCAAGCTCTTCGCCTCGCTCACCGACTACCTCCCGTCCGACCGCAAGGGCAACCGCGTCGAACTGGAGGTGGGCGAGGGCGCGACCATCTCCGAACTGATCGCGCGCTTCAACGTCCCCGAACGCAGCGCGCACCTCGTGCTGGTCAATGGTCACTTCGTCCCGCCCGCGCAGCGCACCTCCCGGCATCTCGTGGAGGGCGACGAACTGGCCATCTGGCCGCCGATCGCGGGTGGCTGAGCGGGCAGGGACGTCGCCGTTCCTGCCTGCGCAGTCGTTTTCAGATCGAACGCGGGTGCGGCAGCGCCGCAATGCCTGCGCGTGCCATGACGAGCGCGCGGCGTGCCCTTTCCTGCCAGCCGGTGCGGTGGCGCACGAACGAACGGTATGCCTCGCGCAGCAGCGTCAGTTGCAGGTACCAGTCCAACTCACGCTCGGCGAGTCTTCCGCCGCAATGCCGGCGGTAGAGCTCCACGAAACGTGACGCGACAAGCGGCCAGCGGGCCTCTCCGTCCTCGCGGCACAGCAGGCGGCCGACCAGGTCCGCGACATCGCGCGCAGGCGAATCGATCGTGAAGCTGTCATAGTCGAACAGCGCGATGCGGCCGTTCCACCACTGCATCTGGTCGATATGGAAGTCGCCATGCACGGTTGCCATCCGGCGCGGCGCGGCGGCCTCGCGCTCGAGGTGGAAGAGCACGGCGTCCAGGTCCGCGGCGAAGCCCGTGTCCGCCCGGGCCAGGGTCGCGCACCATCTGCGCGCGAGCGCGACCGTCTCGCCAATCGGGCGGGTCTCGCGGGCGATCAGCGGTCCGGCATGCAGCACGGCCAGCGCTGCGGCGACCGCATCCAGGGTCGCTTCGGCGAACGGCCCCACCAGCCGGTCCGCAAGGGCCTCGCCGCGTACCTCCTCCTGCCAGATCGCGTTCAGCGCCGGGCAGGACCCCAGCGGGCGGCCGACGACGAACGCGCGCGGGTCGATACAGCCCGTGCACCACAGCGAATGCATGCAGTCGCGCGCATCGCGCCACTTTTCGCCGGCGTAGCTCTTGCCGTAGATCGCCTTCTCACGACTCGTGTCCTGGAACCCGATGCGCGCGAGACAATGGTCCTCCGGTTCGTAGCGCACGATACGGATTTCACCGATTCCCTGCCGCTCGGAGCCCGTTGCGGAAGGGGGGAGATGGGGCTGCACCGCAACGGGGTCGAGCAGGGCGGGTAGCTGCCCCATCACCGGATCGTTGGGCAAGGGCCACACGACGAGGTCCAGTTCGGGCACGTGCATCACCGGGCGGCCCAGATCGGGAATCACGCACGCCGCCGGCAGTGCGGCCCGGTATGCATCCACGCTCCGCCCGCCGGAATAGGCCTTGGCGTGGAGCCACACGGCACGCCGGGTGCCGCGCCGTGCGTGGTGCAGGTCGAGCCGGTAACAGACGTCGAGCCACGCGGCACCTTCCTCGTGAGTTCGCTCCGAAAGGTGCCACCGCGTCTGTACCACGTGGCAACGATCGATCTCCCAGGATGTCTCCCCAGGGCCGAGCAGCTGTTGACGCAGCGCTCCGGCCATCGCGTTTCCGTCGGTCAGCAAGGCTGCGTAATCCATGTTGCCCTCGGCGGCACCACGCGAGTCGGTCAGCAACGCTCTGTCAGGTCAACAACTCGACGGCGCCATCCGAATCGCGCGGCATTGGGGTTGGGGGACTTCCCTTGCCCGGTTCGCATGTGGGCTGGGACTTCTGTCATCGTCGAGGCAACAATCGAGCCATTGCTCTACCATATATAAGTATTTGAGTATATGTAGCTAATTATTCCTCACTCGATTCCATTTACAGCGCATTGGGGGAGTTGCCCAAAATGTTGGGCAAAAGCACGCACCGCATGGGTCCGGGCGGGCGAACCGGGGAGCGAGCGACGGATGGGACTCATCGCTCCCATGACGGCGTAGAGAGCGGGTACTCATTGCCAGCGCCCGATGTCGATGCTAGTTTCTCGGGCGGTCGCGGCGGCCGGAATCGAAGGAGTAAACGGAACGTGGATTTGCCAGCCCTTGCTGCCGGGAAACCGGCGGGTCGCCTGACCGGACCTTGATCTATGGCGTTCATCAGCGGTCCCGTCCCCGAATGTTTCGAGCGCGAGGTCACGGCCTCCCCGGCGGAGTTCGCGCGTGACCTGCGCAAGGCCTCAACCGTCGAGGTCGAAACCGTCGCGCCGGGCCATTTCCGCCTGCGCGGCGGAGCAACCCGTCTCGACATCCATGTCGCCGCCGGGGGCGTGCGGCGCATCGGCTTGCTCGAACTGCCGACGCTCTCGGTTCGCTACGAATTCTCCGGCGGCAGCGAAGCCGACCGCCGGGCGCTTCTTCTTCCGCTCGACCGCGCGATGCAACGTGGCGGCGGCTGACATCCTGATGCGACCGGAATGCCGTCGGCGTGCAGGGAAGGGCTGCCGAACTGCGGCGCTTACGCTATTCTCCCGTCGATGTACGGACTAGCCGCGACCTTCGCCGATGCCTTCGCACTACTCGCGACCTTCGACCACCGCGCGGTAGAGATCGTCAGCCTGTCGCTGCGGGTGAGTGGTTCGGCGGTGATCCTGGGTACCCTCATCGGCCTTCCGCTGGGCGCCTGTCTCGCGGTCGGCCGTTTCCCCGGCCGAAGCGCCGCGCTGGTGACCATCAACGGCCTGATGGGCGCGCCTTCCGTGGTCGTCGGCGTGGTCGTCTATCTGATCCTGTCGCGCTCGGGGCCGCTCGGCGAACTGGGCCTGCTCTACACCCCCGCCGCGATGGTCGCCGCACAGACCCTGCTGGTCGTTCCGCTGATGGCCGCCATCGCGCGCCAGATCATCGAGGATGCCTGGCAACGCTATGCCGAAGAGTTCCGTGCGATGCGATTCTCATGGTCGCAGAGCGTCACGACGTTGTTGTACGACTGCCGCCATTCCCTCGTCGTTGCCGTCCTCGCCGGACTCGGGCGTGCGATGAGCGAAGTGGGCGCCGTGATGATCGTCGGCGGCAACATCGACCACGCGACGCGCGTCATGACGACGGCGATCGCGCTCGAAACCAGCAAAGGCGACCTGCCGCTCGCCATTGCGCTCGGCGTCGTGCTCGTCGTGGTCATCCTCATCCTCAATGCCTTCGCCTTTGCCATGCGGGCGTGGGCCATGCGTCGCTACGGGTGAGTGCGATGTTCCCGTTGCGCCTGTGCGACATCCGCTTCCAACCCAACGGGCGTCCCGTCCTGGATGGCATCGACCTCGAACTGGGCGGGGAGGGGATCACGCTCGTGCTGGGCCCCAACGGCGCCGGCAAGAGCGTGCTGCTGCGCACGATCTGCGGCCTGCTCGAACCGACCGGGGGGAAGATCGACTGGGGCGGAGGAAAGCGCCCCGAGCTGGGCGTGATGATGGTCTTCCAGCATCCGATGATGCTGCGCACCTCGGTGCTCGAAAACGTCGCCGTTGCGCTGAAGCCGCATGGCGTTCCGCGCGTCGAGCGCCGCCGCCGCGCGGAACGCGTGCTCGATCGCGTCGGCCTCCTCGCGCGCGCGTCCGACAGCGCGCGGCTGCTGTCCGGCGGCGAACAGCAGCGCCTCGCACTCGCGCGCGCCTGGGTCACGGCCCCGCGCCTCCTGCTGCTCGACGAACCCACCGCCAGTCTCGACCCCTCCGCCACGGCCGAGGTCGAACGCATCGTGCGCGAGATCCGTACCGACGGCACGCGCATCCTGATGACCACGCACAATCTCGGCCAGGCGACCCGCCTCGGCGACGACGTCGTCTTCATGAGCGCCGGGCGGGTCCGCGAGCATGCCCCGGTGCAACGCTTTTTCGCCCGTCCGGCTTCCGACGAGGCCCGCCTGTTCATCCAGGGCGAGCTGCCCTGGCGGCTGAATTTCTGACGCCTGGCGACCCCTCAGGCCCAGTACGGAACCGGCCCGATCCGCTCGGCCAGATAGTCGACCAGCGTGCGCACCCGGTGCGGTACGTAGCGGGTGCCGGGAAATACCGCGTAGATGTGCAGCTCCGTCGCCGAATATTCCGGCAGCAGCACCTCCAGCAGGCCGGCGCGCACCGCCTGCGACGTGAGGAAGGTCGGCTCCCGCACGATCCCCATGCCGCGGATCGCGGCATCGAGCAATGCGTCGCCGTTATTGGCGCGAAACCGCCCCTTGATCGGCACCGAGTAAGGCTCGCCGTCCACCCGAAAGCCCCAGCCGAGGCTGGACCCCAGCGTGTAGGTCAGGCAGTGGTGCTGCAGCAGGTCGTCGGGATGTTGCGGGCGGCCGTGCCGGTCCAGATAGTCGGGCGAGGCCGCGACGGCCAGCGCGCTGCGGCTCAGGCGCCGGATCACCAGTGACGGATCGATATGCTCGGAGATCCGCACGGCGAAATCCATGCCTTCCTCGATCAGATTCACCCGGCGATCGCTGAACTCGACGTCCACGCTGACTTCCGGGTTGGTCGTGATGAAGTCCGCGACCAGCGGCATCAGGTGGCGCACGCCGAAACTCATCGGCACGCTGGCGCGGATCTGGCCGCGCGGCGCCTGCTTTTCGCCGGCCAGATCACCCTCTGCGGCCTCGACCATCGCCAGAATCTCGCGGCATTTTTCCAGGTAGGCCGAGCCGGACGAGGTCAGGCTCAGCCGCCGCGTGCTGCGCGCGAGCAGTTTCGTGCCCAGATGCGCCTCCAGGGCCGCAATCTGCCGCGTGATCGCCGAACGGGCGACATTCAGCCGATCCGCAACCGCGGTGAAGCTTCCCGCTTCCGCGACGCGCACAAACACCTCCATGGCTTGCAGGCGGTCCATTATTGTTGTCCTCGATGCAACAAAGAGTTTGCTCGGTTCCGCTATTTTAGGACTAATCAATCCCCTAAAGTGCGCCCATACCCCAATGACGCAATGCCAAGGAAAAGAAAATGATCCTCGTAACCGGCGCGACCGGCCATCTGGGCCAGCTGATCGTGCAGCAACTGGCGCTCCGGCTTCCGGACGCAGGCGCCGGCAAGCTTGCGGTCAGCGTCCGCGACCCGGGCCGCGCGCAGGTTCTTGCGGCCCGTGGCGTCGAGGTTCGGCGCGGCAACTTCGATGAGCCCGACAGCCTGCGCAGCGCATTCTCCGACGTGTCGCGTCTCGTGATCGTATCGACCGACGGCCCCAAGGCGCAGCGGATCGCCCAGCACCGCAACGCGATCGAGGCCGCCCGCGCTGCCGGCGTCGAGCACATCCTCTATACCAGCTTCCTTGACGCCGATGCCGCCTCGCCCTCGGAGTTCGCGCAGGTCCACGCCGACAGCGAGGCCGCGCTCGCGGCCTGCGGCGTCGCCCACACGATCCTGCGCAACGGCATGTATGCCGATTTCCTGCCGATGACCTTCGCCGGCGCGCTGCAGGGCGGTGTGCTGCAACTGCCGGCGGGCGAGGGCAAGGTCAGCTACGTGTCGCGTCACGAGCTCGCCCAGGCGGTCGCGGCCGCCACCGTCGCACCGCGGCTCGAAAAGCACGTCTATGAATTGACCGGTCAGACGGCCCACGACTACCACGACCTCGCCGCACGGGTCGGCGCCGATACCGGCGCGGCCCTGCGCTACGAGCCGATCGGCGAGGACGCCTACGCCGGCGCGCTCGAAGGCGCCGGCATGCCCGCGTGGATCGCCCGTGCGATGGCGAACATGTTCACGGCCGCCGCCGGGAATCGCCTTGCACGCACCACCAACGATTTCGCCGCGCTGGTCGGCCATCCGCCCAAGTCGATCGACTGCCTGCTGGCTGAATTCTTCCGCGCCGTGTGATGATGTGCACGAATACGCTTAAACAAGGGGAATTTCGTTGACAACTCCTGAGAACTACACACGGCCGGCAGTCGCCGTGCACTGGCTGATCGCGATCCTGGTGCTCGTGGCGCTGCCGCTCGGCTACTACATGACGGACCTGTCGCTGTCGCCGCGCAAGCTGCAGCTGATCTCGTGGCACAAGTGGATCGGCTTCACCGTGCTGCTGCTGTTCATTCCCCGCGTCATCGTGCGCCTCACCCGGCGCGTGCCGGCGCCGGTCACTACGATGCCCGGTTGGCAGCGCACCATCGCCTCTATCACCCACGTTGCACTCTACGCTCTCATGGTCGCCGTGCCGGCCACCGGCTGGCTGATGAGCTCCGCCAAAGGCTTCCCGGTGGTGTACCTGGGCCTCGTCCCGCTGCCTGATCTCGTGGGCAAGGACGAAGCGCTCGGCAACCTGCTCAAGTCCACCCACGAAGTCCTGACCTCCGGCCTGCTGATTCTGGTCGGTCTTCATATCGCCGCCGCACTCAAGCACCACATCATCGACCGAGACGAAACACTGGCACGCATGGTGCCCCTGCTCAAACGCTGAACCGGACAAACAAAGGAATGCCTCACATGAAACACAATCGAATCCTGGCCGCCGCCCTGGTCTCCCTCGCCCTGCCGTTCGCCGGCGCCCACGCGGCACAGGCCGCCGGCGTCTTCGATCAGGTCCAGCCGGCGAAGAACCGCATCGACTTCGTCTTCAAGCAGATGAATGTGCCGGTCAATGGCTACTTCAAGAAGGCGAAGGTCGATCTGGCGTTCGACCCGGCGGCTCCCGCGAAGTCGACGGTTCGTCTCGATCTCGACCTCGCCAGCATCGATGCCGGCTCGTCGGATGCGAACACGGAAGTCGTCGGCAAGCCCTGGTTCGACGTCAAGGCCTTCCCGACCGCGACCTTCGTCTCATCGTCGGTGAAGCCGCTCGGCGGCGATCGCTATGAAATGACCGGCAAGCTCACGATCAAGGGCAAGACCCGTGACGTAACGACGCCGGTCACCGTCAAGCAGAACGGCAACACCGCCACGTTCGACGGCGCCTTCACGCTCAAGCGCCTGGAGTTTGCCATCGGCGACGGTACCTGGTCCGACACCTCGATCGTTGCCGACGAGGTCAAGGTCAGCTTCCACGTCGAAGCCGTCAAGCAGTAATCCGCAATGGGTCTCCATTGATCCCTCCCCCTGGGGATCACGCTTGCCACCCCGGACTCCGGGGTGTTTTTTTATCTGCCGTCGCCGTGCAGCCGGGTAATTTCACCGGCAGATAATCCCGCCTCGCGGATCGAGGCCCCTCTGATCCGCCGAAGCGAAACCGGGCCGGATCCGTCCCGGCGATGCCAGCCTGGAGCCGGTTTCGACGCCGGTGAGCGCATCGGCACCGCCCTGCGGTCGCGACCATCCGCGGCCGTGCGTCCGGCCACTCTCTCGTTCGTCGATCGGATCTGCAGCTTCTCGAGCAAGTACGGCCTGACGAACTGCCCGCCAGTGGTGGAGCATCACTTATCGATCAAACGGGCGGGGCATCGAGCGGCAGGGCCCGCCAGCGCCCATCGTCGTGCGGTCGGCGCGTGCGAGCGTCACGCCGCTCGTGGCCGCAACATGTCCGGAATATCGTAAGTTACTAATTAATATGCAATACATATACATTTAATTAGCCATTGATAATATGCCGTCTGCTGGCAGAAGACGAATCCTCTTTAAAAAAGACACGCCTTGTCAAGGTGTTGTGTTGTAACGAAGCGATTGTGTCATTTTGTAGATTCGTATCAAACATCCCCGAAATATTTAGGGGTATATTCCACTTCCAAAATGCTCGCCGGGGGTCCGGCTCCGTCTGGCGGGATTGTGACCTGTATCTATCGAAGGAGAATCAGCATGAAGGCACGAATTCTTGCGGTGATCGTGGCCGGCTTGACGGCAGCGTTTGCTTCCTCGGGCGCAATGGCCGTGGACGAGGATGCCGCCAAGGCAACGGCCAAGCGCAACGACTGTTTCAAGTGCCACGCGATCGACAAAACCAAGAAAGGTCCGTCGTACAAGAAGATCGCGGCGAAGTTCAAGGACAAGGCTGACGCCGAACAGAAAATGGTCGAGCAGATCACCAAGGAGCACAAGGTGAAGCTCGAGGACGGCACCGAGGAAACGCACAAGGTGATCGACACCACGGACAAGGCGGAGATCAAGAATCTCATCGACTGGATCCGTGCCCAGTAATCGCTAGAGAAGCGATCCGGCGCACGCCGCCCAGGTGTGCGCCACAAACAGCAAATCAGGGGGTTATATGAAGTTGCTTGGAAAAGCATTGCGCGTGTGCGCATTCGCCGTCCTGGCCGGGAGCATCCTCCCGGCCCTGACCGCGAACGCCGCGGAAAAGGAAGCGCCCAAGGACATCGTCCTGACCGGCGACGCCAAATGTACCAGCTGCCACGACGAGAACGACTCGCCCGAGGCCCTGCGTATCGGCAAGACGAAACACGGCGCAGTCGCCGACAAGCGCACGCCGGGCTGTACGAACTGCCACGGCGAGAGCGAGAAGCACGTCAAGGAAGCCGGTCGCGGTAGCGGCCCGACCCCGCCGGTCGACGTCGGCTTCACCAAGAAGAATGCAGCTTCCTCCCAGGAGCGCAATGCCGCCTGTCTGAGCTGTCACCAGGGCAGCAAGCGTATCGGCTGGCAGTCGAGCACCCACGCGAACCAGGACGTCTCCTGTAGCTCGTGCCACAAGATTCACGACGGCAAGGATCCGGTACGCGACAAGGCGGACCAGGCAGAAGTGTGCTACGAGTGCCACAAGGAGCAGCGTGCCCAGGTGAGCCGTCCCTCCCGCCACCCGATCCCCGAAGGCAAGGTGAACTGCTCGTCCTGCCACAACGTGCACGGTGACAATCCGAAGGCGCTCGCGAAGAGCAGCGTCAACGCGACCTGCTACAGCTGCCACATGGAAAAGCGCGGCCCCTTCGTGCATAACCACCAGCCGGTGACCGAGGATTGCGCGATCTGCCACAACCCGCACGGTACCGTCATCGAGAACCTCCTCAAGGCGCGTCCGCCGTTCCTGTGCCAGGAATGTCATAGCCATACCAGCCACCCGAGCCAGTCCGCCGGACTGCCTGCCGGCCGCACGGGCAGCACCACCGAGCTGGGCACCGTCGGAAGGGGCTGCCTGAACTGCCATACCAACATCCATGGCAGCAACAGCACGCAGAACAGTGCAACCGTGAACCGGTTCCGCCGCTGATCGGGCAAGGGAGATCAATCATGAAAAATATGACAAGAGTGGTTAAGCTGACCGCGATTTCCGCGGCCCTGCTCGCGGTATACGGTCCCGTGCATGCGGCCGACGACGAAGTAAGTCAGCTCACGAAGCCGGATAGCTCGGTTTCGGTCGGTCTGGGATATTGGACCGAGGATCGCCCGCAACTGGGGATCTTCGACGGCATGCGCGAAAGCGGCGCCTACGGCCTGCTCGATGCCAACATCGTGAAGCGCGACGATGCGACGGGAACGTGGTATACGTTTTCGGCGCGCAATCTCGGTCTGGAGAGTCGCGATCTGAAGGCGGAGTATCTGCGCCAGGGAAATATCGGTGCATCGATCGAGTACAGCAAGACGCTGCGTGACAATCCCCACCTGTTCCTGACCGGCCTGCGCGGGATCGGCACGACGAACCTCATCGTGAGTGGAGCCGGTCGCAACGCCCTGCCGCGCAACGAGGTCGAGCTCGGCACCACGCGCGAGGGAACGACGCTCGGGTTCTACAAGAACCTGCTGCCCGGGCTCGATTTCAACGTCAGCTTCAAGAACGAGGAAAAGGACGGGACCCGTCTGTGGGGCCGTGGTGGTGCCGCGGAATTTGCGGTCGAACCCATCGACAGCACGACGCGTCAGCTTGAGGCCGTTCTGAATTACACCGGAGAGCGGCTCCAGCTGTCCGGCGGCTACAACGGCAGCTGGTACGACACGCACAACACGCTGGTCGATACCATCCGGCAGGGTGACAATCCGACAGTCCTGAATAACCACTTCTTCCTGTCGCTTCCGCTGGACAATGAAGCGCATCAGCTATTCCTCGACGGTGGCTACAACTTCACGCCGAGTACGCGTGGCCGTTTCAAGGTTGAATACACGCATGCGACCCAGAACGAGCGGCTGCCGACCAGCAGCATTCCCGGTCTGTCCCTGGCGGGTGCTCCGTCGAGGCTGAATGGCGAGGTCAATACCACCCTGGTTCAACTGGGACTGACTTCGCAGGTCACGCGCAATTTCTCGCTTGGTGCAAACCTTCGCTATCACGATGCCGACGACGACACACCCGTTCGTCGCTTCGTGCAGGCCAACGCGCGCTGCAACGCAAGCGAATGTGTCGACAACACGCCGTTCTCGTACAAGACACTCACGGGCAAGCTCGAAGGCACCTACCGTTTGCCGCAGGGCTACAGCCTGACGGGGGGCTACGAGCAGCGTGAGGACGATCGCCGGATTCCGGTTTCCAATGCGAATGGTGCCGGCGGACGGGATACGCAGCGGGTGGTTCCCATGCGCTCCGACGTGGAGGAACGCACCTACCGCCTGCAACTGCGTCGCACCCTGTCCGAGACGCTCGGCGGTTCGCTCGGCTACATTCATAGCGAGCGCGAGGGGTCGCACTTCATTTCGGCTGCCGCCGGACCGGGCGGAGCGCCGAGCGACCTGATCAATCCGATCAACATCGCCGATCGTGACCGCAGCAAATGGCGTCTTGCGATGGACTGGACCCCGCTGGAGCGTCTGTCGGCACAGTTCGTCTATGAGAATGCCCAGGACGAGTACGGGCACAGCCAGGCGCGACCGTTTGGTCTTCGCGATGGGAGCGCCGAACTCTATTCGGTCGACGTCAGCTACAAGCTGAACAACGACTGGAAGATGTCGGCGTGGTATTCGAAGGATCTGACCAAGGCGAACCAGCGCGGTCAGCGAGCGGAGATCCGCAACCGGACTACCGGTGCGCTTGAACTGCGTGCGGCGGAAAAGGATGCCGATCTTTCGGACGCGGGCGAATCGGTCGGGTTGAGTGTCGTGGGGCGGGCAACGCCGAAGCTGAAGCTTGGCGCAGACGTGCACATGAGCCTCAACCGCAGCAAGTTCGACGAAAGGATCATCCGGACCGCTCCGGATCCGGTGCCGGGCGTTGCTGCGGTGGGTCCGCTGCCTGACATCAATACCCGCGTGACGACGTTCAAGCTGTTTGCCGAGTATGCGCTGCGCAAGGACTCCGATCTTCGCATCGATTTGATCCACGAGCGCTGGAAGACCGACGATTGGACCTGGCAGTTTGCCAACGGTACGCAGTTTGTCTACACGGGTGCTGGCACCAGTGCGGCCACCTTTACGGATGGCACGTCGGTTGTCGCAAACCAGCGGCAGATATCCAACTTCATCGGCGCGCGCTACATCTACAAGTTCCAGTAACCGGTTCGTGTAGTTGAGGCAGGCCTGAACGGGGCGGCGTGAGCCGCCCCGTTTGTTTTGCAGGGTCGATTGGTGTTGGGTGCAGTCGGTATGTACGCGGACTCTGTCCTGCAGCTCTACCGTTCCGTCAGGATGATTCCCGCCCCGGGGTTAGCCGCTTATTGCGTCGCGACCCAGTGGCCCGACTTCCCGCCGAGCTTCTCCATCAACTGGATCCCGTCCATGCGCATGCCGCGATCGACGGCCTTGCACATGTCATAAATCGTCAGTAGCGCAACGTTCACCGCGGTCAAGGCTTCCATCTCGACACCGGTGCGTCCGACTGTCTCCGCGGTGACGCTGCAGTCGATGCGGCTTTGCGCCTCGTCGAGTTCGAACTCGACCGCTACGCGGGTGAGCGGAATCGGGTGGCAGAGCGGGATCAGGTCGCTGGTGCGTTTCGATGCCTGGATCGCCGCGATGCGGGCGATCCCAAGGACGTCGCCCTTCTTTGCGCTGCCCGACTTGACCATCGCGAAGGTGTCTGGCTTCATGCTGATCGAGCCGCGTGCGATGGCGACGCGGCGGGTTTCGCTCTTGTCGCCGACGTCGACCATGTGGGCCTGGCCTTGGGCGTCGAAGTGGGTGAGGGCGGAAGGTTTCTGCTCGGTCATGGCTCGGGCTGCGCGGCGTACAGAGGGATACATTCCGCGCGGAACGGTTGATGGTGGCCCGGTATCATAGCACCCGATGATCAGACGACTTCTTATCCTGCTCCTGTGCGTCGCCCTCGTGCCGCGCCTGAACGCGGCCGGTTTGCCGGATCTGGGCGACGTGGGGGCTTCCGAGCTCTCGCCGCTCGCGGAGCGCAAGCTCGGCGAATCGATCATGCGCGACATCCGATGGCGCGATCCGGCTTATCTCGACGATTCCGAGGTCGAGGATTACGTCAACCGCCTGGGGCGGCGACTCGTCGCGGCGAGTCCGACACCGCAGCAGGATTTCGATTTCTTCGCCGTGCGCGACGGCACGCTGAACGCGTTTGCCTTGCCGGGAGGCTACATCGGCGTGCATACGGGGCTGATCCTCGCCGCCGAATCGGAGTCGGAACTGGCGTCCGTGCTCGGGCACGAGGTCGCGCACGTGACGCAGCGCCATATCGCGCAGATGTTCGGCAAGCAGAGCCAGACCAGCATGGTGATGCTGGCTTCGCTGCTCGTTGCGGTGCTGGCGGCACGCAGCAATTCGCAGGTCAGCGAGGCAGCCATTGCGGCAGGGCAGGCCGGCGCCCTGCAGGCGCAGCTCGGCTATACGCGCGACTTCGAACGCGAGGCCGATCGCATCGGCTTGCAGAGCCTGGAAGGGGCCGGTTTCGACGTGCGCGGCATGCCGAGCTTCTTCGAGCGCCTGCAGCGCTCCAGCCGTCTTTACGAGAACAACGCGCCGAGCTACCTGCGCACCCACCCGCTGACGCAGGAGCGGATCTCCGACTTGGGCAACCGTGTCGGGCAGATGCACTACAAGCAGGTGCCGGATTCGGCCGACTTCGGATTCGTGCGTGCGAAGCTGCGCGTGGCCGCGATGCCGCCGATCGACGCCGTGCGCGAGTTCGAGGCTCAGGCGGCCAGGAATGGCGCCGACGTCTCCGTGCGCTACGGGCTGGCGCGGGCGCTGCTTGCGGTCGGGCGGCTGGACGACGCGGGGCGGCAGCTCGAGACGCTGCGCAAGGATGCGCCGCCGTCGAGCTTCGTCGATATGCTCGCGGCAGAGCTCCGGCTCGCCCGGCACGATGCGCCCGGCGCGGTGAAGGTGCTGGAGGCTGCGAGGAAGCGGTTTGCCGACAGCACGGCGGTGCAGTACGCGCTGATCGACGCCATGCTGCAGGCGGGGCAGGCGAAGGAAGCCGGCACGATGGCGCGGACTGCGGTGCAGAATCGCAGCCGCGATTCGCGCCTGTGGGCCTTCCTGGCGCGTGCGGAAGCGGACCTGGGGCATCGTGCGGCCCAGCACCGGGCGCAGGCGGAGGTCTATGTGCTCCGCGGTGCAGTGCCTGCGGCGATCGAGCAGCTGGAATGGGCGCGTCGCGCGGGCGACGGCAATTTCTACGAGCTGTCCGCCGTGGATGCGCGCCTGCGCGAACTCAAGGAGCAGGAGCGCGAGCGTCGGCGCGAGGAGCGCGAACGCGGGGGGAGCCGCGGCGAATGACGGTTGCGTGTGGCGGGCGTCGCCATGGCGCTGGGGTAGAATGGCGGCAACTGTCTGTGAGGATGTCGCGTGATGCAAGTTGACAAGGAAGTCGATGCGCGCGGGCTGACCTGCCCGCTACCGATTCTGCGCGCCAAGAAGGCGCTCGCCGAGATGAGTGCCGGCCAGGTGTTGCGGGTGCTGGCAACCGATCCGGGCTCGGTGAAGGATTTTCAGGCGTTTGCCCGCCAGACCGGGAACGACCTGCTGCAGCAGGGCGAGACGGGTGACAATGCGTTTGAATTCTATCTGAAGCGCAAGTAAACGGTTGCCGGCGCGCTCGGCCTCGATGGTCGATGCGGCGGCGATACGAAAAGGGGCCACCCCGATTGCGGGGCGGCCCCTGTTGTTTTCAGCCGTGCGGAATCAGCGCTGCGCGAGTTTTTCGAACTGCGGGCGGAGCTTGTCCAGCGTCGCGACGAAGCCGGCGAGGCGTTCGCGTTCCTGCTGCACGACCGCAGCTGGGGCGCGTTCGACGAAGCTCGCGTTGCCGAGCTTGCCCTCGGCCTTGGCGATTTCGCCTTCCAGTCGTGCGATTTCCTTGGCGACGCGCTCGCGTTCGGCGGCGATGTCGATCTCGACGCGCAGCATCAGCTTGAAGGCGCCGGATACCGACACCGGGGCGAGTTCGTCCGCGCCGATGTCATCGACGATCTCGACGCCCGACAGGCGCGCGAGGCCGGCGAGGTAGGGCGCGTAGGCGCCCAGCACGGCCGCGTCGCCCGCCGCGACCAGCGGCATGCGCTGGGCGGGCGAGATGCCCATCTCGCTACGCAGGTTGCGGCAACTGCCGACGATGGCCTTCAGCTCGGCGATCTTCGCTTCGGCGGCTTCGTCGATGCGGCCGAGATCGGCCTGGGGGTAGCGTGCGAGCATGATGCTCTCGGCGTCCTTGCGGCCGGCGAGCGGGGCGACCGTCTGCCACAGCTCCTCGGTGATGAAGGGGATCAGCGGGTGGGCGAGGCGCAGCACCGTCTCGAGCACGCGCAGCAGGGTGCGGCGCGTCGCGCGCTGCTGGGCTTCGCTGCCGTTCTGGATCTGCACCTTCGCGAGTTCGACATACCAGTCGCAGTACTCGTCCCAGACGAACTCGTAGACGGCCTTGGCGACGAGGTCGAAGCGGTAGTCCTTGAAGTGCTGCGCGATGTCGGCTTCGGCGCGCTGCAGGCGCGACACGATCCAGCGGTCGGCGAAGGAGAAGTCGAGCGTTGCGGCATTGCAGGCGGCGCTGCCGGCGGCGGCGTCGATACCGCAGTCGTGGCCTTCGCAGTTCATCAGCACGAAGCGGGTGGCGTTCCACAGCTTGTTGCAGAAGTTGCGGTAGCCCTCGCAGCGCGACAGGTCGAACTTGATGTCGCGGCCCGGCGTCGCGAGCGACGCGAAGGTGAAGCGCAGCGCGTCGGTGCCGAAGGCGGGGATGCCTTCGGGGAATTCCTTGCGCGTCTTCTTTTCGATGCTCTGCGCCTGCTTCGGGTTCATCAGGCCGAAGGTGCGCTTCTTCACGAGTTCCTCGACCGCGATGCCGTCGATGAGGTCGATCGGGTCGAGCACGTTGCCCTTCGACTTCGACATCTTCTGGCCTTCGGCGTCGCGGATGAGGCCGTGGACATACACGTCGCGGAACGGGATCTTGCCCGTGATGTGCTTGGTCATCATGACCATGCGCGCGACCCAGAAGAAGATGATGTCGAAGCCGGTGACGAGCACCGACGACGGCAGGTAGAGGTCGAGCGCGTCGTTCGACTTGGCCGGCCACTCCGACGTCCAGTCGAGCGTCGAGAAGGGCCACAGGGCCGAGGAGTACCAGGTGTCGAGCACGTCCTCGTCGCGGCGCAGCTTGCCGGTGTAGCCGTCCTTCGCCGCGAGTGCCCTTGCTTCGTCTTCGCTGTGGGCGACCCATACGCGCGCGTCGCCTTCGACGTCGGCGTACCACGCCGGGATCTGGTGGCCCCACCACAGCTGGCGCGAGATGCACCAGTCCTGGATGTTGTTGAGCCACTGGTTGTAGGTGTTGACCCAGTTTTCGGGGTAGAAGCGGATCTCGCCCGAGGCGACGCATTCGAGCGCCTTCTCGGTGATGCTCTTGCCGTCCGCGCCGGCCTTGCTCATCGCGACGAACCACTGGTCGGTGAGCATCGGCTCGATGACCGCGCTGGTGCGGTCGCCGCGCGGTACCATCAGCTTGTGCGGCTTGATGCTGGAGAGCAGTCCGAGCGCTTCGAGGTCCTGCACGATCACTTCGCGGGCAACAAAACGATCAAGACCTTGATATTTCGTCGGAACGAGTTTTTCGGTCAATTCGTCCAGCGAAAGTTCACGCCATTTGGCCAGCAAATCCCAGAGAACCGCGTTCATTCCCTCTTCATTGCCGAGCGGGTCTTTCGTCCATGAGTCGACTATTACGTCTGACCACTTCGCGACCCCGCTGAGCATCCGTCCCTTAAGATCCATCACAACAAACGCGGGAAGTGCTTGGCGATGTGCTACGTGATGGTCGTTTTGGTCGTGCGCCGGGGTGACCTTGACACAGCCGGTGCCGAATTCGCGGTCGACGTAGTCATCGGCGATGATCGGAATGTCGCGGTCGCACAGCGGCAGGCGGACGGTCTTGCCGATCAGGTGGGCGTAGCGTTCGTCTTCCGGGTGCACCATCACCGCGACGTCGCCGAGCATCGTTTCGGGGCGCGTCGTGGCGACGGTGAGGCCCTTCAGGTCGCCGATCGGGCCTTCGCTGAAGGGGTAGGTGATGTGCCACAGGAAGCCGTCTTCCTCTTCCGACACCACTTCGAGGTCGGAGACCGCGGTGCCGAGCTTCGGATCCCAGTTCACGAGGCGCTTGCCGCGGTAGATCAGGCCTTCGTTGTAGAGGCGGACGAAGGTTTCGGTGACGGTCTTCGACAGGCCCGCATCCATCGTGAAGCGCTCGCGCTTCCAGTCGGGCGAGGTGCCCATGCGGCGCATCTGGCGCGTGATCGTGCCGCCGGAGTATTCCTTCCATTCCCAGACCTTCTGGAGGAACTTCTCGCGGCCGAGGTCGTGGCGCGAGATGCCCTTGGCGTCGAGCTGGCGTTCGACGACGATCTGCGTCGCGATGCCGGCGTGGTCGGTGCCCGGCTGCCACAGCGTGTTGAAGCCCCGCATGCGGTGGTAGCGGGTGAGCGCGTCCATGATGGTCTGGTTGAAGCCGTGGCCCATGTGCAGCGTGCCGGTGACGTTGGGCGGCGGCAGCAGGATGCAGAAAGCATCGGGGTTGGACTTGTCCAGTCCGGCGTCGAAATGACCGCGCGACTCCCATTCCGGATACCAGCGGGCTTCGATGTCCGCGGGCTCAAAACTCTTGGCCAGTTCCATGGTGTGCTCTGGGGCTGAAGGCAAAGGGTCGATTATAGCGGATCGAGGCCGCCGCCCTTGCGCCCGAGCACGGTTCCAGCCTGTTCAGGGTTCGTCGGGCGGGAGGACGTCGGTGTTCTTCTCGAGGTGGTGCGAGATATGTGCGGACAGCGCGGGCAGCAGCGTTGCGCGCAAGTGGGCGAGAGCCTGTTCGCGAATGCTGGCGCCGAGCTTGTCGAGTTCGCGCGCGACGATCTCCGGCAGTTCGGCATGGAACCACGCTTCGACGGCGCGGGAGACTTCGGTGTCGAGGCTGATGAGCTGTTCGGCGAGTGCGCTGGCGGGGCGCTTCGGCGGGGACGGTTGGGGTGCCTTGAGCGCCGTGGGCAGGTCTCCCGCCGTGACGACTTCGGTCAGGACGGGGAGGTCTTCCTCTTCGAGGGAGACCTCCTCCACGGGTTCGGGCAGGCTCGGTTCCGGGCCGCGGTGCCGTTTGAGGAGGGCGTCGGCCTTGCCCAGGAGGAGATCGGCAGCCTTCAGGTCGTCGTCGGGCTCGAGTCGTGGCGGTAGCGGCCAGGGGCTCATAGGGCCTCCCTGCGGATGGCGTCGAAGGCCTGCAGGGGCAGGTCCTTCTGTTTGTAGTGCATCCAGCGCGCGCGCGCCGGGAGCTTCTGTGCTTCGCCCTGCCCGATGATCTCGACCACCATGCGGAAGCGCTCGAAGCCGGGCGGCACGTCGTCGGCGAGGTTGAAGAGGATCTCGGTGTGCGGCCATTCGCCCGGCGCTTCGGCGTGGCCGATGACGACCGGCGTCTCGGCCGCGAGCGCAGAGCCGGCCATCACGTGCGGGACGAAAGCCTGTTGCTCGAAGCTCCACAGCATCTGGTCGAGCTGGCGGGCGGATGCGGCGTCGGCCGTGCGCAGGGCGACCTTGCGGCCGCTGCCGAAGGCACGGGAGGCAAGTTCGCAGGCCAGCGCGAGCGGGTTCTCGGCGTTGTGGTAGAACTGCACCCGCGGCGGCATCGCGACGGTTCCCAGCCTCAGGCCTTGCCGCCCTGGCTGCGGGCGATGAGGAATTCGGCCAGCAGCGGCACGGGGCGTCCGGTGGAGCCCTTCGCGTCGCCGGAAAGCCAGGCCGTTCCCGCGATGTCGAGGTGCGCCCATTTGTAGGCCTTGGTGAAGCGCGCGAGGAAGCAGGCCGCGGTGATCGTGCCGGCGTAGCGGCCGCCGATGTTCGCGACGTCGGCGAAGTTGCTCTTGAGCAGGTCCTGGTACTCGTCCCACAGCGGCAGCTGCCAGACGCGGTCGCCGGAGACGGTGCCGCAGTCGGTGAGCTCGCGCGCGAGTTCGTCGTCGTTGGCGAGCAGGCCGCTCGGGATCTTGCCCAGCGCCACGACGCAGGCGCCGGTGAGGGTGGCGATGTCGATGACGCAGGCGGGCTTGAAGCGCTCGGCGTAGGTCAGCGCGTCGCACAGGATCAGGCGGCCTTCGGCGTCGGTGTTGAGGATCTCGATGGTCTGGCCGCTCATCGACGTGACGACGTCGCCCGGCTTGGTGGCCGCGCCGCCGGGCATGTTCTCCGTGGTCGGCACGATGCCGACGACGTTGAGCGGCAGGGCCATGCGCGCGAGCGCCTTGAAGGTGCCGAGGACGCTGGCGGCGCCGCACATGTCGAACTTCATCTCGTCCATTTCGGCGCCGGGCTTGAGCGAGATGCCCCCGGTGTCGAAGGTGATGCCCTTGCCGACGAGCACGACGGGCTTGTCCTTGGCCTTGCCGCCCTTGTACTGCATGACGATGAACTTGGGCGGCTGGTGCGAGCCGCGCGCGACCGAGAGCAGGGAGCCCATGCCGAGCTTTTCCATGTCCTCGCGTTCGAGCACCTCGACCTTGAGCTTGAACTGCTTGCCGAGTTCGACGGCGGTTTCCGCGAGATGCGTCGGCGTGCAGAGGTTGCCCGGCAGGTTGCCGAGCTCCTTCGCCAGCGCCATGCCTTCGGCGATCGCCTGGCCGCGCTTGACCGCGGCTTCCATGGTCGCGGAGATCTTGTTGCCCGTCGCAAGCACGACCTTGCGGGCGCCGCGCGGTTTGTCGTCCTTTTTCTTCGACTTCGTCGCGTCGTAGCGATACGTGGCGTCGGCCAGTACGCGCGCGAGTTGCTGCAACGCCCACTCGACGTCGCGTCCGGGGACCTCGACGTCGGCAAGGCAGACCGCGGCGTCGTGCGCGGGGGTGGCGGCGAGCACCCGGGCCACGGCGGCGATCACGTCACGCCAGGCGCGGTCGGTGAATTCGTCCTGCTTGCCGAGGCTGACGACGATGACGCGTTCCGCGGCGCAGCCGGGGAGGTCGTGCAGCGCGAGCAGGGCGCCGGCCTTCTCGTCCAGGTCGCCGCGCGCAACGAGTGCCGCAAGCTTGCCCTTGGAGGCCTTGTCCAGGGCCGCGGCGGCGTCGCTGAGCTTGCCTTCCGCAAACGTTCCGACAACCAGACAGCCGGTTTTCAGTTTTTCCGGGGCTCCGGTCTTTATGGTAAATTCCACGCCCAGCTCCTTTATAAGACGCGTCGTTCCGATTGCCGCCGATTATGGCCCGTTCGCGGCAAATGCGTCAAAAACCCCGTACTCCTTTGAGATCGAAGTCCGCGCGATGATTTTCAGCCGCGCCCTCCGGCGTGAATTCTCCCAGTCGGCTGTCGGTGTGTTCGTCGCCCTGTTTGCGATCGTCATCACCGTGGTGCTGGTGCGTCTGCTCGGGCAGGCGGCCGGCGGCCGCGTACCCTCGGACGCGGTGCTCGCGTTGATCGGCTTCGGTGCGCTGACCCAGCTGCCCATCGTCCTGTCGCTCACCGTGTTCATCGCGGTGCTGATGCCCTTGTCGCGTTCGTATCGCGACTCCGAGATGGTCGTGTGGTTCGCCTCGGGCGTGCCGCTGACGGCCTTCATCCGGCCGGTGCTGCGCTTCGCGCTGCCGATCGTGCTGGGCATCGCGGCCGCGACCCTGTTCCTTTCGCCCTGGGCGCACTTGAAGAACTCGGAGTTCCAGGCGCGGCTCGACGCACGCGACGACGCCTCGCGCGTGGCGCCGGGCGTCTTCCGCGAATCGGCGGGTGCGCAGCGTGTGTTCTTCGTCGAGATGGGCGCAGGTGAGAACGGCAAGGCGCGCAACGTGTTCGTGAGCTCGGAGCAGAACGGGCGCCTCAGCGTCATCATGGCCGCCGAGGGGTCGCTGCGCACCGATGCGAACGGCGACCGTTTCGTCGTGCTGGAGAAGGGACGGCGTTACGAGGGTGAGCCGGGCACGCCCGAGTACCGGGTGATGGAATTCGAGACTTACTCGGTGCTGATCGAGGAGCGCAAGGCGGAAAGCCAGGGCGTGCGCTCGCGCGTGATTCCCACGCTCGAGCTGTTGCAGTCGCCGACCGATCACAACCTGGGCGAGCTGCTGGGGCGTCTGGGCGTGCCGGTTGCGGCGCTGCTGCTGGCCTTGATGGCGATCCCCCTGTCCTTCGTGAATCCGCGCGCCGGGCGGGCCAACAACCTGATGTTCGCGATCCTGACCTATCTCGTATACAGCAACGCGATCAGCATCTTCCAGTCCTGGGTGGGGCAGGGGCGGCTGCGTTTCGAGTTCGCCGTGTGGCTGCCGCACGTCGTCGTGCTTGCCCTGCTGGCGCTGATGTTCTACCGCCGCCTCGCGGTGTCGCCATTCTGGCGGGCGCGTCCATGATGAAGGTGCTCAGCCGCTACCTCATGCGGGAAATCGTCGGCGCGACCTTCATGGTGCTGCTCGCCTTCCTGTGCCTGTTCGCATTCTTCGACTTCCTCAACGAGCTCGATTCCATCGGCAAGGGCGGCTATGAGCTGCATCACGCCCTCCTGTATGTGGCGATGATCCTGCCGGGACGGGCGTACGAGTTGCTGCCGATCGCGGTGCTGATCGGCACCTTGTATTCGCTGACGACGCTGGCGCGGCATTCCGAGATCACCGTGATGCGGGCTTCGGGGATGTCGACGCTGAAGATGTTGCGCGTGCTCGCCGGGATCGGGGTGATCTTCGTTGTCGCGACCTTCGTCATCGGCGAGTACATCGCGCCGCCCGCCGAGCGGGCTGCCCAGCAGTGGCGGCTGACGGCGACCAGTTCGACGGTTTCGAGCCAGCTGAAATCGGGTCTGTGGGTGAAGGACGGGCCGCGTTTCGTGAACGTGCAGACGCTGCAGCCGGATCGCACGATGGAAAAGGTGCGGATCTACGAGTTCGATGACCAACATGCGCTGCAGTCGGTCACGGAAGCGGCGGGCGGCCGGTATCGCACGGACGAGAACATCTGGCGCCTGAGCGGTATCCGGCAGACGCGCTTCCTCGGGAACCGCACGGAAGTGGTGGACATGCCGGAACTGGACTGGAAGTCGGAGCTGACGCCGGAGGTGCTGAGCGTGCTGATGGTGCTGCCGGAGCGGATGTCGGTGACGACGCTCGTGGCGTATGTGAACCACCTGCGCGAGAACCAGCAGAACTCGGACCGCTACGAGATCGCGCTGTGGAAGAAGCTGATCTATCCATTTGCGGCGCTGGTGATGATGGCGCTGGCCCTGCCGTTCGCGCTGACCCACGACCGGCGGGGCGGGGTGAGCATGAAGGTCTTCCTCGGCGTGATGCTGGGGGTCGGCTTCTACCTGCTGAACGGGCTGTTCTCGAACCTTGGCGTGATCAACAACTGGTCTCCCCCGCTTGCGGCGGTGACACCCAGCTTCCTGTTCCTCCTGGCGGCCGCGGCGCTGCTGTTCTGGGTCGATCGGCGCTGACGCGTTTGCGCTGCGCCGGCGCTGCCCTTCGGGCGCCGGCCGGCGCTACCAGCCGTTCTCGACGGCGATCTGCGCGGGAGCGGCGAGCCGGCTGAGTCGGCAGCCTTTCGCGATCAGCGCTCGATGCGTGTCCCGGACCATGTCGGGACTGCCGCACACCATCACGCGTGAGTGTTCCGGAGTGATCCGAAGACCTGCGTGCGCTTCCAGCGTGCCGTCGTCGAGAAGTGCCGGAATCCGGCCCGATAGCGCCTGCGGCAATCGGTCGCGGCTCACGACCGGCTGATAGCTCAGGCGCTCTCCGACGTCTGCCCACAGGGGATGATCGCGCAGTGCGGCGATCTCTTCCCTGTACGTGAGTTCGGCCGATTCGCGTACGCCATGGACGAGGACGAGACGCTCGAAACGGCGCCAGTTTGCCTCGTCCTGGAGTATCGACAGGAAGGGGGCGAGACCCGTGCCGGTTGCGAGCATCCACAGGTCGCGGCCGTCGGCAAAGCGGTTGGTGGTGAGGAAACCGTAGGGTGCGCGTTCGATCATCACCTCGTCACCGGCTTCCAGATTGTTCAGCAAGCTTGTGAATTGCCCGCCCGGAACGATGATCGAGTAGAACTCGAGGTGATCGTCCCAGGTTGCCGAAGCGATCGAGTAGGCGCGCCATACCGGGCTGCCGTTCGGCTTGCGCAGGCCGAGCCGCGCGAATTGCCCGGGAACGAAGCGAAATCCCGGGGCGCGTGCGAGGCGGAAGGAGAGCAGCTTCGGTGTCCAGCTTCGCTTCGACAACACGCGGGCGACGGTGACTTTTTCGTCGAGTGCGATCATCGGATCCTCGCTGTTGCCGGCCAATTCCGGCATCGATACTCCGGCGGCGGTGTCAAGGCTGGAGTAAGTACGCGCCGGCCGCCTTCAGCCGGCGGACATGTTGCCCAGCGCGTGGTGCGAGGCGAGGCGCACGACGTAGCCGATCTTGAAGAATGCGGCGGAGATCGGCAGGGCCAGGTGGCTGGCGATCTGGATGCCCATGCTGAAACGTTCGGCGTAAGGGTAGGCCACCAGCGTGGCGGCGACCATGCCGAGCGCGGAGAAGGCCATCGTCAGGCGGCCGATGGTGAGGGTACGGCGGGCGAAAGTTGGGGCGGGTTGCATCGCGGATCCTCCTGTGGGGATAGCGTCGTTTTCGAGCGCAGCGGATGCGCGTCGTAAGATGACTATAGAGTGCATCTTTAAAAAGAGTCAACTGATATGAATCTTTGTGCGGCGGCGGCTATAATGGAGGGCCGGATTCGTCCGACAACGATGACAGAGAGACCCCATGCATCTGACCCAGCACACCGATTACGCCCTGCGGGTGTTGATCTACCTCGCCGTGAATGGCGAGCGCCTGGTCACGATCGCGGAGGTGTCGGAACGGTTCGGGATCTCGCGCAGCCATCTGATGAAGATTGCCAACCATCTCGTCCGTGACGGATTCGTCGAGGGCTTGCGGGGCAAGGGCGGCGGGTTGCGGCTCGCACGCGCGCCCGCGGCGGTGAACGTCGGCGAGGTGGTGCGCAGCATGGAGCGCGGGATGGCGCTGGTGGAATGTTTCGGCAGCGACAGCCAGTGCCTGCTGACCCCCGATTGCAGGTTGAAGGGGGCGCTGGGCAAGGCGCTGGAGGCCTTCCTGCAGGTGCTGGACGGCGTTTCCCTGGCCGAGCTGCTGGAGAGCCCGCAGGGCCAGGGCGTGCACATCCTGCGGCGCAGCGCGTGAACAGGGCGTCCGGACGGATGTCCGGTGCCGAGCGGATCGCGCGATAAAACAATGACTGGAATTTGCTGGGCCGAGGCGATGCCGTCGGGCGATCGCGGTGGTCCGGTGCGGAGTGGAATTTGAGTGGTTTGATGTCGTGGTTGCGCGCCTTTGTGCCGGCCCCGCATGCGGTGAGTCGCCGCGAGCGGATCGCGGGCGTGCTGGGGGCGCTGATCGGGTTGTCGGTGACCGAGTGGATCGGCCGGGCTGCGTTGGGGCAGGCGAATCCGTGGTTCATTGCGCCGATGGGCGCATCGGCCGTCCTGCTGTTTGCCGTGCCGTCGAGCCCGCTGGCCCAACCCTGGTCGATCATGGTCGGCAATGTACTGGCCGCCCTCGTGGGGGTGACGTGCGCGAAGCTCGTCGGGCATCCGGGCCTTGCCGGGGCGCTGGCCGTCGCGATCACGATCGGGGCGATGTTCCGGTTGCGCTGTCTTCATCCGCCCGGGGGCGCGGTCGCCCTGACCAGCGTGCTCGGCGGGCCGGCGGTGACGGATCTGGGGTATGGCTTTGCGTTGTGGCCGGTGGGGGTCGATTCATTGTGCCTGCTGGCGATCGCGCTGGCGTTCAATGCCGCGGCCGGGCGGCGGTATCCGCATCGGCACGTGGAGCAGGCGCATCCCCACGGTACGGCCGACCCGTTGCCGAGTGCGCGGGTGGGCGTAACGCCCGACGACCTGCAGGCGGTTCTTGAGGCTCGGGGAGAGTGGCTCGACGTCAGCAACGACGACCTGGAGGAGATCATCGTCGCAGCGGAGGCACGCGCGTATCGACGCCGCATGGGGGAAATCCGGTGCGCCGACATCATGGCGGCCGATGTCGTCACGGTCTCGGCAGATGCGCCGATTGCGACGGCATGGGCGCTGCTCGCGCGACATCGGGTCAAGGCCTTGCCGGTGGTGTCTGCCGGCGGCAGGCTGGCGGGCATGGTGACGCTGCACGACTTTTTCGTTCAGGGCAATGGATCGCCGCGCGCACGTATTGCCGAATATCCCGGTGGGGACGTTGCCGTGCGTGAGCTGATGTCGCCGCGGGTGGTCACGGCGCGCCCGGAGCAGTCGATCGACGAACTGGTCGGCGTGTTCTCCGATGCGGGCCTGCATCATGTGCCGGTCGTCGGGGTGGGCGACCGGGTGATCGGCATGGTGACCCAGTCGGACCTCATTGCGGCTCTCGCGCGCATGCGGCTGGAGGAGCCGGCGGCCAACGGACCTGCGAAGCTCAGGGCGGTCGAGCAAGTGCGCATGTCCGCCTGACGCGGGGCGCGCCGATCTTCCGGATCAGACCGTGAGCGCTTCCCGCGACGTGGCGGGCACCAGTTTGCGCAGCCGCCATGCGGTGGAGAAGGCGAGGGCGATGCAGACGCCGAGTGCGGCGGTCACGCCGGCCCATCCGCGGGATTCCCACGCCAGACCGGAGAGCGTGCCGATGACGCTCGCGCCGAGGTAGTAACTGCACAGGTAGATCGCGGTGGCGAGTGCGCGGCGCTCGCCGGCGCGGCGCCCGACCCAGCCGCTCGCCGTCGTGTGGGCGCCGAAATAGCCGAAGGTGAAGACCGCGACGCCGGCGACGATCGCCGGCAGATGGTCGACCGTCGTGACTGCGAGTCCGGTGCTGCTCACGAGGATCATCGTCCACAGGACCGCGCGGCGCCCGATGCGGTCGACGAGTCGTCCCGTCCAGGCGGACGACAGGGTGCCGACGAAGTAGAGCAGGAAGACGGCGCCGATCGCGCTCTGGCCCAGTCCGAAGGGCGCCGCGTGCAGGCGGAATCCGAGGTAGTTGTAGAGGCTGGTGAAGACGCCCATCAGCAGGAAGGCGGTTGCGAAGAGGCGACGCAGCCCGGCATCGGCGAACAGCGTGCGGGCGTCGGCGAGGATGCGCGCGGGGTGGATGTCGCGCGCGCGGAAGTGCTGCGAGGGCGGCAGGCAGCGCCAGAACACGATCGTTGCGACGAGGCCCAGCACGGCCAGGGTTGCGACGGCGATCCGCCATGAACTCCAGTCGGTGATGCAGGCGACGAGAAAGCGCCCGCTCATGCCGCCCAGCGCGTTGCCGGCGATGTAGAGGCCCATTGCCCGTCCCTGCGCGCGCGGGGAGATTTCCTCGCCCAGCCAGGCCATCGCCGACGCGGGCAGACCGGCGAGGACGGCGCCAAGCAGCATGCGCAGCACGAGCAACTGGTTGAAGTCGGCCGCAAGGGCGGTCGCGAAGGCGATGACCGTCGCGAGCGCGAGCGAGGTCTTCATCAAGGGCTGGCGTCCGTAGCGGTCGGACAGTACGCTGGCGGGCAGCAGCATCATCGCGAGGGCGGCGGTGCCGAGCGAGACGGCAAGGCTGGCAGTGGTGGGCGCGACGGCGAAATCGGACACGAGGCGCGGCAGGATCGGCTGGGGCGCGTAGAGGAGCGCGAAGGTCGCGAAGCCGCCGACGAACATGGCGAGGTTGGCGCGACGGAAGGCGGGTGTGTCGGCCTCGATGTGGGGCGAGGAGTCCCTGATGGCGGCGTCTGGCGCAGGGTCGGGCATTGTCGGGCGAATCTCCGGTCGGTCGCTGGCCGCGGTGCGGCACGTGACTGAATGCTAGGTTGCGCACGATGCATACGTCCAATATATTTAATGCGATAAACAAATCTGTAAAACAGATCAATGGAGCTGCGCCACCTTCGCTATTTCCTTGCCGTTGCCGAGGAGCTCAATTTCACGCGCGCGGCGGCACGCCTGCACATCGGCCAGCCGCCGCTGTCGATGCAGATCCGCGACCTCGAGGACGAGATCGGCACGCCGCTCTTCGAGCGCAGCAAGCGGCGCGTGGCGCTGACCGAAGCGGGCAGGCGCTTCCTCGATCACGCGCGCGAGATCCTTTCGCGCTCGCAGGCTGCTGCCGAAGATGCGCGTCGTGCGGGGCGGGGCGAGCTCGGCGAGTTGCGCGTCGGCTTCACGTCCTCGCTGCCCTACACGACGACGCTGGCCGACGTCCTCTACACCTATCGTCGCGACTTTCCGCAGGTCGATCTGCAGTTGCGCGAGATGTTCACGGGGGACCAGTTTGCGGCGCTGCTGCGCGGTGACATCGATGTCGGTCTCGTGCGCTATCGCGGACTGGTCGTGCCCCCGGGCGTCGTGACGCGGGAGATCGGGCGGGACGGGCTGCGCCTCGTCGTCAATTCCGCGCATCCGCTTGCGGCGCGGACGGAGGTGTCGCTCGCGGAGTTTCGCGACGAGGGGTTCATCGCCTATCCGCCCGACGTCGGGACCGGAATTCCGGCGATCGTCGGCGATCTGTGCCGTGGTGCAGGCTTCGAGCCCCGTATCGTGCAGCGGGCGCGCGAAGCGACGACGCAGATCGGCCTCGTCGCGTCGGGGCTCGGTGTCGCTGTGTTACCCGCGCCGCTCGAATGCGTACAACTGCCGCGCGTCCGCTACCTGGCGATCAGCGACGAGGACGCCTACCTGTCGCTCGCCGTGGCGCGTGCGGACCGGCCGCCCAGCCCGGTAATCGGCACCTTCCTCGATGTGCTGGACAGGATTGCCGTTCCGCCGGTGTGAATGTCCCGCGGCCGGTTTGCCGGCGCCGGGGAATCCTGATAAAAGACGGCGACTGTTGCCCCGCCTGCCTGAAATCGTGCCGCACCTCGCTCCCGCCATCGTTTATGCGGACGACGCCATCGTCGTCGCCGACAAGCCGTCCGGCCTCCTGTCGCAGCCTGCGCGCGGCGAGGATCGGCAGGATTGCCTCGAACTGCGGGTGCAGGCGCGGTATCCCGATGCACTGCTCGTGCACCGGCTCGACATGGCGACCTCGGGCCTGATCCTGCTCGCGCGCGGACCGGAGATGCTGCGGCGGATGAATCACGCGTTCGCGCAGCGCACGGTCGGCAAACGTTATGTCGCCGCGGTTCATGGACTGGTCGCGGATGACCGCGGCGAAATCGACCTGCCGCTGGCCGCCGATCCGGACAACAACCCGCGACAAAGGGTCGACCATGAGCACGGGAGGCGTGCACTGACGCGGTATCGCGTCGTCGCACGCAGCGGCGAGGACGATGCCGCGATGTCGCGGGTCGAGCTGGAGCCGGTGACGGGGCGCACCCATCAGCTGCGGGTGCATCTGATGTCGCTCGGCCACCCGATTCTTGGCGACGTCCTTTACGCGCCGCCGCACAGCGCGCAGCGCCACGCGCGCCTGCACCTGCACGCCGCGGCGATCGCCTTCATCCATCCGGAGCGGCGCGTTCCGCTGACGTTCGAGAGCGCCGTCCCGTTCTGAGCGGCTGCGCCGGAGTCGACGAACTCCCGGCGCCGCGGCTCAGTTCGCCGCGCCGGCCGCGCGGCGCAGCCGCAACGCGTTCGTGACCACCGACACCGAACTCGCGCTCATCGCCAGTGCGGCCACCAGCGGCGAAAGGAGCAGGCCGGTGAACGGATACAGCAGGCCGGCCGCGAGGGGCACGCCGAGCGCGTTGTAGGCGAACGCGAAGGTGAGGTTCTGGTGCATGTTGCGCACCGTTTCGACGGAGATGCGCCGTGCGGCGGCGATGCCGCGCAGGTCGCCCTTCACCAGCGTGAGCTGTGCGCTCGACATCGCGACGTCGGTGCCGGTGCCCATCGCGATGCCGACGTCGGCGCGTGCGAGCGCCGGCGCGTCGTTGATGCCGTCGCCGGCCATCGCGACGACGCGGCCTTCGCGCTGCAGTTTCGCGACCAGATCGTCCTTGTCCTTCGGCTTGACCTCGCCCAGCACCTCCGCAATGTCCAGGCGCTTGCCGACGGCGCGCGCGGTCGTCAGTCCGTCGCCGGTCGCCATGATGATGCGGTCGATACCGTGTGCGCGCAGTTCCGCGAGCGCCTCGGGCGTCGTGGTCTTCACCGGGTCGGCGACGGCGACCAGCCCCACGGCGATGCCGTCGGCGGCGAGCATCATCACGCTCGCCCCTTCGGTGCGCAGGGCTTCGGCCTGCGCCGCAAGGGCGTGCCACGCGATGCCTTCCTCGTCCATCAGCGCGGTGTTGCCGAGCACCAACCGGCGGCCGTCGACCGTGCCGCGCACGCCGATGCCCGAGGACGATTCGAAGTCGTCGGGTTTCGACAGCGCCAGATTGCGGCGTCGCGCCTCGCCGACGATCGCGTGGGCGAGCGGGTGTTCGCTGCCCTGGTCGAGGCTCGCGGCGAGGCGCAGTACCTCGTCCGCCTCCCGGCCGGGCGCCGCGACCGTCGAGTGGAATGCGGGCCTGCCTTCGGTGAGCGTGCCGGTCTTGTCGACGATCAGGGTGTCGACGCGGCGCAGGTTCTCGATCGCCGCGGCGTCGCGGAACAGCACGCCCTGCGTCGCGGCGTTGCCGGTCGCGACCATCACCGACATCGGCGTCGCGAGTCCCAGCGCGCACGGGCAGGCGATGATCAGCACCGCGACCGCGTTGATCAGCCCGTAGGCCCACGAGGGCGCGGGCCCGAAGAGGCCCCAGCCGAGGAAGGTCAGGAGCGCGATCGCGACGACCACGACGACGAACCAGCCGGCGACGCGGTCGGCCATGCGCTGCATCGGCGCACGCGAGCGCTGCGCCTGCGCGACCATCTGCACGATCTGCGCGAGCACGGTCTGCGAGCCGATCTTCTCCGCCTGCATCACGAGCGCGCCGCTGGTGTTGAGCGTCGCGCCGATCACCTTGTCGCCTGTCGCCTTCGATACCGGCATCGGCTCGCCGGTGAGCATCGACTCGTCCACCGCGCTGGCGCCTTCGAGCACGACGCCGTCCACCGGCACCTTCTCGCCCGGGCGCACGCGCAGGCGATCGCCGGGATGGACGTGAGTCAGCGGGATGTCTTCCTCGCTGCCGTCCGCGTTGAGGCGCCGTGCCGTCTTCGGCGCGAGGCCGAGCAGGGCCTTGATCGCGGCGCCTGTCTCGGAACGCGCGCGCAGTTCCAGCACCTGCCCGAGCAAGGTCAGCGACACGATCACCGCCGCGGCCTCGAAATACACGGCGACGTGTCCGCCCATGCGGAAGGACTCGGGGAAGACGCCCGGCGCGAGGGTGGCCACCACGCTGTAGCCGTAGGCCGCGCCCACGCCGGTGCCGATCAGCGTCCACATGTTCGGGCTGCGGTTGGCGATCGACTGCGCCCAGCGCACGAAGAATGGCCATCCGCCCCAGAGGACGACGGGCGTCGCGAGGAGCAGCTCGATCCACGGGCGGGCGCCGCCGAGCAGCGGATCCAGGACGCCGCCGGACATCGCGATCACGGTGACGAGCACGGTCGCGGGTAACGGCCACCAGAAGCGGTGGCGGAAATCGGCCAGCTCCGGGTTCTCGCCTTCCTCTAGCTCGGGAATCACCGGCTCCAGCGCCATGCCGCATTTCGGACAGGTGCCGGGGCCGGTCTGGCGGACCTCCGGGTGCATCGGGCAGGTGTATTCGGTGCCCGGCGCGGCCTCCACACCGGTGGTCGCGGGCTGTGAGGCCTGTGAGGGCTGCACATAGCGCACGGGGTCGGCGCGGAACTTGTCGAGGCATTTCGCGCTGCAGAAGCGATAGTCGCGGCCCTCGAAGGAGGTGTGGTGGGGCGAGTCGGGCTTCACGCTCATGCCGCAGACCGGGTCCGTCAGCGCGGCGGAATCCGGTGTCGCGGCGGAACCGGCGTGGGCATGGTGAGGGTGGTCGGTGTGCGCCGCGTGCCCGTGATGTTCCTCGCCGTGATGTTCATGTTCGTGATGGGCGTGTGCGTGCATGGCGCGTGGTTCAGTCATGGCTGTGTTCCTTGTCGCGCGGGCGACGCGCGGCGTAGATGGACGACGGCGAACTGCAGCAGCCGTACGGCTTCGCGGCGCGGTGGGCGCGCTCGTTCTCCGCCATCCACGCGCGCAGGCGCCGCAGCAGGGCTTTCACGGATTCGAGCATGGCGCTTTTCCTCGTTCCGCACGTGGGCGATCGATCACTTCGCGGGGGCCTTGCGTGCGGGGGCCGCCGTCCGCTCCATCATCATCTGCATCATGTCCATGCGCCGTTCCATCTGCTGCATGCGCTGGGTCATGGCGTCGGGCGAGGCGCCGGATGCATCTCCGCCCATCATCCCGCCCATCATGCCCATGCCGCCTCCCATCATTCCCTTGCCGCCCATCATGTGACAGCCCATCGACGAGCCGTCGCCGGCGGCGATCTGCTGTCCCAGCATCATGTTTTCGCGCATCGTCTGCATGTGGTCCATGAGCAGCTTCTGTCGTTCATCGGGGGTTTTCGCCGCCGCCAGGGCGTCGAGCTGCGACTGCATGGTGGCGGTGTTGTCGCGCATGCGCTGGATCGTCTTTTCAGGTGCCGGAGCGGGCGTGGCCGCGGCCGGTGCCGTCGCGGCGGGGGCCTGGTCGGGGTGGTGAGCGTCGTCGGCCCAGGCCGGCGATACGGCGGCGAGCGACATTGCGAGGGCGGTGATCAGCATCGGTTTCATGAGCGTTCTCCTGATGAGTGGTCGCCGCGGCCGTCGGCGATCGGGTCGGGGTGATGCCTTGTCCGAAGTGGGAAGAAGGCCGGGGTCTGTTGTGCGTACTGTTGCCATTCGGAGCCGAAGGTCGCAGCCGCCGTGCGCTCCTCGTCTCGGGCGAGACGGACGTAGGCGACGACGAGGACGGGGAACATCGCGAGCGTGATGACCGTCGGCCACTGCAGCAGAAAGCCGGCCATGATCACGACGAAAGCCGCGTACTGGGGGTGGCGCAGGTGTGCGTAGGGCCCGGTGGTGGCGAGCGTGCCGGCCGCCTGCGCCGCGTAGAGCACCTTCCAGGCCGAGGCCAGCAGCCAGAACCCGCCTGCAATCAGGATGTTGGAAACGATGTGGAACGGTCCGAAATGCGGATTGGCGCGCCAGCCGAACATCACTTCGAGCAGGTGGCCGGCATCGTGGGCGAGGAAGTCGACACCGGGAAAGCGCGTCGCGAGCCAGCCCGACAGGAGGTAGATGGTCAGCGGAAAGCCGTACATTTCGGCGAACAGCGCGACGATGAACGCCGAGAACATGCCGAGCGTGCGCCAGTCGCGCGACGAGCGCGGCTTGAAGAAGCTCGCGGCGAACACGATGAACACCGCCGAGTTGATGGCGACCAGCGACCAGAGGCCGTAAGCGGGGCTCGATTCGGTCATTGCGCACCTCCGTCCTTCGGGCGGTCGTGGTGAGCGCCATGGCTGCCGTGGCCGTGATGCATGAACAGGTGCATCAGCGGACAGGCCAGCAGGAACAGCCAGGGGAGGATGCCCAGCAGATGCGCGCGGTGTTCGAGGGCGAGCAGGACTGCGGCAATGGCGACGAAGGCGCCGAACACCCAGCGGATGCGCCGCGTCTGCCTTGCCTCGCCGGAGGCGCTGGACACGGGAAGCTGTTTCGGGCTCATGGCGTCAATCCGAAGTTCCGATGAATTCATCATAGACCTCCGAGGGCGACGTCGCCCTGACGCGAACATTACATTCCTGTCAGTTTCGGGCGCGAATTGCGCGCAACGTGTGCGATTCGACGGAGTGCTGCTTTCGTGGAGCGTGTGCAGAGAGATGTCCGCAAAATGACATTGCGCTTAATAAAAAGTAATTTCAGGGTCATGCTCCCGTCGGGAGTGGTCTCCTAGCATTCGATCAAGGTTGCCCGCTGCAGGGCGCCTGATCCAGTCACTGCAAGGAGAAACATCATGAAAGCCACATCGATCCGCATCGTTTTCGCATCCATGCTGCTTGCCGGCTCGTTCGCGGCATCGGCGCATACGGATTACTCGGAGGCGGGATCGTCGCATTGGCTCGACGACGTCCAGGCGACGCCCGCCGCGCCGGCGACTCCTGCGGCGCGTGAGGTCCTGCGGGACAACTACGGCTCGACTGCACTCGAGAAATCCTACGACCTGAAGGATGGTTCGACCCTGCACGTCTTCAAGGACGGCAAAATGGCCATGGAGGACAAGTACGGCCGCGCCTATTCGATGGAGCAGGGGCACAGGATGGTGACCGCCGATGGCCAGACGATTGCGATGCAAGGCAACGAGGTGTGGCGCCTCGACAGTCTGCTGCCGTCGAATTTCCGCGGGCGTTAATCGGTATTTCTTGGAGGCGGCCGCGCTTGTGACCGCCGCCCCGCGCTCCCGGGAACGGCGGCCACGCCGTTCCCTCATTGCATTTCACGGTGATCGTGCCGCCAGCGGCCATGCATAAGCTCTGCAGAATTTCATCGTTCGCTTCCGTGATCCGCCCCCGTACATTTGAGCCGAAACGACGTGCTTGCAAGTCATGCGCGGCGCGTCGCGTTCACCGCCAATCCCACGCAGGAGCTCACCATGACCAGTCCGGTTTCGCCGATCGCCGATCGCGTACGCGACTTCCTTTGCCGCCTGCCGCTCGAACGGCAAGCGGGACGGCAGTTGCCCCGCCTTGCCGATGGCAGCGTGGTCGGGGACTGGTTCGGCTGCGAGCTGTCGAGCGTGTTCCAGCCCATCGTCGAGCCGTCCTCCGGCGGGGTGGTGGGCCACGAGGCCCTCCTGCGCTGCCTGGGCAGCGGCCAGCGGGACCTGTCGCCCTGGGTGCTGTTTTCCGCGAACGCGGACGACGATCGCCTCGTTGCGCTGGACCGGCTTGCGCGGACCGTGCATGCGCTGAATTTCATCGCGTCCGCGGGCGACGACGGCCTGCTGTTCCTGAACGTGCATGGCCGCCTGCTGGCGGCGGTCGCGGGCGACCATGGTGCGGCTTTCCGCAAGGTGGTCGACGCGCTCGGTTTCGCACCCGAACGCATCGTCATCGAGGCGCCGGTGGTTGCGAGCCGGCAGGCCGACCTGTTGAGCTTCGTCCTGCGCAACTATCGCCACAACGGCTTCCGCGTGGCGGTCAATATCGAATCGGTGGCGCAATGGCAGGCGTTGTCGGGCAGCGTGCCGACCGATTTCATCAAGATCGGCGCTTCCGTGCTGGCCGCGGAGGATGACGGTCCGGCTGCGCTCGAACGCCTGCGGACCCGGGCGGGATCCGCACGGGTGATCGTGACGCGGGTCGAGGAGAAGCCTGCAGTCGCCTGGCCGTCGGGCGCGCTTGCCCAGGGGCACGCCTACGGTGCGCCGGTCGCGCGCCCGGCGATGCGGCCGGGGCTATGCGTCGCGGGGGCCGGTTGAGCGATCCGCCTGGCCGAATTCCCGGCGTCGCATCCGCGTTCGGCGGCGGAGATGTGAAAACGAAACGCGGGACATGCATACTTATACGCTCGATCGACCTGATGGCCGATGACGAACGCGCGTCCGGGAGGGGCTCGGCGGTGTTCGACCTCAGCTCGGCCACGTTCCGGAAGGCAGCGCCGCAAGCATGCATGATCCCGCACCGACGACGGACGCTCCCACGAAGCCGCCACCTGCACCGGTCGGGGTCCGGGAAGCCTTCCTTTTCTGGCTGAAGCTCGGTTTCATCAGCTTCGGCGGCCCGGCGGGACAGATCGCGATCATGCATCAGGAACTGGTCGAACGCCGCCGATGGATTTCCGAGCGGCGCTTCCTGCATGCGCTGAACTACTGCATGGTCCTGCCCGGACCCGAGGCACAGCAGCTCGCCACCTATATCGGCTGGCTGATGCACCGGACGCGTGGCGGCATCATCGCCGGTGCACTGTTCGTGCTCCCGTCGCTGTTCATCCTGATCGGGCTGTCATGGATGTACGTGGCGTTCGGCGAGACCCGGCTGGTTTCCGGGCTCTTCTACGGCATCAAGCCGGCCGTGACGGCCATCGTCGTGCAGGCGGCGCATCGCATCGGATCGCGCGCGCTGAAGAACAACGTGCTGTGGGCGATCGCGGCGGCATCCTTCGTCGCGATCGCCGGATTCGATCTGCCGTTTCCGGCGATTGTCGTCGGTGCGGCGCTGGTCGGCGTGGTCGGCGGGCGCCTGAGTCCGGGGCATTTCAGCGCGGGCGGCGCCCATGGCAAGGCCGACAAGTCCTTCGGTCCGGCGCTGATCGACGACGATACGCCCACCCCCGAGCACGCGCGCTTCGCGTGGTCGCGCGTCGCCCGCGTGATCGTCGCGGGCGGATTGCTGTGGCTGGTGCCGATGGGCCTGCTGACGGCGATCTGGGGATGGCAGCATGCGCTGACGCAGATGGGGTGGTTCTTCACCAAGGCAGCGCTGTTCACCTTCGGCGGTGCCTACGCGGTGTTGCCGTACGTCTTTCAGGGCGCATCCGGGCATTACGGCTGGGTCACGCCGACGCAGATGATCGACGGCCTGGCGCTGGGGGAGACGACGCCGGGGCCGCTCATCATGGTGGTCGCGTTCGTCGGCTTCGTCGGCGGCTACGTGAAGGCCGTGTTCGGGCCCGACAGCCTGTTTCTCGCCGGCGCCGTGGCGGCTACGGTGGTGACGTGGTTCACCTTCCTGCCGTCCTTCATCTTTATCCTGCTCGGCGGGCCGCTGGTGGAGACGACGCACAACGACCTGAAATTCACCGCGCCGCTCACCGCGATCACGGCGGCCGTGGTCGGCGTGGTGCTCAACCTGGCGCTGTTCTTCGGCTATCACGTGCTGTGGCCGAAAGGGTTTGGCGGCGGATTCGACCTGATCTCGGCCCTCATCGCGCTTGGTGCGGCGGTCGCGCTGTTCCGCTTCAAGGCGAACGTGATCCACGTGATCGCCGCGTGCGCGGCCGTCGGATTCGTCCTGCTGAACTTCTGAAACATTCCCGTCCGTATTTTCGCGGTATGCTGCATTGCAGCAAAGAAATTCCCGACGGCGGGAAGGGAGTCGAACATGCTTCGGAAACGATGGTGGACGACGAAGAACGGCGAACTGCCAGCGATCAACCTCGCGCTGCAGGGCGGTGGGGCACATGGCGCCTACACCTGGGGCGTGCTGGATCGTCTGCTCGAGGAAGGCTGGAAGCTGGAAGGCATCAGCGGAACCAGCGCCGGTGCGATGAACGCCGTTGCGCTCGCGCAGGGCTGGACGCGGGGCGGAGGCGAGGGCGCGCGCGAGAGCCTGTCGAACTTCTGGGAGGCCATTGCGGGCAGTTCCCCGCTGGAACTGGACCTGCTGCACAGCCTGAATCCGGCAGGAAACGGCGCCTTGCCCAATCCCCTAGGCGTGATGCTGGGGATGACGCGGCTGCTGTCGCCCTACCAGTTCAATCCGCTGGAACTGAATCCGCTGCGCGATGTGGTCCGCACGCAGTTCGATTTCGAGTACCTGCGCAAGAAGTGTCGACTGAAGCTCTTCATTGCCGCAACGCGCGCGCAGTCGGGGAAGGTGCGCCTTTTCCGTACGGCGGAGCTGACCGAGGACATGCTGCTCGCTTCGGCATGCCTGCCGACGATGCATCATGCGGTAGAGATTGGCGGCGAGGCCTACTGGGACGGCGGCTTCAGCGCGAATCCGGCGGTCTACCCGCTGATGTACGAGTGCGACACGCCGGACATTCTGCTCGTGCTGCTCAATCCCCTGCAGATCTCCACCGCGCCGCGAAGCGCCGCGGAGATTGCCGACCGCACGGTGGAGCTGGGCTTCTCCGCGACCTTCCTGCGCGAGATGCGGATGATCGCGCACGCCCGGGCCTACCTCGAAGCGGGCAGCAACTGGGTGTCGCACGGGCGGCTCGAACGCAAGCTGATGGCCTTGCGCTTCCACATGATCGAGGCGCAGGAACTTGCCGAAACCGGGAGCGGCAGCAAGCTCAATGCTGCCCGCGCCTTCCTGCACGAACTGCGCGACCTCGGCCGCGCCCGCGCCGCGCGCTGGATTCGCACGAAGCGGCCGCAGGTCGGGAAGCAGGGGACGGTCAACCTCGGCGAGGTGTTTGCCTGAGGGGCGTGTGGCCTGCGCGGCGCGGGCCGCGCTTCCTGGGCGCTTTAATGCATTGCCTGGAGACGCTGACCCGGAGCAGGTCCTTCGAGGCGGCGCCTGTCCTCCGGGAGGGTGGGGCCTTCGAACAGCGCGAGGGAGAAATTTCCGAAGCGCTTGTTCAGGGTGACTTCCTCACCCACCCAGGGCGGCAGGATCAGCGACTGCGCTTCGTGCCCCAACTCGACTTCGGCGATGATGAGCCCCGCGTTACGGCCGGCGAAGACGTCCACTTCGAAGAGATGGTCGGCGTAGGCGACGTTGTAGCGCGTCTTTTCGACGATCCGATCGCCGCAATAGTCGAACAGGATGCGCCACGCGTCGGCGATGGGGATGGGGTATTCGAACTCGTCGCGCCCGAGCCCCTGGCGCGGCCCCTTGAGCGTGAGAAAGGCGCGATCGGCGCGGATCCGCACCCGGGTGGTCATCGCCCCGGATTCCTTTGCGACGTAGCCCTGCACGATGCGCTCGCCGGTACGGCCGTCCAGGAATCGCGAATCACAAACCAGAAACCTGCGCTCGATTTCGCGACCCATAGGGGAACTCCGCTTGCAGCAAAATCGAACTTTAGCACAGAAAATGCGGTTGTTTGTTGCGATGCAGCATGCTGAATTGGGGATCTATGCCCACGAAAAGGGCTGATCGAGCGAGGACACTCACAGCCCGTCATGCTGCCGCAGGGCAGCGAGGTTGGTGCGCCATGCGGCCAGGTCCTCATCCGCCTTGCACAACAGATGGGCCATCTTTTCCGTTGTCGCCAGGCTTCTCAAGCGGAAATTTTTGGAGCAATAGACCCCGAATCGTTGCAGTAGCCGGGCAGATTCCTCCGCGGGCAGCGATCGTGCTTTTTCGAGGTAGTCCGGAGAAGCATTGTCCGTAGTCATTTGGACCTCCTTGCACATGAAAAACCATGACAGCTTCGACACTGAGTCTAGGCGTGCGGCGGCTCCGCAGGATGAATTTATAGTTACGGCAATGCTACAAGTGCAGGTTGTTTGATGGCTTGCAAACAACATGAGAGGGCAGGTCGCGCAGATGGCGGTAAAACGGCGGATATCCGTCGCCGCCTCGCGGCCGACAATCCGGCGGTGCCTTTATCTTGCTGAAACATAAGGTGAATACGCTCGCCCGGCTTTCGATCATTTTCCCTTTCGCATCACACAGTCAGAGCCATGATTGCCAGCCCGATCCCTGATGAGCAGATGCCGACCGAGGCGGAGATACTCGGCGCGCCGGATGAAAATTACATGGACCCCAGGCAGCTCGCGTTCTTTCGAGCACGCCTGCTGCACGAGCGTGAAACCCTGCTGGACGCGGCGAGAGAAACGGCAATCAATCTGCAGCAGCAGATCGATGCCCCCGCCGATCCGATGGATCGCGCGACGCTGGAGGAAGACCACATGCTCGAGCTGCGCGTGCGTGACCGCGAGCGCAAGCACTTGCACCGGATCAACAAGGCGCTGGCGCGAATCGAGAATGGCAGTTACGGCTGGTGCGAGGAAACGGACGAGCCGATCGGCGTTCGCCGCCTGATCGTGCGCCCGACGGCAACGCTCACTCTGGAAGCGCAGGAACGGCGCGAATTGCGCCGGCGTTTCGACAGCTGAGGCTTGCCGGGGCAGGGCAGCCCCGGCGAAACGCGCATGAGGTGTCAGTGCTTCTTGCGCTTGCCCTTGGCTGCGACGGGGAGCCCGTCGAGGACCACCAGCACGTCGGCGATGCTGCGCTCGCCCAGCACCTTGAGGCCTGCGCGCAGCACTTCCGATTTGCTCGCAAGCCGGCCGGCCTTGCCCAGCGCGATCCGCAGGGACTTGATGCCCGCGTGTTCGTTTGCCGGCATCGAGAAGGAATCCCGTACCACCTTTTCGCTCTTCGGCTTCTTCGCGTGTTCCATGTCCTCGGGCTCGCGCTTCACATGTGCCTTCTTCGCGGGTTCGGCTTTCGCCTCGGCGGCAGCGGTCACGGCCTTTTGTGGCGATTTCCGGCTGGGAGCCGCTTTCGCTTCCACGCTTGCCGGTGCGGCGACCGCGGGCTTGGGCGTGGCGGCCTTGGCGGAAGTTTTCGCGCTCGGCTTTTCGGCGGTCTTGGTGCTTGCCTTGGCGGCGGGCTTGGCGGGTGCCTTGGCCCTGGCTTTCGCGGGCGTATCGACCTTGGCGATCGTCGCGACGCCGGCGTCGACTGCAGCGGCTGCCGGAGGCGTGGCGGTCGCCGGCTTTTCCTCCGCTACGGGTGCGGCGGCGGCTGCCGGGGTGGCATCCGGAATGCGGTCCGCGAGGGCGGCGTCTTCGTGCTTCAGTGCCTCGCGCAAGGCGGACCGGGTCTTGGTGTTCGTGCTCATGCTTACTCTCCTAGTTGTTCGAGAACGACTGAAACGAGTCGGTCGACTTCTTCCTGGGCCGGTGCGGCGGTTCGTCCCAACTCGTACACGGACGCTCCCATGACGGCGCTTTGTGCGTAGGCGCTGCGCTGGGAGAGTGCAGCGTCGAGCACCGGCAACGAGAAGTCGCGCATGACTTCAAGGACGTCCGCGGCGAGGGCGGTGCGCATGACGCGATTCGGCAACAGGGCGGCTCGCTGAAGCCGGCCCGACCTGATCCGTTTGAGGATCACCTTCTCGATCGCGCGGGTTGACCAGAGGTCGGTCGGGCTCGGGACGACCGGAACGATCGCGAAGTCGCACAGTTCGAGCGCACTGACCATGTGCGGATGTTCGATCGATGGCGGGCAGTCGAACAATATGAAATCCACCTCGCGCGTCGCGGTCCAGAGGGTCTGCCGGATCTCTTCGGTGTCGCCCAGGGGGCGCAGCATGCGTGCCGGAAAGGGGGCATCGGCCGGGGCCGACTCTGCCCAGCGCGTTGCGCTCTCCTGCGGGTCGAGATCTGCCACGGCGACCCGGTAGCCACGCAGCACCAGGGCGGCGGCCAGTTGCATCGTCACGGTCGTCTTGCCGGAGCCCCCCTTTTGTGAGAGCAGTGCAATGGCCTTGCTTCCGTTCATGGTGTGCGCATGTTATTACGGTAATAATTTATTATCGTGCGCATTTCAATAGCATGCAAGTAGCCATTTTGCCCTCGGTGCGGGACCTGCTGCGGCTGTACACTCGACCTCTCGCCACTCGGGTGGAACTGCTTTCCGGGACCCGGATCTCAGCGGGCGGGTGTCGATGCAGTCATGGCGATTGTGCCGCGTCCGCACACCAGATAACCGCAGGAGTGCTCATGGAGAAACCGAAGGCCCCGGATCAAAGGGATTACGACACCCGGATGTATGCCGACCTTCTCGACAGTTTCGATGAGGAACTGGAGATGGAGATCGACGATCACCGGATGGACGAGCTGCTGGGCGACATGCCGATGCGTCCGGAGTTGGAGAGCCTCACGAAGGAGCGGCGCTTCTATTTCAAGGAGCTGTTCCGGCTGCAGGGTGAGCTCGTCAAGCTGCAGGACTGGGTGGTGCACAATCAGCTGAAGGTCGTCGTGCTGTTCGAGGGGCGCGACGCTGCCGGCAAGGGCGGCGTGATCAAGCGCATCACGCAGCGCCTCAATCCGCGCGTATGTCGTGTTGCCGCGCTGCCGGCGCCGAATGACCGGGAGCGCAGCCAGTGGTACTTCCAGCGTTACGTCAGCCATCTGCCCGCGGGCGGGGAGATCGTGCTCTTCGACCGCAGCTGGTACAACCGTGCGGGCGTCGAGAGGGTGATGGGCTTCTGTACGGCCGATGAGTACGAGGAGTTCTTCCGTACGGTGCCCGAGTTCGAAAAGATGCTCGTCCGCTCCGGCATCGTACTCATCAAGTACTGGTTTTCGATCACCGACGAGGAGCAGTACGCGCGCTTCCAGATGCGCATCCGCGACCCGCTCAAGCAGTGGAAGCTCTCGCCGATGGACATGGAGTCGCGCCGGCGCTGGGAAGACTACACGAAGGCCAAGGAGGAGATGCTGGAGCGCAGCCACATCCCCGAGGCGCCGTGGTGGATCGTCGAGGCCGTGGACAAGAAGAAGGCGAGGCTCAACTGCATTCACCACCTGTTGAGCCAGATTCCTTACCACGAAGTGCAGCGCGAGCCGGTTGCGATGCCGCAGCGGGTGCATCACCCGGACTATATCCGGGAGCCGATCCCGGAAGCGATGTACGTGCCGTCGGTTTACTGAGCGTTCGGCGGGGCGGCCCGTCCGCCGGGATTAATCGTGTTGAGACGGACGCCAACGTATAATCGGCGCCCTATGGACCATTCGACCCTCGCCAACCCGTCGCACCGCCGCTCGTCGCTGTTCCTGTTCGCCATCATCGCCCTGGCGTTTGCGCTGTACCGGGTTGCCGTGATTGCGCGCCTCGGTCTCGATCCTTATGTCGATGAGGCCTATTACTGGGGCTGGGCGCAGGCGCTCGACTGGGGGTATTACTCGAAGCCGCCGGTGATCGCCGCGCTGATTGCCTGGTCCGGCGCGGTGTTCGGCGACAATCTCCTCGCGATCAAGGCGCCTTCGTTGATCCTCTACACCGGCACCGCCTTCCTGGTGCGCGAAATCGGGCGCGAACTCTTCGACGACCGCGTTGGTTTCTGGTGCGGGGTGGCCTTCCTGACCTTGCCGCTGACCGCGACCCTGTCGCTGTTCGCGAGCACCGATGCGCCGCTGCTGTTCTTCTGGGCGGCCGGCATGCTGCTGATGTGGCGTGCGCTGAACGACGGTGCGTTGCCGTACTGGGTCGGCATCGGCCTGGTCGCCGGCCTCGGGCTGATGTCGAAATACGTCATGCTCGCGTTCGGCGGTTCGGCCTTCCTGGCGCTCTTCATACGCCGCGGCGGGCCGAAGGGGAACAAGGTGCTCGGCCCCGCGATCGCCATCTTCCTCGCGCTGGCGATCTTCGCGCCGAACCTCGTGTGGAACTGGGAGCACGGTTTCCCGACCTTCCGCCACACCGCGGAAATCACGCGGCTGGGCACTCGCACCTGGAGTCCCGACGAGTTCATCGAATTCGTCGGCGCCCAGTGGCTGCTGCTCGGTCCCTTGCTGGCAGTGTGCCTGGGGTGGGCCTTGGTCCGGTGGCGCGATGACTGGGCGGATCTGCGCTTTCGTTTCCTGTTCGTGTTCGTCGTCCCGCTTCTGGTCGTCGTCGGCCTGCAGGCGCTGACCGGCCGGGCCAACGGCAACTGGGCGGCTCCCGCGCTGGTGGGTGCGACCGTCCTGACGGTTGCATTCCTCGCCCGGCGAGGGAGTCGGCGGCTCGCCGTCGCGGCCATCGCGCTAAATATCGTCGCGAGTTCGGTGCTGTATCACTGGCCGGATGTGGTCCGTCTTGCGGGCAAGGAGCTCAACGGCCGCATCGATCCCTACAAGCGCGCGCGCGGCTGGCATGAGTTCGCCGAGGCGGTGCGCCCCCGGCTCGAAGCGCATCCCGATGCCGTTCTCGTCGCGGACGAGCGCGAGTTGCTCGCGCAGCTCGTGTACAGCCTGCGGCCGAGCCGCTACGCGCGTTGGCAGCCGGATCCGCACGTGATGGACCACTATGGTCTGACCGTGCCCCTGACGACGGCGTCGGGTGATCCGGTGCTGTTCGTCTCCGAGCGGGCGGACGTCAAGGCCGTGATCGCACGTTTCGAGGCCGCGGACAAGCTCGGTGACGTCGACATCGCGGTGTACCCGAATTTTCACCGCCGGGCCTCGGTGTGGCTGTTGCGCGGATTCAAGGGCTACTGAGCGTCGCTTGACGGCGGAGGGCATGCAGCTGCCGGCGGCAGAACTCCGCGGGTGAGGGGCGGGCGGTGCATTCCCGCTGGATGGCGTGAATATCCTTTAGACGCTGCCGGCCTTCAGCGCCGTCATTGGCCGGCCGAGGGGCGCAAGGCGTAATCGGTCGTGGCCGGCAGACCCTCGCCCTGCGGTGCTTCCACGGGATGGGGCGTCGGGCGGCCGCCGCGCGGCGCAAAGCTCAGCCAGAGCGCGGCGCAATGGGGCAAGGCCATGACGACGAGGGCGACGGCCCAGCACAGCGGCTCGGGCGCATCGACGCCGTTCTGGATCAGCGTGGCGACAGCCGCAACGAGCAGGGCAAGGGCCCACTTCGCTTCCGGCGGCAGGCGCCGCCTGCCGCGCCGTGCGCTCGCGCCCGCTTTCGCGGTGACGATGAAACGCGCGTGGCGGCCCAGCAGCCCGGCCCACACACCGCACGCCACCGCGTAATTGAGGGCCATCGACGCGATGGCGGCTTCGAACGATTCGCGCCACGTGCAGCGTACCTTGGTCGCATAGACGGCGGCGCCGATGGCAGTGCGGCCCAGCACGACGGCGAGCATCAGGGCGAGGGTGCCGGGGATGGGCGGCTCGATGTAGCGCGGCCACAGCAGCATGCCGAGCGTCCAGCACACGCTCATCAGCATGACAGCGACCTGCAAGGCCTCCTGCAGCCACGGCAGCCAGCCCGCGACGAAGTGATAGCGCTGCGCCAGCGTGAGCTGGCTGTGTCCGCACAGTGCGCCGGCATGGCCCTTCAGTATTTGCATTGCTCCGAGCGCCCAGCGGCGGCGCTGGCTGCGCAGCGCGGCGAAGTTCTCCGGGGTCAGGCCGCGCCCGTAGACGCGGTCGACGTAACGCAGCTCCCAGCCATGCGTGAGGAGGCGCAAGCCGAGCTCGGTGTCCTCGCACAGCGTCCATTGGCCCCATCCGCCTGCATTGCGCAGCGCCGACGTGCGCACCAGGCACATGGTCCCGTGCTGGATGATCGCGTTGCGTTCGTTGCGGTGATGCATCCCGGCACGGAAGAATCCCTCGAACTCCCAGTTCGCGCTGCGTGCGAGCAGGTCGGATTCGTAGTCCCGGTGCGCCTGCGGCGCCTGGACGACGGCCACTTCGGGCGAAGCGAAATGGCCCATGATTTCGCGCAGCCAGAACGGCTCGACCTGGTAGTCGGCATCGACGACGCCGATGACTTCTGCGCGCGGATCGGTTCGTGCAAGGGCGAAGTTGAGCGCGCCGGCCTTGAATCCTTCGCAGGCGGGGAGGGTCCAGAAGCGGAAGCGTTCGGGGTGATGTGCGATCCATGCCTGGACCGGCCGCCACAGCGCTTCGTTTGCGGTGTTGTTGTCGATGACCAGCACTTCCAGCGCCGGCCAGTCCAGGCGCCGGAGGCTTTCCAGCGTCGCGATCACCATGTCCGGCGGTTCGTTCGAGATGGCGACATGCAGGCTGACCATGGGCACGGGGCGTTCGTCCGGCCACGGGGTCGCAGCGAAGGCGCGGCGCCAGCGGCGCGTGCCCAGCACGTCGAGCGCTTCGATCAGCTGCACGGCAAAGACCAGCAGGGACACGAGCAGCAGACCAGCGAGCGCGGCATCGATCAGGGTCGATTGCACGGGGGCGTAACTGCCGACGCCCGCCATGCCGCGCCACAGGACGAAGCTGGTCCCCGCCGCCACGGCGAGCACCGCGCTCAGGCGCGCCCACCAGTGCCAGCGCCTGAAGCGCCAGGACAGCAGCACGCCGAGCGCCAGCACGCAGCCGAGGGCCGGCATGACGCGATCCTGCCAGCCCTGATGAACCGATAGCGCGCCCCGGACCGGAATCTTCCACTGCCGGAAGGCATCGAAGAGGCCCCAATAGGGTCCGGGGCGCCCTTCCTCGTCGCGCTTCCACTGGCCGTCGAAGGCTTCGATCACGTAATAGTCGATGCCGAGGCTGCGCGCCTGGGCGATGAATTCGCGCAGGTAGCGCGCCTGTGCCTGCGGAGTGGGGATGGCGTCCCACTGCACGTCGCCATGGCTCGGCCAGCCCGTTTCGGTGATCACGACGGGTTTGTTCGGGTAGGCGGCCTTGACGCGCTTGAGTCGTTCGAGGGTGTAGGCTGCCGCCTCTTCGACCTTGACCCCTTCCCAGTAGGGGAGGATGTGGATGGCGATGAAGTCGACGTGCGCAGCGAGCTTGGGGTGCTGCAACCACATGTGCCAGGTGTCCGCGGTGGACACCGGCTTGCGCGTGCTGCGGCGCACGCGGTCGAGCGCCGCGATGAGTTCCGCTTCCGTGAGGTCCTCGCGCAGCATGACCTCGTTGCCGACGATCAGGCGCGACACGTTGCGGTGTTCGCTCGCCTGTCGCATCAGCCCCTGCAACTCCCTTTCGTTCTTCGCGCGATCCTTGCCGAGCCATGCGCCCGCCATGACGTCGAGGCCGTGCTGCGCGGCAATCTCCGGGACGTCGGGGCCTTCCGTCGAACTGTAGGTGCGGACGCGTCGGCTATGCGGGGCGAGAAGCGCCATGTCCTGCGCGACTTCCTCCGCGCTCGGGTAACGCTGCTGCGCCGGACCCTGGCCGGGCCGATAGCCGCTGTAGGTGACGCCGGGGACCCGTCCGTCCCAGTCCGGGGGCGTGACCGGGCGTTCCAGCGCAGACCATGCGAGAAGCACGATCGCGCATGCGGAGAGGGCCAGGCCGAAATCCGCGAACAGTCGGCCCAGGGTGGCAAGGAAGGCGAGAGTTGAGCGCAAGTGGGCGGGCAGGGAAAGGGGATGGTCCGCCACTATGAGATGGACTCATGACAGCCCTACTACAGCTGCATGACGGTACGGTACCGGAGGGTCACGTTTCCGGAGGCGAGTCGTTCGATGTGCTTACAGCACGGCAATGCCATCGGTGTTCGGTGCGAGCGTGGCAAGCGCGGATTCCACCGGGCGCAGCGCGCGATTGCCCGCGCCGGGCAGGACGCGCAGCCGGGTGCCGACGAATCGCCGGTAGTCGGGTTGCTTCACGGTCGTCAAGAAATGCCATTCGGCCTCGCACTGATCGGGCGTGGCGGTGACGACCATGAAGCCACGGTGGGAGGTGTCGGTGAACTTGAGCGTGTCGATGAGGCGAACCAGCCCGGCCGCCAGGGCGTCCGGGTGCTCGCTGGTGCGGTAGGTTTCCAGGCCCGGCGAGGACACCGACGCGGTGGCGAACTCCACGCCCACCGCCGTGCCCGCCGCATCCGCGAGATTGCTGGCCCAGGCGTTGTGGGTGTCACCGGCCAGGACGACGAGGTTCTTGTCCAGGTCCCGTGCGAGTCCCAGGACGGTCTCGCGGGCCGAGGGGTATCCGTCCCATGCGTCGAGGTTGTTGGGCAGTACGGGCCCGGCGATGTGCGCCTGTTCATCGGCGCTCAACGCGGTCGGCATCAGGTTCGCCTTGTCGTGCAGCGCCAGGTATTCGCTGATCCCGAGCTGGTCGAGCGCGACGGGGGCGGGGACGTCCATGCGTGCCATCAGCACCTGCTGGCCGAGTACCTGCCAGCGGGCGTCGGAACGCACGAGGGCGTCCTTGAGCCAGGCGGTCTGGGCTTCGCCGATGAGCTGGCGCGCCGGATCGTTGAGATCCCGCGAGAAGCGCGCGGTGTCGAGTTTTCCTTCGGACAGGTAGTCGCCGTAGTTCAGCTGCTTGTCGCGGGCGATCTGCCGCGTATCGAGCATGTGCAGGCTGAGGAGATCGCCGAAATCGAAGGATCGCGAGATCTTCAGCGGATCGGCCGGGTCCGGTGTGCGGATGGGGATCCATTCGTGGTAGGCCTGGACGGCGGCGGCCCGGCGTGCGAAATAGTCTCCTTCGGTATCGGGATCATGATTGTCCGCGCCTTCCCGCCACGCGTCGTTGGCGACTTCATGATCGTCCCACACGCAGATGAAGGGCAGGGCTGCGTGGACGGCCTGCAGGTTCGGGTCGCTGCGATACTGCGCGTGGCGCCGGCGGTAGTCGTCGAGGGAGAGCGACTCGTGGGGCGGATCGACTTCCCGGCCGAGGGCCTCTGCATCCTCCGATGCGTATCCGTTCCGCTGGTATTCGTAGAGGTAGTCGCCGAGGTGCACTGCGGCATGCACGCCGTCGAGGCGCGCGGCCTCGCGGTACGCGTGGAAGTAGCCCGCGGGGTAGTTCGAGCAGGAAAAGACTACCAGCTTGACCTGCGTCGGGCGGCCGACGGGCAGCGTCCGCGTGCGCCCGACCGGCGAGATCCGCGTCCCGATGTGAAAGCGGTAGAAATAGACCGTGTCCGGCGCCAGCCCCGCCGCATCGACCTTGACCGTGAAGTCCCGTTCCGGGCCGGTTGTGAACGGGCCGGCGTGAAGGATCCGGCGAAACCCGGCGTCTGCGGCGATCTCCCACATCCCCGTCTGCGTGCCGGCGGTTTCAGGTGTGATCCGGGTCCAGAGAATCACCCGGTTGCTCAGCGGATCGCCGCTGGCTACACCGTGACGGAACGGAGACGCGGCGCCGCCGGTCGACGCGTCCGTGGAGCCGGGGTTTGCCAGCGACTGGAAGCTGGACAGGGCGAGGGCGCCGGTGGCCGCGGCGGCTCCGAGGGTGACGTTTCGGATGAACTGGCGGCGACTGGGACGTTGCATTGCAGGCTCCGGACATTGGAGCATGCAGTGTTGCCGCCCTTCATGACGAAAGGATCACAGCCGGGTTGCGTTTGGGTTTCGGGCGGCGGAGCGCTTCGGTGAAGCGGCTAGCGGGGCGGCCTCGCCGTGCGTCGCGCCCGTTGCAGCGCGACCAGTTCCGACACACCCCACACGAGCGTGCTGCACAGGGAAAGCAGCGGCATCCCGACGACCCGGCGCATGATGCGTTTCATTGCGGGACCTCGCCTTTCGTCGTCGCGGACCGCCACGGATAGAGCCAGTCGTCAACGAACAGTTCGTCGATCATTCGCTGCAAATTGAACAGTTTCCATTTCATTTGCGTGACGGTGCCTGCGTTGTCGAACGTGTCCACCGTAGCAGCGAAACATGGCAATCTTGTTTAAGTTGCGTGAAGTGGTCGAGCGCACGGTGCGGCGCTGGCCGGGCACCGGATTCGGGGAGGAGATGCTGACGTGACCGACTTGCGACAGCCCGTGGGGTTTCATTCCCCGCTTCCCGAACTCAGCGAACTCGAGGACGTGATCGCGCTCGGCGGCGATCGCCTGGAAGTGCGCATCGTCTGCGAAGTCGCGGGCGAATCCGGCAGCCGGTTTCCGGTCTATGCGATCGCCCTGGGCAATCCGGACCCCGCGGTGCCTGCCATCGGATTCTTCGGCGGGGTGCACGGCCTCGAACGGATCGGCGCCGACGTCGTCATTGCGTACCTGCGGCACCTGGTGATGCGGCTGCGCTGGGATTCGACCCTGAATCGGCAGCTCGAATCGGTGCGCCTGGTCTTCATGCCCCTCGTGAACCCCGGCGGCATGTGGCTCGGAACGCGCGCAAACCCGAACGGCGTGGACCTGATGCGGAACGCGCCCCTCGACGCCGAGGAGCATGTGCCGCTGCTCGCCGGCGGACAGCGGATCAGCTCGCGCCTGCCGTGGTATCGCGGCCATCGCGACGACCCGATGGAGTTCGAAAGCCAGGCCCTCTGCCGGACCGTCGGTGCGGAGCTTCTCACGCGGGACTTCAGCATCGCGCTCGACTGCCACTCCGGCTTCGGCCTGCGGGACCGCATCTGGTTTCCCTACGCCCATACCCGCAAACCCCTCAAGCACCTCGCCGAGATGCATGCGCTGAAGGAGATCTTCCGTCAGGCGCACACCTACCATCCCTACATCTTCGAGCCGCAGAGCCATCAGTACCTCGCCCACGGGGACCTGTGGGACTACCTGCACCTGCGTGCCTGCGATGCCCCGGAACGGGTCTTCCTGCCGCTGACGCTGGAAATGGGAGCGTGGCTGTGGATCAAGAAGAACCCGCGCCAGATCTTCTCGCGCCAGGGGATCTTCAATCCCCAGATCGCGCACCGGCAGCAGCGCGTGCTGCGTCGCCACCTGTCGTTCCTCGATTTCCTCGCGCGCGCCGCATGCAGCTACCGCCTGTGGACGCCGACGGGCGAGGAGCGGGACAGGCATCACGCGCTTGCAATGGCCCGGTGGTATCAGTGAGCGCATGACAAGCTGGATCTTCCTGCGCGGCCTCACCCGCGAAAGCCGCCATTGGGGCGATTTCGTCGATGTCTTCGAACGCAGCGTGCCGGGCGCGCGCGTCGTGACCCTCGATCTCCCCGGCAACGGCCCCCTCCATCACCTGACCAGCCCCGCCGATGTGCGCGCGATGGCCGAGTTCTGCCGGCAGGCTGCGGCGGGCGAGGGGATCGCGCCACCGCACAACCTGCTCGCGATGTCGCTGGGGGCGATGGTCGCCGTGGCATGGGCGCAGGCGCATCCGGACGAAGTCGCGCGCTGCGTGCTGATCAATACCAGCGTGGGGCGTTTCAGCCCGTTCTACCGGCGCCTGCGCCCGCGCAACTATCTGCCCTTGCTGAAGCTGGCCTTGTGCGACGGCAGCGGGCGCGCATGGGAGGAGCGGATCCTTGCGATGACGAGCCGGCTGCGGGCTGGCTCCCCGGAAGTGCTCGATGCCTGGGTCGCCATCCGTGAGCGCTGTCCCGTCACGCGCAGGAACGCGCTGCGGCAACTGTGCGCCGCCGCCCGCTACCGGCCGCCGGCCGAAGGCCCGGATGCCGAAATGCTGATCCTCGCCAGCCGCAACGACGGCCTGGTCCATGTCGATTGTTCGCGTGCACTCGCGCAGCGGTGGGATTGCGAGCTCAGGATCCACCCGCGGGCGGGGCACGACATACCGCTGGACGATGGCGCGTGGGTTGCGGCGCAGGTACGTGACTGGATCGGGAACCCGGCTCGCACTCGCCGGGGATGACAAAAAAAAGAGGGGCCGAAGCCCCTCCAAATGAGCCCATCGTTGCCCCCAGGACGGGGCACGATGTCCGCGCCGAAACCGGGAGGGCTTCGGCACAGTCCTGCTGAGGCCGTTCAGGCCTCGACGATCATGCGCGAGCGCATTTCCATGTGCATCGCGTGGCAGAAGTGCGTGCAGTAGCACCAGAACACGCCCGGTTTGTCGGCCTTGAAGGTCACGGACTTGGTTTCCTGCGGATTCAGGATGAAATTGATGTTGTAGCGCTGGATCGCGAAGCCGTGCGTCAGGTCCTCGATCTTGTCGAGGTTCGTGACGATGATGGTGACCTCGTCGCCCTTCTTGACACGGAATTCGGGCAGGCTGAACGCTGGCGCCTGGCTGATGAGCTTCACCGTGACCTTGTTGCCGTTGCGGAAGACGCCGGAGTCCTTGTGGTCCTTCACCGCGTTCGGGAAGTCGTCGACGTTGTAGATCTGGCGCGTCTTGATGATGTCGCGGCGGATGATGATGGAGTCGTGCGGTTCCGAGGTCACGGGGTTGTCGTGCACGATCACCATCTTGTCGCCGCTGATGTCGATCAGCTGCGAGGTCTCGGGATGCAGCGGCCCCACGGGCAGGAAGCGGTCCTTCGAGAACTTGTTGTCGGATATCAGGAACTTGCCGTCGCACTCGCGCGTTTCGCCCATCGACGTGAAACCGTGCCCGGGCTGGTAGTGCACGTCGAGGCGATCGAGCACGACGGTGGCAGTCTTGTCGCCCTGGTACGACTTGATCGCACCCTCGATGTTCCACTTCACGATCTGGCTGTCGAGGAACAGCGTCGTGTAGGCATTGCCGCGGTTGTCGAAGGCCGTATGCAGCGGCCCGAGACCCAGTTCGGGCTCCGCCACCACCGCCTTGCGCGGCTCATCGAGTTCGCCGTCGAACCATTTGAGCACGAGCTCGTGGGCGATGAGGCTTCCGGAGGGCGAGAGCTTTCCCGCGCACGCATAGTATTTGCCGTCCGGGCTGATGTTCACGCCGTGCGGGTTCTTCGGGATCGGCACGTAGCAGGTGAGGGCCGTCTTCGGGTCGGTGTTGGCGGATTTCGTGCCGTCGACGACAGGCACTTTCGAGTCGCCGTAGGTCTTGAACTTGCCGTCCTTGACGGCCTGCTCGATGCGGGCGACGTTGAAGAACAGGCACGAGTCCATCTCCGCGGCCATCATCTCCGGGTAGGTCGTGCCCATCTCGGTGTTGTACTGGGTGGTCGCCGCGAGCTTGCCGTCGTAGGACGTCGCGACGAGTTCGCAGTTGCCGTCGATCAGGACCTGCCAGCGCACGTCCATCGACTCGGCGTCGATGCAGGTGAAGAGCGAGCGGTAGTGTGCGGTGTCATCGATGCCCTTGCCGAAGTTCGGCAACGGAGTCGAGAATTCGGAGCCGCAGAACACGCGTGTCGTGCGATTGATCGCGGGGTCGAGCGGATCGCGCTTGTCCGGGAAGGTGCCGTGAAAACCCTGGATGTTGGGAATCTGGGTGATCTTGTCGCACTCCATCGTGTCGAGGCGCACACGCCCCAGGCGGCAGTTGATCTTGTCATTGACGAACAGGTAGCGGCCGTCGTAGGTGCCGTCGGTGTAGGACGGATGGATGTGGTGCGTGTCGCCCGTGTTGTACTTGACCGAACCGTCGGGGTTGGTGCCGATGATGGCCTTGGATTCGTTGGTGATGCCCCAGCCGACCATGCAGTCCATGTTGAAGACGGGGATGCGCTTGAATTCGCGCCCCGACGGCAGGCCGAACACGCGCACGTCGCCCGCGTGGCCGGCGCTCGAGAACATGTAGTAGGTGTCGAGCTGCCCCGGCGGCACCGAGTAATCACCCGCGTGTGCGTCAGACGCAGGCGTGACCGGTGCGGATTGCGCCGATGCCGCGGGAGAGTCCTGCTTGCAAGCGGCCAGCCCGACGGACAATCCGGCACCGGCAATGCCTGCGACAGCCGCCGTATTCAGGAATCGGCGGCGGCTCGTGTCCGTGGGGTTGTGGGGGCGCTTCTCGCTCATGTCAATTCGGCTCCGTGTTCAATCAGATGCGGCAGCGGGCGCTGCCGAGGGCTTGAATGTTGCGCTTCCGTAATTCCGGGCGTCAGTCACAATGCGCGGTGTTTTCGACCGGTACAGAGCGCGGCGCGGGATCCGGCACCGAAAGAGCGCCGCGAAGAAAACGAGCTGGATCAAGGAAGCGCGTTCGGCGTTTCGATATCTTCGGCAAGCCCCGGAGATACCCGTGGGGCGAGAGGAGTGGAATGAACCTTTACGATCGTCTGACGCTGGACATCGAACAACGAATCCGGGAAGGCGTGCTGCGCTCCGGCGAGCGGCTGCCGTCTGTCCGGCAGGCCTGTCAGGCACAGCGCCTGAGCCCCGCGACTGTGCTCAAGGCGTATTACCAGCTGGAAAGCCGCGGACTTGTCGAGGCGCGGCCCAAGTCGGGGTTCTTCGTGCGTGCGCGGCCGCGGCGGGCGGCGGAGCCCCAGACGAACCGCCCGGCCAGTCCCTCGCGGGCGCTGCAGGTGAGCGATTTCATCTTCCAGATCCTCGAATCGGTGAAGGATCCGGCCGTCGTGCCACTCGGGTCCAATTTCGCGAGTCCCGAACTCTATCCGCTCGACAAGCTCGGCCGCTTCCTCGCGGCGGCAGCCCGGCGCATGGACCCGCGCGCGACGGTCACCGATCTGCCGCCCGGCAACGACGAGCTGCGGCGACAGATTGCGCTGCGCTATCTCGCCGGCGGCGCTACCGTGGCCCCGGCGGAGATCGTCATTACCTGCGGGGCGATGGAGGCGCTGAATCTGTGCGTGGAGGCGGTCACCCGGCCCGGTGACCTGGTGGCGGTGGAGTCGCCGACCTTTCCGCCGGCGCTGCAGATGATCGAGCGCCACGGCCTCAAGGTCATCGAGATTCCCTCCCACCCGGAGGAGGGCGTCGATCTCGCCGCGCTCGCGGACGCCTTGCGCCACCACCCGATCAAGGCCTGCCTGTTCATGCTGAACTTCCAGCATCCGACCGGCAGTCTCGTGCCCGACGACGCCCGTCGCGCGCTTCTCGATCTGCTGCGGCAGCACGACGTGCCGCTGATCGAGGACGATACCTATGCCGAGCTGCACTTCGACCGGCACGCTCCGCTCGCCACCAAGGCGCTCGACCCGACAGGCCTGGTGATGCACGTATCGAGCTTCTCGAAGAGCCTCGCCCCCGGCTATCGCGTGGGCTGGGTCGCGGCCGGCCGCCATGCGCAGAAGATCCAGCGCCTGAAAGTGCTGACCAGCCTCGCGACGACGATCCCGGTGCAGATCGCACTGGCGGAATTCCTCAAGCAGGGGGCGTTCGATGCGCATCTTCGCCGGCTGCGCAGCACCCTCGAGACGCGGGAGGCAGCGATGGCCGCCGCGATCAGACGCCATTTCCCGCCGGGAACGCGGCTGACGCGGCCGCGCGGGGGGTATTTCACGTGGGTGGAGTTGCCGCCCGACCACGACGCGCTCGCGCTGCATCGTCGCGCGCTGGAGGAAGGCATCAGCATCGCCCCGGGTCCGATGTTCTCTGCGGCGCGCGAGTACCGCAACTGCATCCGCCTGAATTTCGGCCATGCCTGGTCGGAAGAGCTCGAGCGGGCGCTGGCGCTCCTCGGCGCGATGAGTCGGGACGCCGTGGGTGACGCGGGTGCCGATGGCCGGAGTGCACACGCCGGCGCGTGCGTGTGATGCGCTAGCGCGCAGCGGGCGGCTGCCGGCGGCGCCCGCCCGCGGCCCGTCCGAACCGTGCGGGCTATAATGCAGGCTCAGCGGCGTGAGCGCGCTTGTCAGCGGCGCTCACGCGCATTTCCGCCCGGAGCCCCCCATTGGAAACCGACAAGGCCGAATCGCCCCCCGTGATCCAGCCGAAAGCCGGCGGACTGCTTGGCGACCTCGGGTGCAACCTGCGGGCCGGCTGCCTGTTTCTCGCGCTGCACCCGTCCGCGCTCCGCTCCCTGCGTGCCTCCGTTCCGCAGCTGATCCTGCTGTTGCTGCTGGACATGCTGCTCGGCGGCGCGCTCGACTTCTGGCGCGTCGGCGGGGCAGGGGAGTTCAACTCCGCCGGCCTGTTGCCGCTGTTTTTCGGCATCCCCTGGCTGCTGCTCGCGGCGTGGGCGACGGCCCGGATCGCAGGGAACGAGGGGCGGGCCGTGGCTGGCGCCGTCGCCCTCGCTGCACTGTGGCTCGCCGCAAGCGTCATCTGGGGCGGGCTGAGCCTGCTTCCGGAATCGGCCTGGCTGGCCTTCGGCGAGGCCGCGGTCGTCGTGTGGTGGGCGCCGTTCGGCCTCGGCCTGCTCGCGTCGGTGGCAGCACTGGTGCGCGCCGCCGGCCTGGAGCGCGAGCGCCGTGTCGCTGCCGTCCTGGTCACGATCGTCCTGATCGGGCTGCCGCCCTTGGTGATCGACGAAAAGGAGTCCCTCTGGCTCGCCCGCCAGGAACCGATCGTCGACACCACGGCCCAGGCGCGCCGCCTGCGCAGCGCCAGCGAGTCGGTCCTTTACGCGCAACCGCGCCTGCTGGAGGAGACGCTCGACCGCGTCACGCCCGGCCGCCCCGGCGTGCCGGAGCTCTTCCTGCTCGCCGTCGGCGGCCACGGCGGGCAGGACGTGTTCCTGCGCGAAGTGCAGTCCGTCGAAGCCCTGTTCGAGGAGCGGTTCGATACCGCCGGCCACAGCGTCACCCTCGTCAACAACCCGGGAACGGTTGCCGAACGGCCGATCGCCAGCGTCACGGCGCTCGCCCGCAGCCTCGCGGTCATCGGCCAGCGCATGAACCGCGACGAAGACGTGCTGGTGCTCTTCATGACCTCGCACGGCTCGCCCGAACACCGCTTCGACCTCAGCCTGTGGCCGTTCCGCTTCGACGACCTCACCCCCGAGCGCCTGCACGAGATGCTGCAGGCGGCGGGTATCCGCTACCAGGTGGTGGTGGTCTCGGCCTGCTACTCGGGCGGCTTCGTCCCGCCGCTGTCGGGCAACGACAGCCTCGTCATCAGCGCCGCGCGGCGTGACCGCAACTCGCACGGCTGCAGTCACGAAGCCGACTGGACCTTCTTCGGCCGCGCGTTCTTCGACGAGGCCCTGCGCAAGACGCTTTCGTTCGAGATGGCGTTCGATCAGGCACGGCGCACCGTCGCCGAACGCGAGGCGGCCGAGGGGCTGGAAGCCTCGGAGCCGCAGATCGCGATCGGCAACGGCATCAGGGTCGCCCTGGGCGCCATCGAGCGCAGGCTGGAGACGGGCGGGCGATCGCGGCATTGAGTGCCGGAAGCCATGGAGCGCGCCGCGGTTGGCGAGGCGATGGCAACACCCTGGGCTCGGCAGTCGGCGCGACACGGTGCAGAATGCTGCCGGGTTCGCGGGATGGGGCACGACGGACGCACGTCCGATGGCATCCGCGAGCGCGTCGGCTACAAGGATTGAGGGCCGGGCGCCAGGCGCCCGTTTGAATTTACGAGGACTGAACTGATGGCATTTACCCGTCCCCTGGAAGTGAATGGCAAGCCCGTTGGTGGCGGCGGGGAACCGCTGGTGTGTGCGCCGCTGGTCGGCCGTGACGAGGGCGCCGTGCTCGGCGAGCTCGACGCGATCGTCGCGAAACGGCCCGACCTGCTGGAGTGGCGCGTCGACTTCTTCTCCGGCATTGCCGATTCGGGCCGGGTCGTGGAACTCGCCAGGGAAATCCGCAAGCGCGCGGGCGGCATCCCGATCATCTTCACGCGCCGCTCGATCCGCGAGGGCGGCGAGACGATCGGTATTTCCGAGGACGAAGTGCTGGCGATGTACCAGGCGGTCGCGCGCTCGGGCGCGGTGGATTTCATCGATTGCGAACTCTCCAGCGAACCGAGGCATTTCGCGGCCGCGGTCGAACTGGCGCGCGAGACCGGCACCAAGCTGATCGCGTCCTTCCACAACTTCCAGAAGACGCCGTCGGCCGAGGAAATCGTCGCGACGTTCGTGTCGATGGAGAAGGCCGGTGCGGATGTCGCGAAGGTCGCGGTGATGCCGCAGGGCCTCGAGGACGTGCTGACCGTGCTGCAGGCGACGCTCCAGGGCCAGAAGGCGATCTCGTTGCCGATCATCAGCATGTCGATGGGCACCTACGGTTCGCTGTCGCGGCTGTTCGGCTGGGTGTTCGGTTCGTCCGTGAGCTTCGCGGTCGGCCAGAAGGCTTCCGCCCCTGGCCAGGTGCCGATCGAGGACCTGCGCAAGGTGCTCGAAGTGCTGCAGCGTTCGCTGAAGCCCTGAGCGCCCCCGCACCAGTATCTCAGCCTAGCTGCGGCTGCAGCATCCAGATCACCGCGCTCACGGAGAAGAAGGCGCTGATCGTCGCGGCCATCAGCGCCGCAGCGGGGAGTTCTTCCTGGCCGAAGCGCTGCGCGATGATCGGGAAGATGCTCGCCATCGGCATGCACGCGAAGGCGATCGCGGCAACGCGCAGCGTGGGGTCGAGCGGTGGCACGAGTGCGAGCGCGATGAACACGAAGAGCGGGTGGAAGACGAGCTTGCCCGCGACGATCTGCGCGATGTCGCGGCGCATGCCGCGGACCTTGATGCCGACCAGGGTGCCGCCGATGACGAAGAGCGCGACGCCTGCGGCGGCGAGCGAGAGCATGTCGATGGAGCGCGCGACCGGCACGGGTAGGCCGATGCCGAGCAGCGCGAGGCTGAAGCCGGCGACGATGGCGATGATGAGTGGATTCCGCGCGAGCCGGGCGAAGGTGCCGAGCACGACCTGGTGAATCTTCCCGCCGTTGCCGCCGCTGCTCTCGGCGAGCGCCAGCGCGAGGGGGACGATCAGCAGGTTCTCGACGAGGAAGCACAACGCGAGCGCGATGCCGGCCGCAGGGCCGACGACCTGCAGCACGATCGGGTAGCCGATGAAGCCGCTGTTCGACAGGGACATGCCCATGCCGTGTACGACGCTCGCCGGCAGGACCTTTTTCTGTACGAGGCGCGCGAAGGCGAGGCCCGTCGCGAAGGCGGCGAGCGAACCGAGCGTGTAGGCGGTCAGGTAGCCGACGTTCATGATTTCGGCGAAGGGCCGCTCGGTCAGCGCCTTCAGCAGCATCGCCGGCAGCGCGATGTTGATCGCGAACTTGCCGAGAATGCGCGTCTCGCTCTTGTCGAAGAGGCCGCTGCGCACGGCGAGAAAGCCGATCGCGATGACGAGGAAGGCGGGGCCGGTGATCCTGAAAACGTCGAGCATTGGGGAATCCGTCGGGGAGCGGGGAGCATATCACCGGGATGCGGTGCGTCCATGCCGGACGTATTCCAGCGCGGCGAGCGGGCGCGCGGCTCGATGTCGTGGATGCGACAAAGTCGACATTTGTCGGCAGCGGGCGGGGCGGGCCGGCAACATCCGGGATGACGGCTCGGTCGGCCGAAGTGCCGGCGGTGCAGGGCTTGGTGGAATCCGGTGGTGGCGGGCTGCCGTGGTGCGGCAATTGGCACCGTCCTTGCAGAGGTCGGTTCATCCCGTTTCCTTGGACGCAAGATCGCCATGGACACCCCCCCGGTCTGCATCAACGACACCACCCTGCGCGACGGCGAACAGACCGCCGGCGTCGCCTTCACCCCCGAGGAGCGCCTGACGATCGCCCGCGCTCTGGCGCAAGCGGGCGTGCCCGAGCTGGAGGTGGGCATCCCGGCGATGGGCGAGCGCGAGCGCGAGAACATCCGCGCCATTGCCGCCCTCGGGCTGCCGGCCCGGCTGATGGTGTGGTGCCGCCTCAACGAGGCCGACCTGCGCGGCGCCCTGGGCTGCGGTGCCGACATCATCCATCTGGCGACGCCCGTCTCCGACCAGCAGATCGCCCACAAGCTGGGCAAGGACCGCGCCTGGGTGCTGGCCGAGGTGCGCCGGGTGGTACGGCTGGGGCGTGAGTGGGGGGCCACGGTCTCGGTTGGCGGCGAGGACGCGTCGCGGGCCGATCCGGACTTTCTCTGCGCCGTGCTGGAGACGGCCCAGGCGGCCGGTGCGGTGCGTTTCCGCTACGCCGACACGCTCGGCGTGCTCGACCCCTTCGCCACCGATGCCGCGATTCGCCGCCTGCGGGCCGTGTCCGACCTCGACCTGGAAATGCATGCCCACGACGACCTGGGGCTCGCCACCGCCAATACCCTGGCGGCGGTGCGCGCGGGCGCCACGCATATCAGCACGACGGTGAACGGCCTCGGCGAGCGGGCCGGCAATGCCCCGCTGGAGGAGGCGGTGATGGCGCTGCGCCATCTCCATGTCTGCGACACCGGCGTCGACCCGCGGGCGCTGCCGCGCATCTCGGCGTTGGTGGCCGCCGCCTCGGGGCGGCCCGTCGCCGCCAACAAGCCGATCGTCGGCGGCGGGGTGTTCACCCACGAGGCGGGCATCCATGTGGATGGCCTGCTCAAGAATCCGCGCAACTACCAGAGCATCGACCCGGCGGAACTGGGGCGCAGCCATACCCTGGTGCTCGGCAAGCATTCCGGCACCGGCGGCGTGATCAACGCCTACCGCGCCCTGGGCGAAGAGATCGACGAGGTCCGGGCGCGCCGCCTGCTGCCGGCCATCCGCGACTACGCCACGCGCCATAAATCCCCCCCCGGCCCGTCCACGCTGCAGCGCCTGTTGCGCGGCTCGGCGGTGGACGCTTGCCAGCCCTGAGGAGCTTCCCATGTCGAATGATTCGGTCACCGCCGCCCCCACCAATATCTCCGCCCTCGGCTGTGCACTCAGGCGGCTGGAGAGCGCCGAGGAGTTTCTCGACTACTTCGCCGTGCCCTACGAGCGGGCGGTGGTGAACGTCAGCCGCCTGCACATCCTCAAGCGCTTCTACCAGTATCTGGCGAAGCAGGGCGGCATCGACGGGCTGCCGCCCGACAATGCCCACGCGATCTGCCGCGAACTGCTGGCCCGCGCCTACACCGACTTCGTCGGCTCCTCGGGCATCGAGCAGAAGGTCTTCCGCGTATTCCAGCGGGCCCGGGGGGAGCACCGCGTAGCCCTTGGCGGCCTGCGCCGCGGTTCCAGCTAGGCCGTCGCCGTCTCTGGGCTGCAGGCGTTCGCGAGGACGCCCGCCTTGTGGTCCATCGCGCCTTTCCGGGAAGGGCGCGATGGACTTTTTTCTTTTCGCGATGACCGGTCCGCACGCGCCGGGATTCTGCCCGCATCGCGACATCCTGTCGGGTTTGCGACACGGCGCGAAATCGCAGGAAAATAATGCAAGACATTGTTTTTAAAGTATTTGTAATCCATGGCACAGGTCCTGCATTGAGGTGGGCGTCATCCCTACTCCCGAGGAGCTCCACCATGGCCTACAAGATCGTTTCCTCCCAGTGTTCCGGCTGTTCGGCGTGCGAACCGGAGTGCCCGAACGACGCCATCCATGAGAAGAACGGCGTCTTCGCCATCAAGGCGGACAAGTGCACCGAATGCATCGGCTTCTTCGACGACCCGCAGTGCGTGGTCGCCTGTCCGGTGGACAAGACGGTGATCGTCGACAAGTCCGTCCCGCGCTACCAGGCCTGACCCTTCACCGACGAGGAGCGCAGCATGCACAGCGTCGTCTGCATCAAGCAGGTGCCGGATTCCGCGCAGATTCGCGTGCATCCGGTGACCAACACCATCATGCGCCAGGGGGTGCCGGCGATCATCAACCCCTACGACCTCTTCGCCCTCGAAGAGGCGCTGCGGTTGAAGGACCGCTTCGGCGGTACGGTCACCGTCATCACCATGGGCCCGCCCCAGGCCGAGGTGGCGCTGCGCAAGTGCCTCTCCTTCGGCGCCGACCACGCGATCCTGGTTTCCGACCGGGCCTTCGCCGGTGCCGACACCCTGGCCACCTCCTTCGCGCTGTCGGCGGCGATCGGCAAGGTGCGCGAGGATCAGCCGGTGGACCTCATCTTCACCGGCAAGCAGACCATCGACGGCGACACCGCCCAGGTCGGCCCCGGGATCGCCAAGCGCCTCGACTACCAGCTGCTCACCTACGTCTCGAAGATCGTGGACATCGACTTCGGGAAGAAGGAGATCACCGTCGAGCGGCGCGCCGAGGGCGGCGTGCAACTGCTGAAGACGGCGGTGCCCTGCCTCATCACCATGCTCGAAGGCACCAACGAGATGCGCTTCGGCGACATGGCCGACATGTTCCGCGCCGCCCGCTATCCGCTCAAGGTGTGGGACCGGGTCGCCGCCGGCATCGAGGACGTGGCGAAGATCGGCCTCAAGGGCAGCCCGACGGTGGTGGGCAAGGTCTTCGCGCCCAAGCCGCGCAGCCAGCGCGCCGAGATGATCGAGGTGCACGACAACGATCCGCAGGACCTGGTGGTCACCCTGCTCGCCAAGGTGTTTACCAGGCATCCGAAGATCGAGGCGGAAATCATCAAGTGCGCTTCCTGAGCGCCCACCCGTACCAAGCTCAGTTACCAAGGATCAGCGATCATGAGCGATAGCAACGACGCCCCGAGGAAGCCGGCCCGCAAGAAGGTCGAACTCGACCCCCGCTTCCTGTCCTACAAGCACGTCTGGGTGTACATCGAGGCCGAGCGCGGCGAGGTGCATCCGGTTTCCTGGGAGCTCCTCGGCGAGGGGCGCAAGCTCGCCGACCAGCTGGGCGTGGATCTCGTCGGCGTCGTCCTCGGCCCCCCCGAGGCGCGCACCCGGGCGATCTGCGAGGAGGCCTTCCACTTCGGCGCCAACCGCTGCTACCTGGTGCAGCACGACGCCCTGCGCGACTACCGCAACGAGCCCTACACCAAGTGCCTGACCGAGCTGGTGGATACCTACCAGCCGGAGATCCTGATGCTCGGCGCCACGACGCTGGGCCGCGACCTGGCCGGCTCGGTGGCGACGACGCTCGCCACCGGCCTGGTGGCCGACTGCACCGAGCTGGTGATCGAGGCCGAGTCGCGCTGCCTGGCTTCGACCCGGCCGACCTTCGGCGGCTCGCTCCTGTGCACCATCATGACCCAGCGCCACCGGCCGCAGATGGCCACGGTGCGGCCGCGGGTGATGGCGATGCCCGACGCGGATGCCTCCCGCCGCGGCGAGGTCATCGAGCACGCCTTCAGCATCGTCGAGACCTCGATCATCACCAAGATCCTCCAGTTCATTCCCGACGACACCCGCGACAAGCCCAACCTGCCTTTCGCCGACATCATCGTCGCCGGCGGCCGGGGCTTGAAGAAGCCGGAGAACTTCCAGCTCGTCTGGGACCTCGCCAAGGTGCTGGGCGCCGAGGTGGGCGCCTCGCGGCCGGTGGTGCAGGCGGGCTGGGCCGAGCTCGACCGCCAGGTGGGCCAGTCGGGCAAGACGGTGCGCCCCAAGCTGTACATCGCCGCCGGCATCTCCGGGGCGGTGCAGCACCGGGTGGGCATGGACGGCGCCGACGTGATCATCGCCATCAACAACGACAGCAACGCGCCGATCTTCGACTTCGCCCATTACGGCATCGTCGGCAACGCCATGCAGATCCTGCCGGCGCTGACCGAGGCGTTCCGCAAGCACCTCGCGCAGGCGCGCAAGGCCGGTTGAGAAAGCGACAGCAAAATGCCCCTGACCGCGTTGCGCCTCCTTGCCGTACTGGTCGTACTGTCTGCGTCGGCGCGCCTTGTCAGGGCCGCTGCGCTTCATTTTGTTGCCGCTTTCTGGAGTAAGCATCATGGCCGAGAAATTTGACGTCATCGTGGTGGGCGCCGGCATGGCCGGCAACGCCGCCGCCTACACCCTCGCCCAGGCGGGGCTCAACGTCCTGCAGATCGAGCGCGGCGAGACGCCGGGTTCGAAGAACGTGCAGGGCGCCATCCTCTACGCCGACGCGCTGGAAAAGATCATCCCCGACTTCCGCGACGACGCGCCGCTGGAGCGCCACCTCATCGAGCAGCGGGTGTGGATCCTCGACGACGAGTCCTACGTCGGCTCCAACTACCGCTCGGAAGAGTTCAACCGCGAGCCCTACAACCGCTACACGATCATCCGCGCCCACTTCGATCAGTGGTTCAACAAGAAGGCACGGGACGCCGGCGCCCTGGTGCTGTGCGAGACGACGGTGACCAACCTGCTGCTCGACGGCAAGCGGGTGATCGGCGTCGCCACCGACCGCAAGGGCGGCGAGATCTACGCCGACTGCGTGATCCTCGCCGACGGGGTGAATTCCCTGCTCGCGAAGAAGGCCGGCTTCCACGACGAGATCAAGCCCAGGGACGTGGCCCTGGCGGTGAAGGAGATCCACTTCCTGCCCCAGGAGACCATCGAGTCGCGCTTCAACATCGGCGAGGAGGAGGGGGTGGTGATCGAGATGGCCGGCAAGATCACCGCCGGCATGATGGGCACCGCCTTCCTGTACACCAACAAGGAGTCGATCACCCTGGGCATCGGCTGCATGCTGAGCGACTTCAAGGAGCAGCAGGTCACCCCCTATCAGCTCCTCGAGAAGATGAAGGACCATCCGGCGATCCGCCCGCTGCTCGCCGGTTCCGAGATGAAGGAGTACGCCGCCCACCTGATCCCCGAGGGCGGCTACCACGCCATGCCGCAGGTCTATGGCGACGGCTGGATGATCGCCGGCGACGCCGGGATGTTCGTCAATGGCCTGCACCGCGAAGGCTCCAACCTGGCGATGACCACCGGCAAGCTGGCCGCCGAGACCCTCATCGAACTGAAGGAGCAGGGCAAGGCGTGGAACGCCCGCAGCCTGGCCCGCTACCAGGCCAAGCTCGACGACTCATTCGTCATGAAGGATCTCAGGAAGTACCGGCAGGCCCCGGCCATCTTCGAGAAGAATCCGCACTTCTTCACCACCTACCCGGAGCTGCTCAATCGCGCGGCCCACACCCTGGTCAAGGTGGACGGGGTGGACAAGAAGAGCAAGGAGCGCTCGATCAAGAGCGCCTTCGTCGAGGCGCGCAGCCGCCTGGGCCTGCTGGGCGATGCCTTCAAGATGTGGCGTGCCTTCCAGTCGCGTTGAGCGGATCAGAAACGGAGAGCGATCATGATCAAGGTTGAAGAAAAGCTGTTCCAGAACCGCTACCGCGTCGATGCCGGGCGGCCCCACATCACCATCAAGGACCCGCAGCTCTGTGCCACCGGCTGCGACAAGAAGCAATGCACGGTGTGCTGCCCGGCCGGTTGCTACACGGAAGAGGGCAACGGCCGGGTGGTGATGATCGCCGACGGCTGCATGGAGTGCGGCACCTGCCGCATCATCTGCGACGAGCACCGCAACGTGGAGTGGGACTGGCCGCGCGGCGGCTTCGGCATCCTGTTCAAGTTCGGTTGAGGGGCTCGGGCGCATCCATGAACGACATCCATCTTTTCCTCGCCCACGCCATCAGCCTTGAAGCCGAGGCGGCGCGCCGCTACGAGGAGCTGGCCGACGCCATGCACACCTTCGGTAATGCCGCGGTGGAGGCCTTCTTCCGCCTCATGGCGCATTTCTCGCGGCAGCATCTGGCGGAGGCCTCCGCCCGCGGCGGCTTCCGTGCGGTGCCGAACCTGCGCCCCGAGGAATACCGGTGGCCCGACGGCACCAGCCCGGAAGCGGTGACCTGGGCCGGCGTGGACGGTTTCCTCGACGTGCCGGCGGCCCTGGCCATGGCGCTGGACGGCGAGCGGCGCGGCCAGGCCTTCTACGCGATCATCGCCGCCACCAGCCGCAATCCGCGGGTGAAGGCGATGGCGGCGGAATTCGCCGCCGAGGAGGCGCAGCACGTGGCGGATCTGGAGGGGCGCATTGCCCGGCTGACGGCCCCCGCCACGTAAGGCTGCTCGTACGCAGAGGGAGACCGAGGCAGAGGCGACCACGGGTCGTCTCTGCTTTTTTGTGTCCGGGGCCCGGCCACGCCGTTGCAGCTAGCGCAGTCCTCAGTGCTTTGAGAACAGGTCTCGCAGCCGGCAGAGCAGCTGCGAGACGTCCCAGCGCGGATCGGGCAGGGCCTCGCCGGCGAGGATGCGGGTGAGCGCCGCCTCGGCGGCGGTCTCGCTGGTGAGCAGGACGTTGACCCCGCGCTGCCGCATGCGCCGCAGGAAGCCGTCGCCGGCGCTGCGGGCGACGATGATCTCGATGCCGTCCAGGGGGTGGGGCTCGCCGCTCGGGCCGTCGGCTTCCCAGTGGTGGAAAATTTGGGCCTTGGTCAGTTCGATCCGCTCGCCCACCGGCGCCTGGCTCGGCACGCAGTCGAACAGCAGCCAGTGGCGGGCTTGGCCGGCGTGACCGGCGACAGCGGTGAAATCATCGGTGGCAATGGCGATCTTCATGGGCGGGTGTCCAGGTGACGGGCCGAAAAATTGGCCGAAGCGGGCTGTTGGGCAGGAACAAGCGTCGTGGCGGAAAGCCGACAAGACGGGACCGCCGCTGCGGTCTGTCGTGGAAGGGTGCAAGCGACGTGCCAGTCCGGGGCCGGAGACCGAGGGTGGCGCGCCGCTTGCTTTGTCCAGGGCGGGGAGGGGGCATCCACCACAAGAACCAACCCGGCCATGACCGGGCGCCAGGAATCGCGATCATGCAAAGTGGGAAAACCAATCAGTCGTCCGAGCTGGAACTCCTCACCATCTACGAGATCAGCAAGGTTCTCACCGCGACCTTGGACTTCCGGCAATCCGTGCGGAAGGTGCTCAGGCTGCTGCTCACGCAGCTGCAGATGGAACACGGCATCGTCGGCCTGGTGCAGGACGACGGCAAGCTGCACATCATTGGTGCGGCCGGGGTCCCCTGGGCCCTCGACGAAGCGCCGGTGCTCGACGCAGCGGAGGGCATGACCGCCCAGGTGCTGCGTCACGGTTCGCCCATCGTCGTCCCCGACCTGACGAAGGATCCGCTGTTCCTCAACCGCACCGGACACAATCCGGACGGCGTCGCGGGCACCGCCTACATCGTCGTGCCGGTGAAGAGCGAGCGCGAGGTGATCGGCATCCTGTCGGCCGACCGCAAGCCCGGCGGCGAGCGGCCGATCAGCTTCGAGCGCGACGTGCGCATCCTGTCGCTGGTGGCGAACCTCCTGGGCCAGACGTATCAGCTGCACCGGGCGGTGGCCGTCGACCGCCAGCACCTGCTGGAGGAAACCAGCCGGCTGCAGAAACAGCTGCAGGGCCGGTACGACATCGAGAACGTCGTCGGCAAATCGAAGCGCATGAAGGAGGTCTTCGCGGACGTGCATCAGGCGGCCCGCGGCTCGGACGCCACGGTGCTGCTGCGCGGCGAGTCGGGCACCGGCAAGGAGGCCATCGCGCACGCCATCCATTACCTGTCGGCGCGCAGCAAGGGACCCTTCGTCAAGCTCAACTGCGCGGCCCTGCCCGAGACCCTGCTGGAATCGGAACTGTTCGGCCACGAGAAGGGCGCCTTCACCGGCGCGACCTCGGAGCGCAAGGGGCGCTTCGAGATGGCGAACGGCGGCACGGTCTTCCTCGACGAGATCGGCGACATCTCGCCATCCTTCCAGGCCAAGCTGCTGCGCGTGCTGCAGGAGCACGAGTTCGAGCGGGTCGGCGGCAGCAAGACGATCAAGACCGACGTCCGCCTCGTGGCGGCGACGAACCGCAACCTGGAGGAGATGGTGCAGAAGGGCGACTTCCGCGCCGACCTCTACTTCCGCCTCAACGTCGTGACGATCTTCCTGCCGCCGCTGCGCGAGCGGAAGGACGACATTCCGCTGCTGGTGGATTTCTTCCTCAGCCGCTTCAACACGGAGAACAACCGCGCGCTGGCGATCACCAGCGGTGCCGTCGAGATCCTGATGCAGTGCAACTGGCCGGGCAATGTGCGCGAACTGGAAAACTGCATCCAGCGGGCCGCCACCATGACCCGCGGCAACCTCATCCGCGAAAGCGACATGCGCTGCCAGAAGGGCCAGTGCTTCTCGGCGATGCTGCTGGAGACTACGCGCTCGCGCAGCTGTTTTCCGGTGGCGGCCGCGCCGCTGTCGCGGGCACGCCCGGCCGTGTCCTCGCCGGTCGTGCCGGGCGAGGAGATTGCAGCCAACCGCGCCGACGAAGGCGGTGCGGTGCCCGCCGATGAGCGCACCCGTCTGATCGACGCGATGGAGCGCTGCGGCTGGGTCCAGGCCAAGGCCGCGCGCCTGCTGGGCCTAACCCCCCGCCAGATCGGCTACGCGCTGCGCAAGCAGGGGGTCGAGATGAAGCGCCTGTAGGGGCGTGGGCGATTTCAGTCGTTGCTGAAGTGCCCCTCCCGCGCCGCCCGTGCGCGGGCGCGGGCGATCATGCCGGCGCTCTTGCCGGGCGCGGCAGGAAGGGATACCAGGCGTTCCAGCGGCTGGCCGCAGGTGTCGCAGGCCGGTGTGCTGTCGGCGCGCACCAGGCGCTCGTGCACGGTCCGGCAACGGGGGCAGCGGAAGTCGAAGAGGGGCATGCTCGCTCCTGGGGTGTTCGTCGATGCGATCCGTGAAGAGCGCGGGCGGCCGCCGGGCCATCCCGCGCCCGCGGCGAAAAATTACACGGGACGGTTTTCGGCCACCTTGACCGGCCCCATCTCGGCCAGGGCCTGGGCGTAGGGTACGAGGGGAAAGCCGCCGCGCGAGGCACCGGCCGCCGTGACGATCGCGTCGATCTTGGCGTCGTTGCCGAGCTTCTTGAGCTCGTTCTTCTCCAGGTAGAACAGGTCGAGGATCTCGTTGTACACCGTCGCCTCGTCGAGGGGCAGCACGTGGAAGGTGATGCCCTCGATGTCGAGCTGGTACTTCTTCGAAATGTCCACGTTGCCGGCGAAGATGAAGTACTTGCCTGCGGGCGTCAGCGCGCTGCCGAAGGTCTCGCGGATCAGGTCGAGGTGGGCGAGGGACTCGACGTGCAGGGTGAGGAAGACGAGCTGCTCGCCCTCGGCGGCGAAGATCACCTGGTCGGCCTTGATCTCGGGCGGGCGCTTCTCGCCGGCGACGGACGGCGGGAAGCGCAGGCCGAGTTCGCCGCGGAAGCCGTAGCGGTCGGCTTTCCCGGTCGCGCCGCTGAAGGTGGGGGACAGCAGCTTGTCGCCGAGGGTGCTGAAGAGGGGGGAGGTGCTCATGGTGGTCTCGCTTGTCGATGAGGATCGGATCAGCCCGATCACTGCGAGAACCGTGCCATGCGCCGTGATCGCCGGCTGGCAAGGGTTTCCGAAAACCGCCTGCGTCCGTCTGTCGCGACAATGTCCACTTTGCAACACGCCGGACGCCGCGACGCCAATGTCGCGATTCCGCCCCGCTTGTTGCGAACCGGACATCCGCCACGGATCCTGAAAAAACGCGGAGAGCCGCTCGCCGCAAGGATTTCGGCGATGTCGCCCGCGGTGGCACGGGCGTTGCAATGGGGGGAGCCATGGCGCCGCCTTGCGCGCCGAGACGAACAGGCTCAACGGAGAATGCCATGGCCTTGCCCCCTTCGATCGTCGCACTGTCTGCTTCCCCGTCCATGCGGACGGCGAGCGCGCCACGCCGCGTCATTCCCCTCACGGTCGCGCGCAGCGCCGCGACCGACAGCGGGTGCAGCACGGCGCAGCAGGGCGGTTGCGGTTCCGCTTCGTCGTCGGCACTGCCCGAACACATCCGCGCTCGGGTGCACGACCACCCCTGTTACAGCGCCGAGGCGCACCACCACTTCGCCCGCATGCACGTCGCCGTGGCGCCGGCCTGCAACATCCAGTGCAACTACTGCAACCGCAAGTTCGACTGTGCCAACGAGAGCCGCCCCGGTGTCGTCAGCGAGAAGCTCACACCCGAGCAGGCGGCGACCAAGGTGCTGGCGGTGGCGGCGCGCATCCCGCAGCTGTCGGTGGTGGGCATCGCCGGCCCCGGCGACGCGCTGGCGAATCCGGAGAAGACCTTCCGCACCTTCGACCTGATCAAGGCCGCCGCGCCGGACCTGCGCCTGTGCCTGTCCACCAACGGCCTGGCGCTGCCCGACCACGTCGAGCGCATCCGCGACCTCGGCGTCGATCACGTCACCATCACCATCAACATGGTCGATCCCGAGGTGGGGGCGCGCATCTACCCGTGGATCTACTACCGGCACAAGCGCTTCCACGGCGTGGAGGCGGCGCGCATCCTCCACGAGCGGCAGATGCTGGGCCTCGAGCGCCTGGTGGCGGCCGGCGTGCTGGTGAAGGTGAATTCGGTGATGATTCCGGGCATCAACGACGCGCACCTGGTGGCGGTGAATGCCGCGGTGAAGGCCCGCGGCGCCTTCCTGCACAACATCATGCCGCTCATCTCCGACCCGGCTCACGGCACCCATTTCGGCCTTACCGGCCAGCGCGGGCCGACGCCCGAGGAGCTGAAAACCCTGCAGGACCGCTGCGAGGGCGACATGCAGCTGATGCGCCACTGCCGGCAGTGCCGCGCCGATGCGGTGGGCATGCTCGGCGAGGACCGGGGCGGCGAGTTCGGCATGGACAGCATCGCGGCGATTGCCGCGAGCATCGACCCGGCCCGCGTGGCGGAGACCCGCCAGGCCTACCGTGCCTTCGTGGACAAGGAGCGCGGCGATCAGGCGGCGGCGCGGGAGGCGGCGCTGGCGGCCGTGCCGGTCGTAACCGGGCAAGTCGATGCATCCCGGCTGGTGGCGGTGGCCACCAAGGGTTCAGGGCGCATCAACCAGCACTTCGGCCACGCCGAGGAATTCCAGATCTACGAGGTCTCCGCCGCCGGCGCCCGGTTCGTCGGACACCGCAAGGTGGAGCTCTATTGCCAGGGCGGCTATGAGGACGACGAGGCGATGCCCGGCATCGCACAGGCGCTGGCCGGCTGCAGTGCCGTGCTGGTGGCGAAGATCGGCCACTGCCCGCGCAAGGACCTGGCCGCGGCGGGCATCGCCGCCGTCGAGGGCTACGCGCACGAATACATCGAGGCCTCACTGCTCGACTGGTTCGGCAAAACCGTCGCCTGTCCGACCGTTGCGGCGTCCGCCGCCTGAGCTTCGCAATACTTCATCGACCTTCAGGAGAACGACGATGTACCTCACCCTCACTTCCGCCACGGCCGCCTTGCGGGGGCCGACATGCTAGCCCGCGACTCGGACCTCGTCGAACTCGACGGCCCGCCCGCCTTCGACTATGGCGAAAAGGTCGTCTCGCGCAAGAACGTGCGCAACGACGGCACCTTCGGCGGCAAGGAACTCGGCGACCTGCTGGTGAAGAAGGGGGATGTCGGCTACGTCAAGAGCATCGGCTCCTTCCTGCAGCAGTTCTACATCTACGGCATCGATTTCGTCGACCGCGGCTACGTGGTGGGCATGAAGGGGCGCGAACTGCGCTCCCTCGACCGCATCGCGGCGGACGATGTCGACGCCCCCGGCGAGGCCATCGGCGGCCTCGCGGAATCCATGGAGGCAACAGCATGAAAGTGACAGTACGCAAGGAAGCGGGCGGCGGCTATTCCATCTACGTGCCGAAGAAGGACCTCGAGGCGCGCATCGTCGAACTGGCGGACGACCGTCTGTGGGGCAGCACGGCCACGCTCGACAACGGCTGGCAGCTGGAGCTGCCCGACCTGCCCTTCGACACCCGCCTGCCGGTCACGGTCGAGGCGCGGCGGCTGGCCGGCGACTGATTGCGTCGCCCAGGGCGAGGAGGGCCGGCACCTGCCGCTCGATGGCGGCACGTGCCGGCCGCTCCAGCTTGCGCAGCCAGCGCGCGGGAATCGCCGCCGCGCCCCAGCGCGCCCCGGCCAGCATGCCGGCGATGGCGCCGGTGGTGTCGGCGTCGCCGCCGAGGTTCACCGTCCGCCGCAGGCAATCCTCGAAACCCGCGCTGGTGAAGAAGGCGTGCAGCACCGTCTGCACCGTGTCCACGACGTAGGCGCTGGTGCGCCCCGGGTAGGGGGCGAAGCGGAACTGCCGGTGGCGCGCCACCAGGTCCTGCGCGATGCCGATCACCTCGGAGCGCTTCGCGCCGTGAAGCAGCGCCGCGGTCATCTGCGCGACCGTCACGGTGGCGGCGTCCGACAGCGGGTGATGGTGGGTGACGCGGGCCTGGTCGATCGACAGGCGTTGCAGCAGGGCCGGGTCGGAGTGGGCCAGTAGCACCGTCGGCAGGTTGCGCATCAGCGCGCCGTTGCCCGCATCCCCGTCGTTCGCCGGTCCGTGCAGGCTGCCCTCGCGCCCGTAGCGGGTGAGGCCGCGGCGACAGGTGTTGCCGACGTCGATCGGCTTGCCCTTCAGCCACGCGAGCCAGTGCTCGGCGATGGTCGGCAGGTGCCAGCCGCCTGCGGCGAGGATGGCCTCGCCGAGGGCGAGCGACATCTGCGTGTCGTCGGTCACCTGGCCCGCCTTCAGCCTGAGCCAGCCGCCGCCCACGATGTCCTTCAGCTCGCCGTACTGGTGGCGGATCTCGCCGGGAGTGAGGAACTCCACGGTCGCCCCCAGTGCGTCGCCTACCGCGAGCCCCAGGTAGGCGCCGCGGGCGCGGTCGAGCAGGGTGGGTTCGCCGCTCACAGGTAGCCCAGCCGCACGCGGTAGTCGCCGCCGATCACCAGCACCTCGCCTTCGCCGCGCAGCACCGGCCCGGGGGCCATCGCGTTGCAATAGAGGATCTTCGACAGCGGCACGTCCACTTCGAGGATGGTGTCGCCGAACTGGTCGGCCACGTCGCGTTGTGTCGTGAACGAGACGAGATTGTTCTGTCGTACGACAGCGCGCCTGCGGTCGAGGCGCTCGACCAGCAGGTGCTCGCCGAAGTCGTTCACGCCGCGGTAGAGGGTGAGGTGGCTGCGCCCGGGATAGAGCCAGCGGCGCAGGAAGCGCTGCGCGAATTCGTAGAGCAGGTCGAGCTGCAACAGGATGCAGTTGTTGTGGAAGCGCGCCGCCATCTTCTCCTCCGTGTAGGTCATCCACGCGGGCGACGGATAGCGCCCCAGGATCTCCTTGTGGAAGGTCGGCAGCAGGCCGAAGCGCGACTCCACCCAGCCCTTGAGCACCGCCCCCTCCTTGCCGTTGGCATCGAAACCCCAGCCGCGCAGCAGCCGCTGGTAGTTCGCACGATAGCGCTTGCGGCCGGCGGCGTCGCGTTCCGGCGGGGCATCCAGATCGAATACGGCGCGCATGTAGATCCGGAATGCCGCAACCGCATCGCTCGCGGAGCGGGCGTCGTGGAGCATCGCGAAGAGCGCCGCGTTGGTCTGCCGCACGCCGCTGATGGCAAGCGGCAGCGGGGTGTCCTGGAAGGCGCTGCTTGCCAGTACGGCGGTGGGGACGCCGATCAGGTTGGTGC
>NZ_WTVN01000017.1 GCF_012910905.1 Aromatoleum toluvorans
TTTGCCTTCGGCTTCCTCCAGATTCGCAGTTACCCGCGACACCCTTGCCGTTCGGCTAACTCTTCCCCTTGCCGGGCGAGTAGAGGACTTCCACCTCCAAGTGAGTGCGCCCTGCCGGGCGCACCAAAAAAAAACGCAGTCCTCGCGGGACTGCGTTAAATCCACACCAAAGGAGGAGGGTGGAGGAGACACCGGTTTGGATCACGAAGCTAAATCGATCCGACTGAGTGCCATTATCCAGAGCCGAATCCGACGTGGCAAGCACTTTTTGTGCATCGCACTATAAATGTTTTGATCGACAGATAAGCATTGCTTATTAAATTATAAATAATTGATGCATATCAAGTTCTCCTCCTCCCCCGACATATGCTGCGGATGGCATCTGCCATGTGGAGCTCGCTTTCGCGGACACATTGCTGCAACGCATCAGTAACTCCAGACTGCGCACCGGGCGCGGGCGGCCTTCCGGTAGAATCGCCCTCCGGTCGACCGATGGCGACCCCAATCCAGCCGACAACGGAGTCAATGATGGAATGCACGATCAAATGGGTCGACGGGATGACCTTTCTTGCCGAGACCGGCACCGGTCACGTCGTGGCGATGGACGGCGCACCCGAAGCGGGCGGGCGCAACCTGGCGCCGCGGCCGATGGAGATGATGCTGGCGGGTGCCGGCGGCTGCACGGCGTTCGATGTGGTGCTGATCCTGCAGCGCGGTCGCCACGATGTGCGCAACTGCGAAGTGAAGCTCGTGGCGGAACGGGCCGAGACCGATCCCAAGGTGTTTACGCGCATTACCTTCCACTTCACCGTGACCGGCAAGGGGCTGAAGCGTGAAATCGTGGAACGTGCGGTGCACCTGTCGGCGGAGAAGTATTGCTCCGCGTCGATCATGCTCGCCAAGACGGCGGAGATGGTCCACGAAGTGAGGATCGTCGACGTGGAATAAGCGCCTCGGGGGATGCGCCGGACAGGGGGGGGCCGGCCGCCCCCTGCCTTTGTCGGGTCAGACGCGGTACGCGGTGGTCGTCATGACCCGCGACATGAGCTTCATCGCGGCCTTGATGGGCGCAGGCAGTTCGTGGGCGCCCAGACCGATGGCGGTGTCGGCGTGGCGCGCTTCGTCGGTCTTCATCTGCGCGATGATTTCGCGGGACTTCTGATCTTCGGCGGGCAGGCGCTCGAGGTGCCCGCTCAGGTGCGCTTCGACCTGGCGCTCGGTTTCCGCGAGGAAGCCCAGGTTCCAGCGGTCTCCCAGTTTCCCCGCCAGCAGGCCGAGCGCGAAGGATCCGCCGTACCAGAGGGGATTCAGCAGACTCTTGCGCCCGCCCAGTTCGGCGATGCGCTGCTCGGTCCAGGCGAGATGTTCGGTTTCTTCGTTGGAGGCCTGCTGGAGTTCGCGCCGCACGCTGGCGTCCTGCGACATGATCGCCTGCCCCTGGTACAGGGCCTGGGCACAGATCTCGCCGCAGTGATTGACCCGCATCAGGCCTGCGACGTGTTCGCGCTGGCTGTCGCTCAGCGGGGCATCGGGCAGGTCGCCGCCGGGCACCGGCCGGACGGAACGTGCCGGGGCGAAGATCGTGCGCAGGGCCTTGTCGAATTCGACGATGAGCTGATCCATGGTGGTTTCCTCGGTCGCCTGGCTTATTTGCCCGATTTCATGAAGGTGCTGGCTTCGCCGCGCAGGCGCCGCAGGACTTCGTCGCGATCGCGCGGGGGCACGGGGCCGTCGCAGAAATGGTCTTCGGAGAGCGCCGCGCGGGGACGATTGTAGGTGTTGTCGACGATCGGCTTCCAGTCAGCGTCGCGCGCCGGCGACCAGTCGCCGCCGGAACGGCCGGTCGCGTACAGGCGCCAGGTGCCGCCAGCGCAGCGGATGCCCTCGTGTGTCACGTTCTTCGCGCCGCCCGGCGTGCGGATCACGAGCGTGTAGCGGACGACGCCGTCCTCGCCGACGACGATGCTGTCCTCGTCGATGAAGAAGTGGTTGGGCGACGCGCTGCTGACGAAGAATTCGCGCAAGGCGCCGTCGCGCGGGGCCGCCGGGAGCGTGTGGCCGCCCTCCTTCCAGTCCGGATCGGCATCGGTAAACAGGCCGGCAAACGCCGGGGCGGAAAAACACACGAGGGCCAGGAGGCCCCCGCGCAGGATGGGTTGCAGCGGCGTCAAGCTCGCAAGTCTCCACACAAGGATTGCCGGATCGCGTCCGGGACGGGCTCCACAACCGCCGTCATGGCAGGGTGATCGACTCCGATCGCGAGCGCGGCGCCTGCATGGAGGGCGCGGATCGCCGGGGGCGGAAGTTCGAAGCGGAGGAAGTGTACCGCGGACGTCTTTTCGTCATTGTCGCGTTCCAGGTCCTCGTCCGCAATCGCGAAGATCGGCTCGCAGCCCGCGACGCGAACCCAGACGTGCTTCTCGATGCCGATCAGGCGGGTGAGCCAGAGCCGTCGTTCGGCCTCCACCGGGAATTCGAGCATCATCGTCGCCTTCCAGTTGCTGCCGTCGGGCACGAGCGGGCTGTACGCGTCGAGCTCGTCCTGGATGCCCTCCTCCTCGAAGGTGCGTTCGATGCGCAGCATCTCCTGGATCTGGTAGCGGATCGTCAATTCGTCCTCGAACACCAGCATGATGTGCTCGCCCAGATGCAGCGTGCGCTCCTTCTTGTGCGCGATGACACGGCTGCGGAAGGCCGCGCGCTGGCGGGCGTAGGCTTCGAGGCTCAGGAGGCTGTCGCGGGAGATGGCGTTCATCGTGTCTTCACCTCACAGTCCGTATGCCCTGCGCAGCAGGGTCAGGGGATGCGCCTTTTCGGCCTTCAGATCGGTGCCGCCGTCACGGATGCCCTGCTGGATGTGGCGGCCGGCGATGGGGCAGTCGGAGCTGATGAAATCCGGCCCGGCCTGCGCCATCTGGCGGAACACGGGGCGCCCGATCTTCATCGACTGTTCGAAGAATTCCTCCTTGACGCCCCAGGTGCCGTCGTGGCCCGCGCAACGCTCGACCGTGGTGACCTCGGTGCCGGGCACCAGCTGGAGGGTCTCGCGCGTCTTCTGGCCGATGTTCTGGACGCGGCCGTGGCAGGGGATGTGATACGCGACCTTGCCCAGCGCCTGCTTGAAGTCGGTTTTCAGCAGGCCGTCGCGATGGCGCAGCATGAAGTATTCGAAGGGGTCGAACATCGCCTCCGCCACGGCGAGGACGTCCGCATCGTCCGGGAACATGAGGGGCAGCTCCTGCTTGAACATCAGGGCGCAGGATGGCACGGCGGCGAGGAGCGCGTAGCCGTCGCGGGCGAGCTTGGCGAGCGGCGGGATGTTCACGTCCTTCAGGCGGCGCACGCCCTCGAGGTCGCCCAGCTCGAGCTTGGGCATGCCGCAACAGGCTTCCCGGTGCGCGAGGACGACGGGGATCTCGTTGTGCGCGAGCACCGCGACGAGATCGTGGCCGATGCCCGGTTCGTTGTAGTTGATGTAGCAGGTCGAGAAGATCGCGACCTTGCCCGGCGCGCGCTCGCCGTCGCGCACCGGCCAGTCGGCGCGGGCGTCGGCCGAGCCGCGGAATTTGGCCGGGGCGTAGGGCGGGAGTTCGCGCCGCTTGTCGACGCCGAGCACGGACTGCAGCACGGTTCGGGCTGCGGGGTTGCGATTCGCGGCGTTGACGGTCTGGGCGACGACGGGAATCGCGGCTAGCTTGCCGAGCGCGTCCGTGCTCGTCAGCACCTTGTCACGCAGGCGCACCTCCCCCTTGCGGAACTTGACGGCCTTGGCGCGCAGCATCAGGTGCGGAAAGTCGACGTTCCACGGGTGGGGCGGCACATAGGGACACTTCGTCATGAAGCACAGGTCGCACAGGTAGCACTGGTCGACGACCTTGACGAAATCTTTCCTGGCGACGCCGTCGAGCTCGCCCGTGCTGCCTTCGTCGACGAGATCGAACAGCGTCGGGAAGGCGTTGCACAGGTTCACGCAGCGCCGGCAGCCGTGACAGATGTCGAAGACGCGTTCGAGTTCGTGCTCGAGCGCCGCTTCGTCATAGTAATCGGCCTTCTGCCACGCGATCGGGTGACGCGTGGGGGCTTCGAGGCTGCCTTCACGCTTGGACATGCGACCTCCCGTTTCGCGCGCACCAGCCGGCGCGCGCGATACCCAGTGCAGCGTTCCGGGCGGCCGCTACGGCCGCCCACGGCCGAGAGAGGCGAAGCCCGTTCAGTCCTGCAGGGCGTCCAGGGCCTTCTGGAAGCGATTGGCGTGCGAGCGCTCGGCCTTCGCGAGCGTCTGGAACCAGTCGGCGATTTCGTCGAAACCTTCTTCGCGCGCGACTTTCGACATCCCCGGGTACATGTCGGTGTACTCGTGCGTCTCACCGGCGATGGCGGCGCCGAGGTTGGCCCGCGTGGCACCGAACGGCAGGCCGGTGGCGGGGTCGCCACAGGCTTCGAGATATTCCAGGTGGCCGTGCGCGTGGCCGGTTTCGCCTTCCGCAGTCGAGCGGAACACGGCGGCGACGTCGTTCTGCCCTTCCACGTCGGCCTTCGCGGCGAAGTAGAGATAACGGCGGTTGGCTTGCGATTCGCCGGCAAATGCGGCTTTCAGGTTCGCTTCGGTCTTGGATCCTTTCAGTTCCATTGTCGTCTCCTCGTTCAGGGTGGCGAAGATACGCCCCGGTCGTCAGCCGGGGATGTCCTAAGCCTAGAAGCCGCGGACAGCGAGCGAAAATTGAATGCGCCTATGTTTTCGATCGCCCCCGGCTATCGGCTGGCGCGGCGCTTCACGCGGCGATCGCGGCTTCGATCTCGGCGAAGGTGCGTGCGATCTCGGTGGTCATCGGCTGCGGCTCGCCGAGCTGGCGCGCAATCTGCGAGGCGGAGAAGATGCCCCGGATCAGGCCGCGCCCGCCCTCCTCGCGCTCCAGCACCAGCGCATGCTGCCGGCCGGAACGGCGCAGTGTCGCGACGATATGGCCGACATCCGCGCGCATCACTTCGCCCAACTCCACGGCCTCGGTCTTGTCGAGCGGCGTCATGACGTTGTCGACAACCAGTTCACCGAGGGGCACGCCACGTTCGCGCGCGGTATGCACCGGGCGCTCACCAAGCAGGTCGGCGACGCTGAGGACGCCGCGCACGAGGTGGCGTGCATCCGTCACCAGGAGCAGCCGGACCCCGCGCAGCAACATCGCGCGATTCGCGTCGGCGAGCAGTGTTTCGCCGGAAATCGTCGCCGCCGGCACACGGGTGAAATCCGTCATGACCTCGACGGCCGGTGAGGCCGGCGACACCCTGCGGCTCTCGTCGGTTCTGGCGACTTCGCAATGCAGGCCGGCGAGCCGGGCTTGCGGGAGCGGTTCGAATTCCCGGTTCATGGGCACCTCCCAGTGGAGACAATCGCGTGGAGGGGCGCGTGTCCGGCTTGCGGACTTCGCGTCGGCACCCGTGCCGCGCCCCGCATGCGGCGCAGTCGTGCACCGCAGCCGGCCTATAGCCGGCATAGGGCTTTTGACCTCCTGCCCTGGCAGCGGTTCAGTGGCCACCGCGAGTCCGATTCGACGTGCACAAAAAAACACCGCCGCAACGTAGCCGAACTTTGCGGATACGTTGCGGCGGCGTCGGTGCCACGGTCAGGATTCGCGCTCCTGCGCCGCGGCCCGGTAGGCTTCGGGCAGGTCGCCGGGGCGGACCCGGAACAGATTTTTCGACAGCTCCAGCAGTGCCTGCTGATACACCTGCCGCTTGAACTCTATGACAGCGTCCAGCGGCACCCAATACTCACTCCAGCGCCAGGCATCGAACTCCGGATGATTGCTGGCTCGCAGGCAGACGTCGGAATCACGCCCCACCAGCCGCAGGAGAAACCAGATCTGTTTCTGACCGCGATAGGTGTTGCGCCATTCCCTCCTTATCCAGTGTTTCGGAACGTCATACCTCAACCAGCCGCGCGTGCGGCCAAGAATCTTCACATGCTCGGGGCGCAGACCCACCTCTTCGAAGAGTTCCCGGAACATCGCCTGCTCGGGGGATTCCCCGTGCTTGATGCCCCCCTGCGGAAACTGCCAGGAATGTTCGCGAATCCGTTTGCCCCAGAACACCTCGTTGCGCGCGTTGACCAGAACGATGCCGACGTTCGGGCGATAGCCTTCACGGTCGAGCATGATCAAACCTTCAATAATTCATGAGAGTTGTCACGATTTTTTCACACTTACCCTGCATTGGAAAGGAGCGGCCTGTGCCATGTTCCCGCACCGGCGGCGCTTTTTTCCGCGTTGACGCCCGGGAATGCACGGGTACTGCAGCGACCGCAAGGCGAATACCCGACCGGCACGCGACCGGATAGAATTTGTGGTTTGCCCAACCGACCATCCCGGACTCAAGAATGCGTGCCAGCCAGTATTTCATCTCCACCCTGAAGGAAGCCCCCTCGGACGCCGAAATCGTCAGCCAGAAGCTGATGCTGCGCGCCGGCTTCATCCGCAAGGTCGCCGCCGGCATCTACAGCTACCTGCCGATCGGCCTGCGGGTGATCCGCAAGGTCGAGAACATCGTGCGCGAGGAAATGAACCGCGCCGGCGCGCTCGAGCTGACGATGCCGATGGTGCAGCCCGCCGAGCTGTGGGCCGAAACCGGCCGCTGGGAGAAGATGGGCGAGGAGATGCTGCGCTTCAAGGATCGCCACGAGCGCGACTTTGCGCTGCAGCCGACCTCGGAAGAAGTCGTCACCGACATCGCGCGCCAGGAGCTGAAGAGCTACCGCCAGCTGCCGAAGAACTTCTACCAGATCCAGACCAAGTTCCGCGACGAGCGCCGGCCGCGCTTCGGCGTGATGCGCGGGCGCGAGTTCACGATGAAGGACGCGTATTCCTTCGACCGTGACGTCGACGCCGCCGGCCGCAGCTACGACGCGATGTACGCCGCCTACTGCCGCATCTTCGACCGCCTGGGCCTGACCTACCGCGCGGTGGCCGCGGACACCGGCGCGATCGGCGGCGACCGCTCGCACGAGTTCCAGGTGATCGCCGACACCGGCGAGGACGCGATCGTGTATTGCCCGGATTCCGATTACGCCGCGAACATCGAACTCGCCGAGGCGCTGCCGCTGCTCGCGTCGCGCGCGGCACCCACCAAGGCGCTCGAAAAGACCTCGACGCCGGGCAAGGAGACCTGCAAGGCCGTCGCCGAACTGCTCGGCGTGCCGCTCGAGACGAACGTCAAGTCGCTGGTGCTTGCGACTGATGACGTCGATGAAAAGGGCCAGCCCGCAGGTGTCACCGTGTGGCTGCTGCTCGTGCGCGCCGATCACGAACTGAACGAAGTGAAGGCGAGCAAGATCGACGGCCTGAAGGCGGGCTTCCGCTTCGCGACCGAAGCCGAGATCGACGAGCATTTCGGCTGCAAGCCGGGCTACCTCGGCCCGATCGGCCTGAAGAAGCCGGTGAAGATCATCGCGGACCGCACCGTCGCCAATATGGCGGACTTCATCTGCGGCGCGAACGAAGAGGATTATCACTTCACCGGCGCGAACTGGGGCCGTGACCTGCCCGAGCCGGATCTCGTCGCGGACCTGCGCAACGTCATCGAAGGCGATGCGAGCCCGGACGGCAAGGGGCGGCTCGCAATCCAGCGCGGCATCGAGGTCGGCCACGTGTTCTACCTCGGCACGAAGTACTCGAAGTCGATGAACGCGACCTTCCTCGATGTCGATGGCAAGCCCAAGCACTTCGAGATGGGCTGCTACGGCATCGGCGTGACCCGCATCCTCGGCGCCGCGATCGAGCAGAACAACGACGCGCGCGGCATCATCTGGCCGGATGCGCTCGCGCCCTTCCGCATCGTCGTGTGCCCGGTGGGCTGGGGCAAGTCGGAGGCAGTGCGCAACGAGGCGCTGAAGCTCTACGAGGGCCTGATCGCCGCCGGCGTCGATACGATCCTCGACGACCGCGACGAGCGCCCCGGCGTGATGCTCGCCGACTGGGAGCTGATCGGCGTGCCGCATCGCGTCGTGATCGGCGACCGCGGCCTGAAGGAAGGCGTGGCCGAATACCAGGGCCGGCGCGACGCCGAGGCGACGAAGGTCGCGATCGCCGATCTCGCCGGTTTCGTTGCCGCGAAGATGCGGGGCGAATGACTTTCAGCTATAACGTGCGCATGGAGCGCACGCGCCTTTCATTGCTTTTCGCCGCCCTGATGGCCATGTCGGCCTTCGGCGGCGAGGCATTGGCCGGCAATCAGATCTATGAGCCGATGGCAGCGAGCGTGCGCGCGGCCCTGCATGCGGCGGTCAGCGACGCGGGAGCGCCCGAGGTGCTGATCGCCGACGTGGAGGAACGCCACCGCTGGCTGCAGGAGATGTCGCGCCGCCTCGAGAAACGGATTCCGGATCGCGCCTACCGCGAGGATCTGCTGACCTCCGTGCATTACGAGGCGACGCGGGCAGGACTGGACGCGCAGCTCGTGCTCGGGCTGATCCAGGTCGAGAGCGGCTTCCGCAAGTACGCGGTGTCGGGCGCCGGCGCGCGCGGCTACATGCAGGTGATGCCGTTCTGGGTCAGGACGATCGGCGGCCCCGAGGACAACCTCTTCCATCTGCGCACGAACCTGCGCTACGGCTGCACGATCCTGCGCCATTACCTGGACGTCGAGAAGGGCGACCTGTTCCGCGCCTTGGGGCGTTACAACGGCAGCCTCGGCCGCCCGGAATATCCGAACATGGTACGCGCGGCCTGGGAGCGGCACTGGAGCTATCAGCCGCTGAAACTGGCCGTGTCGGACGCGCGCGGCCAGACCAACTGAGCAGCCTGCCTTTCGGGCTCTGGAGCCGACATGGAACATCGCCTGTTTCGCCGCCGATCGATCTCGATCTCGTTTCGCGTGCATGACGCGGAAACGGGCAAATTCATCGGGCGCATCGGCGATATCAGCAAGGCCGGCCTGCTGGTGTACGGCCCGAGCAAGATGTTGCCGGGCCTCATGTACCGCCTGCGGATCGACCTGCCCGACGACCACGGCAAGCCGCGCAGCGTGGTGCTGCCGGCCAAGGCGATGTGGTCGGGCCACGACACCAATCCGGCGTTCTGCAGCACGGGCTTTCGCCTGTTCGAACTCGACCGGCCGGAAAACCAGGCCGCACTGAACGCCATGCTGTCGCGCTTTACCGTCGGCTTCGAGGACGAAGACGCGGATGCCTGAAACGGCAAGGCCGGCAGCCGCCTCCCGCTGAGGCTGAAGCCGGCTCCCGGCCTGCGAAGGTCGGTCAGGCGGCGGCGCCGGCGACCTTCACGTTACTGGATTCATCACGGCCGACGGCGCGCACCGGCTCCCGGCCCGCATCCTTCGCCGTCGCGAGCGATTGCACGTCGCCGGAGATCTCGCCCCCTTCCTCGATCAGGATCTTGCCGTAGCGGATCTTGCCGCTGACACGGCCGGTCGCGTGGATGATCAGCTGGCTGCGCGCGGTGAGTTCGCCCTCGAAGCGGCCGCGCACCTCGGCGACGTCGATGCCGACAGTGCCCGAGAAGGAGCCGTTCTCGGCGATGCGGATGACGCGGCTGTCCATCGTGGCTTCGACACGGCCTTCGACGACCAGGGTATCGCAGTCGAGGATCTCGGCGCCCTTGAGCTTGACGTCGGGTCCGACGATCAGGCGGCTGCCGGTTTCCTGCACGCTGTCTTCGCCCGGGGTGGCCGCGATGTTCGCCGCTGCCGTCGCTTTCTCGTCAGCGGCCGGAGAGGAGTCGCTGGTCGAGGCCGGCAGTTCGGACGCACTGCGCGACAGGCTCGCGGAAGAAGACGCCGCCCCCGCGGTCAGACTGCCCGGTGCCGGCCGCGACGTGCCGTTGGTGCGCGATGCCGGGGAGTCTGGCGCTTTGGGGAACATGGCGGGTTTGTTGAACATGGTCTCTCCTTGAATCCGTAAACGTTTCCGGGCCGACGGTCATCGCCCCCGTGCGCATAAGCATTTGCCATGCCAAACCATCAAGCATTTGAATTTTAAGTATTTATTCAGCTTACACGCCGGAACGCGGCATTTCGGACCCGAAAACCGTCGCCATTCGGCGACACCTGAATCGCTCGTTGGCGTCATACCCCTGTTTTTATTCGATTTTTCACTGTCGCCTGGAAGCGACGGCAAACGCATTCTGAAACACGGCCTTGCACTTCCTTACGACGCGGTCCGCTGAACGCCACCTACACTTCCGCGCTGGTTTACGAAGATCCTCCAGCCATGTCGCGCCTTTCATTCAGCTATTCGCTGCTTGCCAGCTTTCTGCTCATTGCGGCGATCCTGGGTGCCACGGCGCTGGGGGGGCTGATCACGCTCGAGGAATTTGCGAGCCGGCACCGCGAAAGCGTCGATGACGCGCTGAAGTATTCGACGGCGGTGCAGCAGCTGGGGGAGCGCAGCGTCGATATGGAGCGCAGCGCACGCCAGTTCCTCGTGCTGAAGGATCCGCTCCTGCGCGAACGCTTCGAGCAGGCGCGCGGCGAGTCGCTCGCGGCCTTGGGCACGATTTCCGCATTGCGTGCGCCGAGCGTGACCCTTCTCGTGGACGAGTGGCGCATGGCGGCCGAGGCTGCGGGCGCGGCCCTGACCGGGAACGGCGGGGCGGAACCGGCGACGGCCGCGCTGGGCCGCGTGCCGCCGCTGAACGAGCGGCTCGCGGGCGAAGTGCGGGCGCAGCTCGATCGCCAGAGCCACGTGCTGTTCGCGGAACTGGACGCCAACCGCGGCCGCCTCGCGTGGCACGTGCTCGCCGCGATCATCGCCGCCTGCACCTTCGCGGCACTGACCGGCTGGTGGCTGCTGCGGCCGATCAACCGGCTGGAGGCGGCGATCGAGGCGCTGGGCGAGAGCCGCTTCGACGAACCGGTCGCGATTCCCGGCCCCGCGGACCTGCGCCGCGTCGGCCGCCGCCTCGACTGGCTGCGTCTGCGGCTCGCAGACCTCGAAGCGAACCGCAACCGGGTGCTGCGCCACGTGTCGCACGAGCTGAAGACGCCGCTCGCTTCGCTGCGCGAAGGCATCGCGCTGCTGGAAGACGGGGTGGTCGGCGAGCTCTCCGGGGAGCAACGCGAGGTGGTCGCGATCCTGCAGCACAACACCTACGCGCTGCAGGGGCGCATCGAGGACCTGCTGGGCTACAACGCGGCGGTATTCCACGCGCGCAACCTGCGTCGTCGCCCGGTGCTGCTGCGCGCACTCGCGGAGTCGGTCATCGCCGAACAGCAGCTGCCGATCCAGACGCGCAACCTGAAGGTGGCCTTGCGCGGCGATCCACCCGCGTTCAGCGCGGATCCCGACAAGCTGCGCATCGTGCTGGCGAATCTGCTGGCGAACGCCGTGTCGTTCAGTCCGCGCGACGGCGAGATCCGCCTCACGCTGAGCAACGAGCCCGGCTGGGTCCGCATCGATTGCATCGACCAGGGGCCGGGGGCCGCGGCCGAGGAAGCCGAGCGCATCTTCGACCCCTTCTTCCAGGGCAGCCGGCAGCCGGAAGAGCCGCGTCACGGCAGCGGACTCGGCCTTTCCATCGTCCGCGAGTTCATCGTCGCCCATGGCGGGCGCGTCGGGCTCCAGCCTTCGGCAAAAGGCGCCTATTTCAGGATCGAACTTCCCAATGAGATCTGACTTTCAACACGAACTGCGCCTCGCGGCCCGCGACGCCCTCGGGCACCGCGGCGCGGCCGCCCTGCTCTGCGTGCTGGCACTCGCCGGGAGCCTCGCGGGCTGCGCCAGCGTGCGCAGCGCAAGCGCCGAGTTGCCGGCGCTGCCGCCCATCCCGCCGATGCCGCAGATCCTCACCAACCGCAGCACTCCGCTCCAGACGGCGCTGGCCTACCACGAGACGCTTCGCGGCATGAATGCATCGGAACTCGCACGCGAACGCTCGGCGCAGTCCGGTGCGGGCAATGCGCCGCTGGCGCAGATCAAGCAGGCGATGCTCCTGAGCCATCCGCCGCAGGGGGCGACCAGTCTACAGCGCGCACAGTCCTTGCTAGAAGCGCTGAATGCGTCCGAGAAGGCCGATGCGGTGGCGCTGCAGCCGCTCGCCCGCGTGCTGGCCGAGCAGGTGCAGGAGCGCCTGCGGCTCGAGAGCACCGCGGAACGGCTGACCCAGCAGCTCGAGCGGACGGGGCAGCAGCTCAAGGACGCGCAGAAACAGGGCGAAGAGCTTCAGGCGAAGCTCGACGCCTTGACCGAAATCGAACGCACCCTGCCGGCCAGGCCGTCCGCATCGACGCCGACGCAATCGACGCCACGGGAAAGGAGAACCGAGAAATGAGGACGAGCCAGACCGCCGCCGGCGAGGCCATGACGACGCAGGGCGGTGCCCACCTGTTGCTCGTTGACGACGACGCCGATCTGCTGCGGCTGCTGTCGATGCGACTGGGCGCGAGCGGCTATCGCGTCAGTACCGCGGAAAGCGCTGAAGCCGCGCTGGCCTGCCTGGCGGTGGAGCGCTTCGGGCTGGTGGTCAGCGACGTGCGCCTGCCCGACCGCGACGGGCTGCAGCTCTTCGAGGAGATCCGCCAGATCTGGCCGGCGCTGCCAGTGATCCTGCTGACCGCGCACGGCACCATCCCGGATGCGGCGGAGGCGACCTCGCGCGGGGTGTTCGGCTATCTGACCAAACCGTTCGACAGCAAGGCCTTGCTCGACAAGATCGCGCAGGCGCTGCAGATCGCCGGCACCGCCCATGCCTGCGAGGAGCGCGTGGCCGCCGGCTGGCGCGACAACATCATCAGCCACAGCGCCCGCATGGCGACGGTGCTGGACGAGGCGCTGCTCGTGGCCGCCTCCGACGCCAGCATCCTGATCCGCGGCGACAGCGGCACCGGCAAGGAGCTGCTCGCACACGCCATCCACAACGCCAGCCCGCGCGCCGACAAGCCCTTCATCGCGATCAACTGCGGCGCGATTCCGGAGCAGCTGCTCGAGTCCGAGCTCTTCGGCCACATGAAGGGCGCGTTCACGGGGGCCGCGACATCGCACACGGGCCTGTTCCAGGCCGCGGACGGCGGCACGATCTTCCTCGACGAGATCGGCGACATGCCGCTCGCGCTGCAGGTGAAGCTGCTGCGGGTGCTGCAGGAGCGCGCGGTGCGGCCGGTCGGCGCGAGCCGCGCGCTGGAGATCGACGTGCGCATCCTGTCCGCGACGCACCGGGATCTCGAATCGGCCCTGACGGAAGGAGCGTTCCGCGAGGATCTCTTCTACCGCCTCAACGTCGTCAGCCTGACCCTGCCGACGCTGGACGAGCGGCGCGAGGACATCCCGCTGCTGGCGAATCATTTCCTGCACGGCCTGGCGCGCAAATATCAGAAGCGCCTGCGCGGCTTCGCGCCGGACGCGCTGGAGGCGCTGACGACCGCCGCCTGGCCGGGCAACATCCGTCAGCTGCAGAACGTGGTGGAACAGGCGTGCGCGCTGGCGACGACGCCGCTCATCCCCGTGACGCTGGTCGAGCGCGCCCTGCGCGGCCCCAGCATCGAGGCCCTGAGCTACGCCGAGGCGAAACTGCGCTTCGAGCGCAACTACCTGATCCAGCTGCTCAAGCTCACCGACGGCAACGTCTCCGACGCTGCGCGCCTTGCGGACCGCAACCGCACCGAGTTCTACCGCCTGCTGCAGCGGCATTCGCTCACGCCCAGCCTGTTTCGGGCCGAGACGGCCGACGTCGCCCGTGAGCGACAGCAGGAATACCACTAAATCAGCGACTTACCACAGAACCGAAAGGAGTGTCGGGATAACACGACACTTTCGCGTCGAAGTGAGCCTGGGGCGAGGGGGCATCGAGAGGACGCCCCGCCACAACGCACCGCAATACCGCGGTTTACATGCGCCGGATCACACCTGGCACGCCATCTGCTGAACGAGGGTCACGGCACGGACGCCCGGCGCCCGCGCACAAAATCAACAACCCGCAGAAGGTACCCCCGACATGATCACGCGCAAGAACATCGTCTCCGTCCTCACCACCAGCGCCCTCGCCTTCGGCATCAGCGTTCCGGCCCGCGCGGAAGGCCTGCTGGCCGTCGCGCAGGGCAACCGCGGCTGTGGCGCGCGACGAACACGATCACAACCTGCAGCGCGAGATCAAGTCGGCAATCGGCGCCGATCCGGAGCTGCGCGCGACGCACATCGCGGTATCGGCGCATGCGGGTCGCGTGACCCTGGCCGGTGTCGTCGTCAATGACGAGCAGCGCACCCGCGCCCAGCGCACCGTGCAGGGCGTGCGCGGCGTGCGGACCGTCGAGAACGTGCTGGAAGTGGCGGAACGCTGAGCGGTCGGCGCGCCGCCTGTGCCGGAGCCCCCCCGATCCGGTCAGGCGGTGCCGCCGACGGTCAGCCCGTCGAGCCGCAGCGTGGGCTGGCCGACGCCGACCGGCACGCTCTGGCCGTCCTTGCCGCAGGTGCCAACGCCCGGGTCGAGCGCCATGTCGTTGCCGATCATCGACACGCGCGTGAGCGCGTCCGGACCGTTGCCGATCAGCGTCGCCCCCTTCACCGGTCGGGTGACCTTGCCGTTCTCGATGAGATAGGCCTCGGCGGTCGAGAACACGAACTTGCCCGAAGTGATGTCGACCTGCCCGCCGCCGAAGTTCACCGCGTACAGGCCCTTCTTCACCGACTTGATGATCTCTTCGGGTGCCTTGTCGCCGTTCAGCATGTAGGTGTTGGTCATGCGCGGCAGCGGCAGGTGGGCGAAGGATTCGCGCCGGCCGTTGCCGGTGGGCTTCACGCCCATGAGCCGCGCGTTCATCGTGTCCTGCATGTAGCCGGTGAGGATGCCGTCCTCGATCAGCACGGTGCGCTCGGTCGGATTGCCCTCGTCGTCGATCGTCAGCGAGCCGCGGCGGTCGGGCAGCGTGCCGTCATCGACGACGGTGACGCCCTTCGCCGCGACCTGCTGGCCCATGCGGCCGGAGAAGGCGGAACTGCCCTTGCGGTTGAAATCGCCTTCGAGGCCGTGGCCGATCGCCTCGTGCAGCAGGATGCCGGGCCAGCCGGGACCGAGCACGACGCTCATCGTGCCGGCCGGCGCGGGGCCGGCGGCGAGATTCGTGCGCGCCTGATGGACGGCCGCACGCGCATATTCCTGCAGGCGCTCGTCGTCGAAGTAGCCGTAGTCGAAGCGTCCGCCGCCGCCCGCGCTGCCCTGCTCGCGGTGCCCCTTGTCTTCCATGATCACGGTGACGGACACGCGCACGAGCGGGCGCACGTCGGCCGCCATGTGGCCGTCGCTGCGCGCGACGAGCACCACTTCCCACGAGCCGGCGATGTGCGCCATGACCTGCGTGACGCGCGGGTCCTCGCCGCGCGCGAAGCCTTCGAGGCGTTCGAGGAGCTTCACCTTGGCGGTGTCGTCGAGCGAGGCGAGCGGGTCTTCGCCGCGGTACAGGCGCGACTTGCCGCCGTGCGGCGCGATCGCGACGGTGCGCCGCCCGCCCGCCTCGGCGATCGCGCGCGTGGCTTCGGCGGCCGACGTCAGGGCCGGCAGGGAAATGTCGTCCGAATAGGCGAAGGCGGTCTTCTCGCCGCTGATGGCGCGCACGCCGACGCCCTGCTCGATGTTGAAGCTGCCCGACTTGACGATGCCTTCCTCGAGGCTCCAGCCCTCGGAGCGGTGGTACTGGAAGTACAGGTCGGCGTAGTCGAGGCGATGGCGCATCAGCTTGCGGAACACCTTCTCGAGTTCCGCCTCGCCCAGATCGTAGGGGTTGAGGAGGTAACGGTCGGCGACCTTGAGGGGGTTCTGTGCTCGGCTCATTGTTCGTCCAGGTTGGGGCGGTCTGTCCGTTTCGACACGGACAAGGCGAATAAGGTCAAAAGGGCTGACGCAGGCGTCAGGCTTCGGCGATGCCGAGGCAGCGGTGGCGCAGGGCGGGCAGGCTTTCGCGCACGGCCGCGATGCGCGCGGGGTCGACATCGGCCCACACGACGCCCGGCCCTTCGTCGCGGCACGCGAGGACTTCGCCCCACGGATCGGCGATCAGCGTGTGCCCCCAGGTGACGCGCCCGCTCGGGTGGCGTCCGCCCTGCGCCGGCGCCATCACGTAGCACTGGTTCTCGATCGCACGGGCGCGCAGCAGCACTTCCCAGTGGTCGCGGCCGGTAGTGTAGGTGAAGGCCGCGGGCAGGACGATGAGATCGACCGCACCCATCGCACGGAAGAGTTCGGGAAAGCGCAGGTCGTAGCACACCGACAGACCCACGCGGCCGCAGGGGGCGTCGAAGGCGACCACCTCGCGACCCGCCTCGATCGTGGCGGCCTCGTCGTAGCGCTCGGCGCCCTTCTGGAAGCCGAAGAGGTGGATCTTGTCGTAGCGCGCGACGCGCTCGCCGCGGTCATCGAACACCAGCGTCGAATTGCGCACCCTGGCGTCCGACTCGGCCACCAGCGGGATCGTGCCGCCGACGAGCCACACGCCGTGGCGTGCGGCGGTCTCGCGCATGAAGTTCTGGATCGGACCGCGGCCGTCCGCTTCGCGGATCGCGACCTTCACGGTCTCGTCGGCGGTGATGAGCGGGAAGTACTCGGGCAGGGCGACGAGCTTCGCCCCCGCGGCGGCGGCTTCGGCGACCAGTTCCCCGGCAATGCGGAGATTGTCGCCGACGTCGGGGCCGGAAACGGTCTGGATCGCGGCGATGCGCACGGGGGAACGGTTCAAGCTCTTCACTCCTGCTTCGATGAAGCCGCCGTGCCGGGCGCGGCGGTGAGTTTCTCGACTTTCGGATCGGCCCAGTTGCCGGTGACCGCGTAGCTGAACGCGAACATCTTCTCGATCGGATCGCTCAGCGCCTTCTGCGCGACGTAGGCCACCACCCCCGCGACCGGATTGATGAGCCCGGCCGCCGTGCCGATCGCCACCGATTCGGACAGCGTCGGCTGCACCGTCACGCGCAGGTCCTGCGTCTCGTCCTCGATATCGACCGACCCGCTCATCCGCACCCTTGCCGCCGGTCCGCGGATGCGCAGGTCGTCGGTGCGCAGCTGGCCTGCCGCTGCCTTGATGCTACCGGAAATGCTGTCGAAGGCGAATCCTTCGCTGAACACGTCGCGGAAGTCGAGCGTGAGGCGCCGCGGCAGCGCCTGCAGGCTGAGCACACCGAGCAGGCGCCCCACTCCGGGGTCGAGCCTGCGGAACTGCCCGTTCTCGGCCTCGATCGTCATCGTGCCGGTCAGCGAGGGATAGTGGATGCGCGTCGGCGCCCCACGCCAGGCGACTTTGCCGGTCAGCACCGCCTTGCCGCCGCGCACGGCCTCGCCATACCCGAGCCGCTTCGCCAGCAGCCCGATGTCGCGCGCCTCGAGGCGGAAATCGAGATCGGTCTGCGGTCGCACGCCCGGACGCCACAAGCCGGAGCCGCCCAGCCTGCCGTCGGCGTTCGCCAGCGACACCGCATCGAGATGCCACATCCCGCCCTGATTCTGCGCCTGCAGTTCGAGGCGGCCGAACTCCATGCCGCGCAGCGAAAAGCGATCGACGACGACGTCGAGCGCAGGCAGGCGCCGCGGCGCTTCATCCGTTTCCGCCGCAGCGTCGGCGCTCGCGGCGGCCTCGGTGGCAGCATCGTGGCTGCCGCCGAGCACGAGGCGTTTCAGGCGCGCACGCAGGGTGCCGTCGCCGCTGTCCCGCCACTCGAAATCCCCTTCCACCTCACGGCTCTCGATCCGCCCTCGCCAGCCCCCGTCGTCCGCGCGCGCGCTCAGGTGGGCATCGGCGAGCTCGTGGCCGAACCCGCTCAGGCGCTGCGCGCGCAGGTCGACCGCCGCAACCGCGATCGGCCCGCGCCGGTCCGCCCCCCCACTGCTCTTCGCGGCGTCGAACACCTTGCGCCAGGCATCCACGTCGAGCTCGTCGAGTTTCGCCGCGATCGCCACGCCGGCATCGGAGTTCGGCGCAGCAGCCTGCAAGCCCATGCCGCCGCGCGCCGCCCCCCAGCCGTCGCCGGCACGCCGGCGCTCCAGCTGCAGCTCGCCCCGACCGTCGAGCGCGACACGTACGCTCTCGGACTTTCCGCCGGCGGGGAAATCCAGCGTCACGCGCAGCGGCCAGGTCGCCGTGGCGCTCTTGTTCATCGGCTGGGGCAGGCTCGACGCCACGCCGATCAGGTTCGAGTCGACCACCACCCTGGTGCCCTGCGCACGCGTGTCGATGTTCGCCTTCCACTCCGCCCCGCCCGAAAGGTGGTCCAGCCCCGGCAGATCGTGGGCCTCCCGCAGGGCCTGCACTTTCATGCCGCCGGAGGCGTCGAACACGACGCCGCCGTCCTTCGCCGTGCTCGCCACCAGCTGCATCGGCTCGCCGTACAGGCGGGCACGCGCTTCCGGGATCGCCAGATCGTTCTCGGTGAAGCGCACGACGCCGCTCGCCTCGGTCAGCGGCGGCAGGCCATCGACCACGTTCACGCGATTCGCGGTGAAGCGGTACTCGCCCTTCACGGTGCTGGTGTCCATCCGGCGCAGCGGCAGCACCAGCTTCAGGTCGAGCGCGCCCGTGCCTTCCGCACGCATCGCGTCGGTGAAGCCGTTGATGCGGCGCGACACCGGGCTTTCCGACACGAAGCGCAGGAAATCGGCCGTCGGCCCCGCCGCCCGGCCGTGGATGCTCATGATCTCGCCGCCCGGAGCGTCGAGATCCGGCACGTCGGCCACGACGTTCGCGAGCGCGACCCCGAAAATGCGCGCGCGATCGGCCGTGATGCGCATCCCCGGCCCTTCGAAGCGCACTTCGCCGTCGATGTTCGTGATCGACGGCCAGCCTTCCGCGTAATCCAGGCGCGCACCGAAGACGCGGGTCGTCACGAGGAACTGGCCCGACTTGCCGTTGCGGAACGGGAAGTCGTCGAGCTTGCCCTTCAGGCGCAGGCGCGCGTCGGGCACCCGGCCGCCGACGATGCCGTGCCGCAGCCACGTGCGCGTGTCGTCATTCACGACATGGGGCAGATAGCGCCACACGGCACCGCTTTCGGCGCGCGTCAGGCGCGCGCTGAGGTCGATCTCCCCGGCGCTGCCCGCGGCTGGCCAGTAACGCCCGGACGCGGTCCCGGCCGCATCCGGGTTGTCGAAGTTCGCACTGTCGAGCGCGATCTCGAGCCGGCCATCGGCGCCATGCGTCCAGCGCCCGTCGGCACGCAGATTCGAGAAACCGATCCGTGACTCGGGGAAGACCGCGGGCAGCTCCAGCGCGGCGTCCTGTCCGGCGATACGGAAGCGGCCGGCGCGCTCGTCGCCTTCGATTTCGCCCGACATGCCCGCGAGGCCCGGCACGGCGCCCTGCGGATTGAGTCCGATGCCGGCGAAGCGCGTGCGGATCTTCCACGCCTCCAGCTTGTCAAGGGCGCCGCGCCATTCGAGGCGCAGCTCATCGAGCGTGCCCTGCGGCGCGAACGCGCCGATGCGTTGCCGCACCGCGGGGTCGAAAGGCAGGTGGGCGGCAAGGCTGCTCAAGACCCTGAAATCGAGTCGGCCGCTCGTAAACTTTCCCGCGTCCGGCGGACCGCCGTCGGCACCGTGCAAGCTCAGGTCCAGGTCCGTCGGCGCGATCGCGAGGCCGTCCATCGTTGCGAGTTCGAGCCCGCGGGCGGAAAACGCCATGCCCTCGGCCGTGCGCCGCCCCACGAGCCGGCCACGCACGCTCGCGAGCTCGAGCACCGGCAGATCGTCGCCCAGGCGCGCGTTCACGTCCGCCAACGCGAGATTGACCGCCAGCGAATCGAGGCGCCCCTCGTCCAGTCCCATCCACGCCCGCACACCGCCCCGCCCCGCCAGCGCCACCGGATAATCGATCCAGGTCCGCCAGCCGCCCAGGCTCGCCTCGTCCGCGGCGACATACACCTGCCCCATCCACGACGACGGATCGGCCGGCGCACGGCTCGCAAGGTCGCCGCGCACTTCGATCATCGGCGCCAGCTCCGCTGGCGCCTGCGCCCGGAACGCGAAGCGATAGCGCGGACCGCTGCGCAGCAGGCGGAACTGCACGCCGGCAAGATTCAGTTCCGGCGCGCCGCGCATCGCATCGGTCCAGCCCAGGCTCGCGTCGCGGATGACGATCTCGCGTTGCGCGAACAGCCAGTCGGCAAAACTGCGGTCGGCGGTCTGCTCCGGATCGATGCGGATGCCGGCGATGTAGATCGCGCCGTCCACGTCGCGCCGCAGGGCCAGGACGGGGCTCTTCACCTCGATGCGATGGAAATGCGGCTCGGCACGCAGCAGCGACCACCACGACAGCGTCGCATCGATGCTGTCCAGGTGCAGGGCCGGGCGTCCCTCGCGGTCCTTCAGCTCGAAGCCGGCCAGATGCAGGCGCGGACGCAGCCCCCGCAGGTCGGCCGACAAGCCCTCGATCGATACCGGCAGGCCCGCCGCCACCGAGATCGCATCGGCCAGCTCCTGGCGGAACTCCCCGACACGCGGCACCAGCACTTCGCGCACGAGCAGGAAACCCGTGCCGAGGACGAACCATGCCGCCAGCAAGGCGACCGACAGCACGCGCCACACCCGCCCGCGGCGCGCGGAGGAGATCATGACAGCGAGGTCGGGAAGGGGGGTGTGAGGGGCGTTCATCGGCAATAAGGCGGAAGCTGCGCTGCGACCCGACTGAATGCGGACCGGCTTCGATACAATCCAGTGTGCATCCTGAGCGTCGGCACCAGCTCATGCGTCCGGGGAACCGCGCATTCTATCAATGATCCCGAGTCCGTCTCCCATGTCAGACACACCCGAACAGCCCTCCGAAGCAATTTGTTACGCGGCGACGCTGTCGCGCTACCTCCAGCGCATGCTCGACAGCCGCGCCTGGCTCGCCGAACGGCTCGCCGCCTCGCTCGACCGCCCGCTCGACGCCGACGCGATGCAGGCCTTCATGGCCGGCTCCGGGCTCGACGAAGCACGCCTGCGCGGCACGCTGCGCAATCTGCGCACCTGGGTCATGTGCCACCTCATCGTGCGCGACCTCAACGGCATCGCCGACCTCACCGAAGTCACCGAAACGATGACCGTGCTCGCCGAGGTCACGATCCGCGCCGCCCACGACGTGCTGCGCGAGGCCCTCGTGCAACGCTACGGCGCCCCGGTCTCGCAGAGCGGCTGGGAGCAGGAGCTGCTCGTCATCGGCATGGGCAAGCTCGGCGGGCGAGAGCTCAACGTTTCTTCAGACATCGACTTGATCTTTATCTATCCCGAAGACGGCGACACGGGCGGCGCGAAGGTCATCAGCAACTTCGAGTTCTTCGAGCGCCTCGGCAAGCAGCTGATCCAGGCGCTCGCCGACATCACCGAGCACGGGCAGGTCTTCCGCGTCGACATGCGGCTGCGGCCGAACGGCGACTCCGGCCCGCTGGTGTGCTCCTTCGACATGCTGGAGAACTACTTCATCACGCAGGGGCGCGAATGGGAGCGCTACGCGTGGATCAAGGCACGCGTGCTCGCGGGCGAGCGTTTCGAGGAACTGGAAAAGATCGCCCGCCCCTTCATCTTCCGCAAATACCTCGATTTCGGCGCCATCAACGCGATGCGCGACCTGCACGCGCAGATCCGCCGCGAAGTCGCGCGCCGCGACCGCGCCAACAACATCAAGCTGGGCCCGGGCGGCATCCGCGAGATCGAGTTCATCGCCCAGGTGTTCCAGATCATCCGCGGCGGACGCGAGACGCAGTTGCAGATCCGCCCGACGCTGAAAGTGCTCGCGCGCCTCGCCGAACGCGGCTTCCTCGCGCCCGAGGCGGTCGCCGAGCTCAGCGAGGCCTACGAATTCCTGCGCCGCCTCGAGCATCGCCTGCAATACCTCGACGACGCGCAGACGCACGACCTGCCCGGCAACGACGAGGACCGTGCGCGCATTGCCCGCGGCATGGGCTTCCCCGACTTCGCCGCCTTGCTCGAAGTCATCGACCGCCACCGTGCCGCGGTGAGCCGCCACTTCGAGCATGTGTTCGGCGACCCGGCCGAAGAAGGCCACACCCTCGACAGCATGTGGGCCGCCGCCGGCGACAGCAGCCAGGCCGAAGGCACACTCGCCAGGCTCGGCTACCGCGATCCGCCCTCCGCGGCACGCCGCCTCGCCGCGATCCGCACCGGCAACCGCTACCAGCAGCTTCCCAACCACATCCGCAGCCGCCTCGACGCGCTGATCCCGCGCGTCGTCGAAGCCGCGGCCAGCACGCCGGACGCCGACGAGACGCTCGGGCGCTGTCTCGACCTCCTCGAATCCATCAGCCGCCGCGGCGCCTACCTCGCACTGCTGCAGCAATACCCGCAGGCGCTGCGTCGCGTGGCCGACCTGATGAGCGCATCGCGCTGGGCGGCGCAGTTCCTCATCCGCCACCCCATCCTGCTCGACGAACTGCTCGATGCGCGCGTGCTGCAGACGGCCCCGGACTGGCCCGCCCTGCGCGAGCAGATCGCCGGCGCGCTGGACCTTGCGGAACCCGACATGGAGCGGCAGATGGACATGATGCGCGAACAGCATCACGCGCTCGTGTTCCGACTGCTGATGCAGGACATCGCCGGCATGCTCACGGTCGAAAAGCTCGCCGACCACCTCTCGGCGCTGGCCGACATGATGCTCGACCTCAGCCTCCCGACGATCTGGCGCAAGATCAAGATCCGCCACCGCGACGAACCCAAGTTCGCCGTGATCGCCTACGGCAAGCTTGGCGGCAAGGAGCTCGGCTACGCCAGCGATCTCGACCTCGTGTACCTGCACGACGACGACGCGCCGGAAGCGCCCGAGGTGTACACCCGTCTCGGCCAGCGCCTCAATTCATGGCTTTCCAGCCAGACCGCCGCCGGCATCATGTTTGAGACCGACCTGCGCCTGCGCCCGAACGGCGAGGCGGGCATGCTCGTGTGCTCGCTCGACTCCTTCCGCCAGTACCAGCTCGAATCGGCGTGGGTGTGGGAACACCAGGCACTGACGCGTGCGCGCTTCGCCGCCGGCGATGCCGCGCTCGGCGAAGCCTTCGAACGCATCCGCTGCGAAGTCCTGCGCCAGCCGCGCGACCTCGAGAAGCTGCGCGCGGACGTGCTCGAGATGCGCCACAAGATGCGCGACGCCCACGCGGGCAAGAGCGAGCTCTTCGACCTCAAGCACGACCACGGCGGCCTCATCGACGTCGAGTTCCTCGTCCAGTACCTTGTGCTCGGCCACGCCCACCAGTACCCCGAACTCACCGGCAACCTCGGCAACATCGCCCTGCTGCGCATCGCCGGCGATCTCGGCCTCATCCCGGCGGGCCACGCCGGCCGCTGCGGCGACAGCTACCGCATGTTCCGCCACCTGCAGCACCGCCAGCGCCTCAACGACCTGCCCTCGCGCGTCCAGCCGCTGGAAGTGGCGTTCGCGCGGGAATCGGTGCGCCGGCTGTGGCAACTGGTGTTCGGTGAGGACTGACGCAGGTCGCCGCCAGGCGGGGCGACATGGTCCGCTGAAATATTTCAGTTCATCTTTCCGCGCATGACGCAAACGTAATACGCGACTAGAATCAGAACCTGATCAACGGGCGATCGCGCTTCATGGGCCAGGAAATCGAACTCAAACTCACCCTGCCCCCCAAGGCCCTCCCGGCACTGCGGCGCCACCCGCTGGTGGCCGGCGCCGCCCGCCAGGGCAGGACGGCAACGCTCGACAACACCTATTTCGACACGCCCGACCTGCAGCTCGCGGCGCGCCGCATCGGGCTGCGCATCCGCAGGAAGGGCCGCGTCGAACTGCAGACGGTGAAGTGCGCGGCGGAATCGACCGCCGGACTCAGCGCCCGCCCCGAGTGGGAACACCCCTACGCCGGCAGCTTCGACTTCACGCCGGTCGACGACGCCAAGGTGCGCAAGCTCCTCACCCGCCGCGCGCCCGGGTTCGTCCCCGTGTTCACGACCCGCTTCCGGCGCGAAACCCGCCTGTATGCCCCCGACGACACGGTGCGCATCCTGATGATGATCGACCACGGCGAAGTCATTGCCGGCGAGCAGCGCGCCCCGATCAGCGAACTGGAGCTGGAACTCGTCGCCGGCGAACCGCTCGACCTGCTCGTGCTCGCCTGCCGCCTCGCCGGGGACATTCCGCTGATGCCCAGCGATCTCAGCAAGGCCGAACGCGGCTACGCCCTCCACCTCGGCACGCGGCTCGCGCCGGCACGCGCCGAACCGTCGGCCATCACGGCCGACGCCTGCCCGCTCGACGCCTTCCGCAGCCTCGCCGGTTCCTGCCTGCGCCAGTGGCAAGCCAACGCGGTCGGTGCCGCCGAAGACGGCGCCCCCGAATTCATCCACCAGCTGCGGGTCGCGCTGCGGCGCCTGCGCACGCTGCTGAGCCTCTTCGCACCGGTGCTGCCGCCCGAATTCGTCGGGGACTGGCGGGCGCGCCTCGGCGACAACGCGCGCACCTTCGCCGCGGCGCGCGACCTCGACGTCCTCCACGCAGAGATCCTCGCTCCCGTCGCCACGGACGAAGCGGATCACAGCGGCAGCGAAGCCGACGCGGTCGTCGCGCTCGCCGCCCGCGTCGGAGCGGAACGGGAGCGCGCGCGCCGCGACGCCCTGAACGGCCTCGATCCCGCCGCCCAGGGCCGCCTGATGATCGGCCTCACCGCCGCCCTGCACGCCCTGCCGCCCGACGGCGCCCACGCGGACGCAACGCTCACGGACTTCGCGCACCGTCAGCTCGACCGCCTGCGCAAGAAAGTCCGGCGCCGCCATGCCGCGGCCACGGATGGCAGCCGCGCCCACCTCCACGCACTGCGCATCGCGCTCAAGCGTCTGCGCTACGCGCTCGAATTCTTCACCCCCCTGCTGCCGGCAAAGCGGACACGCAAGTACCTCGCGGCCATCGTCCGCACCCAGAACACGCTCGGTTTCGTGCACGACGTCGACGTGGCCCGCCTCCGCCTTGCGCACTTTGCCGGCGATGACGCGCAACTGCGCGCCGCGGCGGCCTTCGTCTGCGGCTGGCACGGCCCCGCCTACGCCCGCGCCGGCCGCCGCGCCCTGCGCGATGTCGCCCGGCTGCTCGGCGACGAGGCGCCCTGGGCCGGGGCGCGCCGATGAGCCCGTCATTGCGTGGCAACAATCCCCCCATAGGCTGTCGCACCTTGGACGAGGAGGACACGATGGACCTGTTGCTGTGGCGCCACGCGGAAGCCGTCGACGGCAGCCCCGACCACACCCGCGAACTCACCGAGCGCGGCCTGCGCCAGGCACAGCGGGTCGCCGCCTGGCTCGAGGAACGCCGTCCCAAGCGGCTGCGCGTGCTCGTCAGCCCGACCGTGCGCACCCGCCAGACCGCCACCGCGTTCACCGATCGCTTCGAGATCGTCCCGGCGCTGGCGCCCGAAGGCGGCGTCGCCGACCTGCTGGCGGCCACCGGCTGGCCCGATTCCGCGGGCCCCTGCCTCGTCATCGGCCATCAGCCCGCACTCGGCCGCCTGGCCGCCCTGCTGCTCTCGGGCGCCGAATCCGACTGGACGATCAAGAAAGGCGCGCTGTGGTGGTTCACCAACCGCGTGCGCGACGGGGAAACCCAGACCGTGCTGCGCGCCGTGGTGCCGCCGGATCTCGCCTGACGCCGCCTGGTCCGCCCCGCCCGCCGCAGCGGACTTTTCGCGGTGGAAAAAATTGTCTGTGCCCGACATCGTGCCAGCACGCTTGCCGTAAGATTCGCCCTGCGACCAGGGCACGGCCCGCCCGCGCCTTCCGCTCAACCCGACCGGGCATTCCAGAGATGAATACTTCCATCACTGCCAACGGCACCAAGCGCACGATCGACGGCGTGGAACGCGTGTTCTACGACGGCTACTGGATCAAGGCCTACGAACCGCCGGCCGACTCCCTGCGCATGAAGCGACAGCTCATCGAAGGCCTCACGCGGCGCCTCTTCAACCACGTCGAGCACGGCATCAACATCCCCGGCAAACGCCTCGCCGAGACGCGCGCCTCCTACAACGCCGAGCCGGATCCGGACCGCAAGCGCGTCAAGGGCGCGATGCTCGCCGGCGCGCTGTTCAACCGCGCGACGGACATCTTCACGAAACTGATGGAGATGCAGGAACTCGGCATCGAGATCCAGACCGACAACGCGCTGATGCGCGAGTGCGGCTTCTGTCTGCAGGAAGCCCTCAACCTCGGCAAGCTCGTGCGCCACCGCAGCGGCGAGGAAGGCATCGACGAGCTGTGGGGCGAGCCCTTCCGCGCGTTCTCGATCCCGATCGAAGCCTTCTACGACAGCCGCTACATCAAGATCTCCCAGACCCTGCGCGACATCGACCGCATCAGCGGCGTGATGGTCGAGACCTTCGCCGGATCGCGTTTCTTCCAAGGCATCGAGGATCCGACGCTGCGCTTCGCCGAAGCCGCCAAGGTGAAATGCGAGACGCTGCGCACCGATCCCGCGATCTTCGACGTGTGGTCCGACTTCGCCGTCGCCGCCGAGCGGCTCGCGAGCGTCTCGCCGCGGCTCGCCGGCGCCACCACGCCCGAAGACCTGCAACTCGCCGTCGATGGCGTGAATCTGATCGTGCAGGGGCGCGATCTCGTCAGCTACATCACGCGTGCGCGCGTGACGATGCCCAAGAGCACGCGCGAATACATCGAACGCTGCGAGCACTGGCGCCGCGGCCTCTGCCTGCGCCTGCACCCCTCGCCGGTCGCCCCCTGAGCGCCCCGTCCCTCACCACGCCGCAAAATTGACCTGCTATGAAGAAGACCGACCTCGAGAAACTCAACGGCCTCAAGATCCGCGGCCGCATGAAGAACAGCGACACCCCCGACCGCTTCGCGAAAGCGTCGAGCGGAGCGCATGCCGACGCCGCGGTCAATCCGCTGGTCGCGAAGCTCCTGAAGAAGGGCCTCGCCGGCAAGCAGTCGTAAACGACGACGCCCGGCCGGCACACACCGCCGGCCGGGCGTCCGAACTGCCCGCGCTCAGACGATCACGCCGCCGCCCAGGCACACCTTCGATTCATACACGACCACGCTCTGGCCCGGCGTCAGCGCCCACTGCGGCTGGGCGAACGCGATCTCGGCACGGCCGTCGGCCAGCGCATCGATCTCGCACGGCATGTCGGGCGTGCGGTAGCGCGGCTTGGCCGTATACACCCAGTGCGTGTGCGGCTCACGCCCCGCGATCCAGTTGAGCTCGGCCGCCGTCAGGCTGCCCTTCAGCAGCGCGGGATGGTCGTGGCCCTGCACGACGTAGAGCACGTTCGCCTTCACGTCCTTCGCGGCGACATACCAGGCGTCATGTTCGCCGGCCTCGTCCTGCTTGCCCTTGATGCCGCCGATGTGCAGGCCCTTGCGCTGGCCGATCGTGTGGTACATCAGGCCCTGGTGCTCGCCGAGCACGCGGCCGTCGTCGAGGTTGCAGATCTCGCCCGGCTTGGTCGGCAGGTAGCGCATCAGGAACTCGCGGAACGGCCGCTCGCCGATGAAGCAGATGCCCGTCGAATCCTTCTTCTCCGCCACGTGCAGGCCCGCCTCGGCGGCGATCCGGCGCACCTCGCGCTTGTACAGCCCGCCCAGCGGGAACAGCGTCTTCGCGAGCTGCGCCTGCGTCAGGCGATAGAGGAAGTAGCTCTGGTCCTTCGTGCCGTCCTCGGCCTTCAGCAGCTGGAATTCGGTACGCCCGTCGTTCACCCACTCGCGCACGCCCGCGTAATGCCCGGTCGCGATCTTGTCCGCGCCGAGCTGCATCGCGTGGTCGAGGAAGCAGCGGAACTTGATCTCCGAATTGCACAGGATGTCGGGGTTCGGCGTGCGCCCGGCCTCGTACTCGCGCAGGAAATCGGCGAACACGCGGTCCTTGTACTCCGCCGAGAAATTCACGACCTCGAGGTCGATGCCGATCACATCGCACACCGACGCGACGTCGACCAGATCCTGACGCGTCGAGCAGTACTCGTCGTCGTCATCGTCCTCCCAGTTCTTCATGAACAGGCCGGTCACCTGGTAGCCCTGCTGCTTCAGCAACAGCGCGGTCACCGAGGAATCCACGCCGCCGGACATGCCGACGACCACCTTCATCCCGTTCGGATCCTTCTTACTGGACATTCGGTCCTTCTCCATTCAGCCAATCCGCCAGCGGCAGCACCACCGCAGGCTCGCCATGATCCACGAACCAGCTGTCGACCGCAAAGCGCGCGCCGGGATTCTGCGACACTTCGCGTTCCGGCTCCAGCCTGGCGGGCACGACCGGCGCGACATCCGCGAGCACTTCGCCGCAATCGCACAGCGCCAGCATCGGCGCGACGTAGTCGGGCACCACCACGGCGGGCGCGGCGGCGACGGGCGCCCGGAGAGGCGGAGCATCCGTTTCCTCGATCACGGCGGAGAAATGCTGCAGCACCAGCCAGGGCGCCCGCCGCTCGGCCGGCAGCACGCGGTGAAACCGCAGCCAGCCGCGCGCCGCCATGAGTTCGAGAAAGTGCGTCGTCGTCGTCGAGTGATCGATGCAGTCCATCCGCCCCGCGACGTCGTCATCGAGAAAGTTGCCGCCACGATCCGCCGCGATCGGCGTCTCGCGGGCGGCCAGACGCTGCATCATGCCCACCGCGCGGGCGATCGCCCCGCGCTCGGCCTCGGCGTCGGCCGCCGCTGCCAGCACGGCGGCCACCCCGGCGAGGCCGTCGTCGGCCAGCTCGACCTGCACCCGGCTGGCACAGCCGTAGTTGAAGCACACCTCGACGGCTTCGGCCGCATGTGCGCCCGGCAGAGCGCACAACAGGCAGGCGATCAGCGCAGCGCGCATCGCCGCACGACTCAACCCGGATAATGCCGGATCAGGTCGAGCGCATGGCGGCGCCCTGCGATCCAGTCGTCCACACACTGCAGCACCAGCGGATTGCGATGGCGCTCGCGGCAGTCGAGCAGTTCATCGCGCGTCAGCCACAGCGCGCGCACGATGCCCGCGTCGAGCGCGCGGCCCGCCTCCTCGGCACCGACCGTGCCGCCGAACGCGAAGCGCAGGTAGGTGATGCCGCCCTTCGGCACCGGCCACTGGTAGATGCCGATGAGGTACTCGGGGACGAAGCGGTGCGCCGTCTCCTCCAGCGTCTCGCGCGCGGCGGCGTCGACCAGGGACTCCCCCGCCTCCAGGTGACCGGCCGGCTGGTTGAACCGCAGACCATCGGCCGTCTCCTCCTCCACCATGAGAAAACGCCCCTGACGCTCGATCACCGATGCCACCGTCACGTTCGGTTTCCAGACTCGTTCCATCGCCATCGTCATGCAAAAACGAGCATTTTACCCTGTGCGCCCTGATCTTCCCGGATCGGACTCGTAAGCGACCGTATCCCCCATGACACCCGCAGAGCAGGGATACGCATTATCATTCACCGTCCCGCGACGTCAGACCAAGAAGACATGACACCCACGCTCGTCGGCATTCCCGTCGACTTCATCCTCTTCGCGCTGACGCTGCTCGGCGTCGCGCTGCTGCACCACTACACGTTGTACGTCGCGCTGACCGGCTTCGCCGTCATCAGCCTCTACAAGATCGTCTTCACCGGCTTCGCGGCCGGCCCCGGCGTGGCGGGCTGGATCGGCCACCTCGGCCACGAATGGGTCACGTTCGCCAACCTGTTCTGCCTACTGATGGGCTTTGCGATCCTCGCGCGGCACTTCGAGAAGAGCCATGTCCCGGTGATCCTGCCGAAGTTCCTGCCGAAGGACTGGAAAGGCCCCTTCGCGCTGCTCGTGATGATCTTCTTCATCTCGTCCATCCTCGACAACATCGCCGCCGCCCTCATCGGTGGCGCGATGGCGCACCAGCTGTTCCGCGCGAGGGTGCATATCGGCTATCTTGCGGCCATCGTCGCGGCCTCCAACGCCGGCGGCGCCGGTTCCGTCGTCGGCGACACCACGACGACGATGATGTGGATCGCCGGCATCTCGCCGCTCGCCGTGCTCAAAGCCGCCCTCGGCGCCGGCATCGCGCTGTGCATCTTCGGCACGATCGCCGCGAAGCAGCAGCACGCCTGGTCGCCAATCAACAAGCACACCCACGAGCACACGCACATCGACTGGGGCCGGCTCTTCATCGTCATGCTCATGCTGGGCCTCGCGATCGGCACCAACATCACCGTGAACATCGCCGCCCCGAGCGTCGCCAGCGCCTTCCCCTTCATCGGCGTCGCCGTGTGGGTGGCGATCCTGCTCACCGCGCAACTGCGCCGCCACGACTGGGAAATCCTGCCGGAAACCGCCAGGGGCTCGGTCTTCCTGCTCTCGCTGGTCGCCTGCGCGTCGATGATGCCGGTGAACGAACTGCCGCCCGCGTCATGGACCAGCGCGCTCGTGCTGGGCTTCGTCTCCGCGGTGTTCGACAACATCCCGCTCACGGCGCTGGCGATCCGCCAAGGCGGCTACGACTGGGGCTTCCTCGCGTATGCGGTCGGTTTCGGCGGCTCGATGCTGTGGTTCGGCTCCTCGGCCGGCGTCGCGCTGTCCAGCATGTACCCCGAGGCGCGCTCGGCGGTCCAGTGGCTGCGCAAGGGCTGGCACATCCCCCTTGCCTACGTCGTCGGCTTCGCCGTGATGCTGGCCGTGCTCGGGTGGCACCCGCAGTGAGCCGCTGCCGCGCGCACCCCGCAAAGTCGCCGGGTTTGCGCTAAAATTGCGAATTCGCTCCGCGCTGCGGAGCGCCCCCCTGAACACAATTCCGCTGGAGAATCCCATCATGTCCATGGCTGACCGCGACGGTTTCATCTGGCAGGACGGCAAGCTCGTGCCTTGGCGCGAAGCCACGACCCACGTCCTGACCCACTCCCTGCATTACGGCGTAGCCGTGTTCGAGGGCGTGCGCGCGTACAACACAGCCAAGGGCACCGCGATTTTCCGTCTCGCCGAGCACACCCAGCGCCTGATCAACTCGGCCAAGATCTACCGCATGGAGATCCCCTTCTCCAAGGACGAGCTGATGGAAGCGCAGAAGGAAGTCGTGCGCGCCAACAAGCTCGAATCCTGCTACCTGCGCCCGCTGGCGTTCTACGGCTCGGAGAAGATGGGCATCTCGACGCGCGGGGCGCGCGTCCATGTCGCCATCGCCGCCTGGCCGTGGGGCGCCTACCTCGGCGAGGAAGGCCTCGAGAAAGGCATCCGCATCCGCACCTCGTCCTATGCGCGCCACCACGTGAACGTGACGATGCCGCGCGCGAAGCTGTCGGGCAGCTACGCGAACTCCATCCTCGCCAACCTCGAAGCAACCGACGACGGCTACGACGAAGCGCTGCTGCTCGACACCCAGGGTTTCGTCGCCGAAGGCTCCGGCGAGAACTTCTTCATGATCAAGGACGGCAAGATCTACGAACCCGAGATCGCCTCGGCGCTGACCGGCATCACCCGTGACTCGGTCATCCAGATCGCGCGCGAGCTCGGCTACACGGTCGAATCCCGCCGCCTCACGCGCGACGACATCTACATCGCCGACGAGGCCTTCTTCACCGGTACCGCCGCCGAAGTCACGCCGATCCGCGAGCTCGACAACCGCACCATCGGCGCCGGCAAACGCGGCCCGATCACCGAAAAGCTTCAGGCGCGCTTCTTCGACGTCGTCAATGGCCGCGCCCCCGAATACGAGCGCTGGCTCTCCTACGTCTGAGGAAACGCACACCATGGCCGAAAACCAGGACAAGACCCAAACGATCGCCGTCACCGCCCACGACCTGCCGCTGCATTGCCCGCGGCCGGACGCGCCGCTGTGGGCCCGCCACCCGCGCGTCTTCCTCGACGTGCTGGCCGAAGGCGAAGCAGTCTGCCCGTACTGCAGCACGAAATACGTCTTCACCGGCGAGCGTCCGAAGGGTCATCACTGATCCACGGCGCATGATCGACATGGGGGCAGCAATGCCCCCATGGCATTTCCGGACCAGTTTCTTCGCTTAAAGCCAGCCCAAGTGAACAAACCCGTCTTCACCACGGCCCTCGAGGCCGAGGCCGCCTTCTACGACGCGCTCGCACGCTCCGACCTCGATGCGATGATGCAGGTGTGGTCGGAAGACGACGAAGTCGTATGCATCCATCCCGACGGCGCCCGCCTCGTCGGCCTGCACGCGGTGCGCGAATCGTGGCGCCAGCTGTTCGCCAGCGGCGTCCGCCTCGCGGTCAGCGTCTCGCAACGCGTCGCGTCGGGCAATTCATTGCTCGCAACGCACAACGTCATCGAACACGTCGCGCTCGCCCGCGACGAGCGCGCGCCGCCGCCGATGGTCGCGACCAACGCCTATGCCAGCGGCCCGCATGGCTGGAAGATGATCATGCACCACGCGTCACCGGCGCCCGCATCCCTCCCTGCCGGCACACACGACGGCCCCCGCATCGTACATTGATGCGGCGCTGCAACATGCCCTGATACTTTTCCTGCGCCGGCGACGCGCTTCGCTTACACAACTGCGTTAATCTGCGCCCGTCGGCCGGCCCGACCGCAGCGCAGGCCATCCCGGCCTCCGATCCACTACCCTGGACAAACACGCTTTGAACATGACCCCGACTTCCTACGCCGCACCGGCGGCAGAAATCTTCAAGGCCTATGACATCCGCGGCATCGTCGACCGCAGCCTGACTGTCGACGCCGTGCGCGCCATCGGCCACGCCCTCGGCTCCGAAGCCGTCGCACGCGGCCAGCGCGCCATCGCGGTCGGCCGCGACGGCCGTCTGTCCGGCCCCGAGCTCGCCGGCGCGCTCTCCGACGGCATCCGCGCCGCAGGCGTCGACGTCGTCGACATCGGCTGCGTGCCGACCCCGCTCACCTACTTCGCCGCCTACCAGCTCGGCACCGACTCCTGCGTCAGCGTCACCGGCAGCCACAACCCGCCCGACTACAACGGCCTCAAGATGGTGCTCGGCGGCCAGACGCTGTACGGCCCCCTCATCCAGGACCTGCGCCGCCGCATCGTCGAGAACGACCTCGTGCACGGCGAGGGCAGCCTGCGCAAGGAAGAAGTGGTGGACGCCTACCTCGAGCGCATCGTCTCCGACGTCAAGCTCGCACGCCCGATGAAGATCGTCATCGACTGCGGCAACGGCGTCGCCGGCGCCGTCGCCCCCGCACTCTTCCGCCGCCTCGGCTGCGAGATCGTCGAACTCTTCTGCGAAGTCGACGGCAAGTTCCCGAACCACCACCCCGACCCGTCCAAGCCCGAGAACCTGCAGGACGTGATCCGCGCCCTGAAGGAAACCGACGCCGAACTCGGCCTCGCCTTCGACGGCGACGGCGACCGCCTCGGCGTCGTCACCAAGGACGGCGAGATCATCTTCCCCGACCGCCAGCTGATGCTGTTCGCGGCCGACGTGCTGTCGCGCGTGCCGGGCGGCGAGATCATCTACGACGTCAAATGCACGCGCAACCTCGCCGGCTGGGTGCGCCAGCACGGCGGCAAGCCGACGATGTGGAACACCGGCCACGCGCTCGTGAAGGCCAAGCTCAAGGAAACCGGCGCCCCGCTCGCCGGCGAAATGAGCGGCCACGTGTTCTTCAAGGAGCGCTGGTTCGGCTTCGACGACGGCCTCTACGCCGGCGCACGCCTGCTGGAGATCCTGTCGCGCCACGCCGACCCCAGCGCGGTCCTCAAGGACCTGCCGGACGCCGTCAGCACGCCGGAACTCAACATCAAGATGGCCGAGGGCGAGCCCTTCGAACTCGTGCGCCGCCTGAAGGAAACCGCGCGCTTCGACGGCGCGAGCGAAGTCATCACCCTCGACGGCGTGCGCGTCGAATACGCCGACGGCTTCGGCCTCGCACGTCCTTCCAACACGACGCCCGTGGTCGTGCTACGATTCGAAGCTGACAACGAGGCCGCGATCGCCCGCATCCAGAACGCCTTCCGCGCCGCGATCGAGCAAGTCTGGCCCGGCCTCAAGCTGCCGTTCTAAGATCATCCGATAACAAGAACAACAACAAACACAAGGCCCCGATCCGCAAGGATCGGGGCCTTTTTCTTGCCAACGCCCCAGCACCACGCAAGGCGTCGTCGCCTTCCCCCGCAGGGCTGTCGAGAGCGCCGCCGGCCGGGCCGTTGCGGGGGGAAAACGGCGGCGCATGTCTGAGGGCGCGCAGCGCCCGAGTTTGCGCCGACGCCCCCGCAACGGTCTGGCCGGCGGGAAGCCGAAGGCCGCGAACGCCTGCCCGGAGGGGGAAGGCGACGACGCCGACCACGGAGTCTGGCCCTCCATCAACCCGCCCCCTGAAAGCACAAGAGCCCCGTCAGCCAAAGACCGACGGGGCTCCCGATTTCAACGCGGCCGAAAGAGGCAGCGGCTTACAGCTTCCCGGCCACCCAGTCCGCAACCCCCGCCAGCGCCGCCGGCAGCTTCGACGGCTCGGTGCCGCCCGCCTGCGCCATGTCCGGCCGACCACCGCCCTTGCCGCCCACCTGCTGCGCGACGAAGTTCACCAGCTCGCCGGCCTTCACCTTCGCCGTCTGGTCGGCCGTGACGCCCGCGATCAGGCTCACCTTGCCGTCGGCCGTCGACGCCAGCACGATCGCCGCCGACTTCAGCTTGTCCTTCAACTTGTCCATCGTCTCGCGCAGCGTCGGCACGTCGGCACCATCCAGCATCGCCGCCAGCACCTTCACGCCCTTCACGTCGGCCGCCTGCGCCACCAGATCGTCGCCCTGGCTCGCCGCCAGCTTCGACTTCAGGCGCGCCAGCTCCTTCTCCAGCGCACGCACGTTCTCCAGCATGGCGGCGACGCGTTCCGCAACCTCGTCCGGCTGAGTCTTCAACAGCGCCGCCACACCCTGAACGCGCCGTTCCTGCTCCTGCACGTACTGCAGCGCCAGCTCGCCCGTCACCGCCTCGATCCGGCGCACGCCGGCCGCAACGCCGCCTTCCGACAGGATCTTGAACAGACCGATGTCGCCGGTGCGCGCCACGTGCGTGCCACCGCACAGTTCCCGCGTCGAGCCGATCGACATCACGCGCACCTCGTCGCCGTACTTCTCGCCGAAGAGCATCATCGCGCCCGTCTTCTGCGCCTCCTCGATCGGCATCACGCGCGCATCGGTCGCCGCGTTGGCGAGGATCTCGGCATTGACGATCTCCTCCACCTCGCGGATCTCCTCCGGCGTCATCGGCGCGGTGTGCGCGAAGTCGAAACGCGTCTTGTCCGGATCGACCTGCGAACCCTTCTGCAGCACGTGCGCACCCAATACCTCGCGCAGCGCCTTGTGCATCAGGTGCGTGACCGAATGATTGCGCTGGGTGCGCGCGCGCGCCGCCGCATCGACCTTCGCCGTCACGCCCTGTCCCACCGACAGGCGGCCGGTCTTGACGACGCCGTGGTGGCCGAACACCGTTGCCTGGATCTTCTGCGTGTCCTCGACCGCGAAGATCCCCGCGGCACCGCGCAGCTCGCCGCGGTCGCCGACCTGGCCGCCCGACTCGGCGTAGAAGGGCGTGTTGTCCAGCACCACGACCCCCATTTCGCCTTCGGCCAGCTCGTTGACCGGGGCCCCGTCCTTGTACAGCGCCAGTACGTTGCCGCGCTCCTCCAGCCGCTCGTAGCCGTGGAAGGTCGTCGCCGGCCCCTCGTACTCGAGGTTCGCGGCCATCTTGAACTTGCCGGCCGCGCGCGCCTGCTCCTTCTGGCGCGTCATCGCCGCATCGAACGCAATCGCATCGACGGTCACTTCGCGCTCGCGGCACACGTCTGCCGTCAGGTCGAGCGGGAAGCCGTAGGTGTCGTGCAGCTTGAACGCCGTCTCGCCGTTGAACACGCGGTTGCCGGCCGCGGACATCTCCGCGAGCTCGGCTTCGAGGATCGTCATGCCGTTCTCGATCGTCGCGAAGAAACGGTCCTCTTCCTGCTTCAGGATCTCGACGACACGCGATTGGGCCGCCTTCAGATCGGGATAGGCGTCGCCCATCTCGACGACCAGATCCGCCACCAAGCGATGGAAGAACGCTGCCCGCGCCCCCAGCTTGTAACCGTGGCGGATCGCGCGGCGAATGATCCGGCGCAGCACGTAGCCGCGCCCCTCGTTGCCGGGGATCACGCCGTCGGCGATCAGGAAGGAACAGGCGCGGATGTGGTCGGCGAGCACCTTCAGGCTCGGGCTGTCGAGGTCCGCGGTCTTCGTCTCGCGCGCCGCAGCCCGGATCAGGTTCTGGAACAGGTCGATCTCGTAGTTGCTATGCACATGCTGCAGCACCGCCGAGATGCGCTCGAGGCCCATGCCGGTATCGACGCTGGGCTTGGGCAACGGATGCATCACGCCCGCCTCGTCGCGGTTGAACTGCATGAACACGTTGTTCCAGATCTCGATGTAGCGGTCGCCGTCCTCCTCGGGCGATCCCGGGGGGCCGCCCCAGATCTCGGGGCCGTGATCGTAGAAGATCTCCGTGCACGGGCCGCAGGGGCCGGTGTCGCCCATCATCCAGAAATTGTCGGAGGCGTAGCGCGCGCCCTTGTTGTCGCCGATGCGGATCACGCGCTCGGCGGGCACGCCCACCTCCCTGGTCCAGATGTCGTAGGCCTCGTCGTCCTCGGCATAGACGGTGACCCACAGCTTGTCCTTGGGCAGCTTGAACTCGTCGGTCAGCAGCGCCCACGCATACGTGATCGCGTCGCGCTTGAAGTAGTCGCCGAAGCTGAAGTTGCCCAGCATCTCGAAGAAGGTATGATGCCGCGCGGTGTAGCCGACGTTCTCGAGGTCGTTATGCTTGCCGCCGGCACGCACGCATTTCTGCGAGGTGGTTGCGCGCGAATACGGGCGCTTGTCGAAGCCGAGGAACACGTCCTTGAACTGGTTCATCCCCGCGTTGGTGAACAGCAGGGTGGGATCCTCGTGCGGCACCAGCGAGCTGGAGGAGACGATCTGGTGGCCTTTCGACTCGAAGAACTTGAGGAATTTCTCGCGGATTTCGGCGCTTTTCATGGCAGGAATTCGGTTGTCCGGCGCCCGGTCGGCGCCTCGTCGTTCAGAAACGACAATTCTAACCGAAGCCCACCCGTTTCACCCGCGACGCCTGGCGTCGCGGGGAGTGTAGGGTGTCATGCCAGTTGCGTCGCCACGCTGTGGGATTGAAGGCCGGCCACCGACGCGTTGAGCGTCAGCGGGATTTCGATGAACGCGTAGGTCATCACCAGAAGGAAGGTTCCGGCTACGACCGAAGTGAATTGCTTGAAGAACTCGGTTTGTCGCAACTTCATAAGACTCTCCTTGGGGTCATCGGGGACCGCATTTGTGATTAAAGGCCGGCGCATTCTGTGGTGCGGATGCGACGGATGCGGTAACACGATGAAATCTTTGGTAAGTCAATGAAACAACGGTAACCTTCCCGGTGTCCTCGACCGGGGCGCCCTTCGCCTATAATCAGGTGCTTCCCTGCAAAAAATACGGAAATTCCCGATGGGCCACCGACTCTCGAAGATTTACACACGCACCGGCGATGCCGGCACCACCGGACTGGGCGACGGCAAGCGCGTCTCCAAGAACAGCCTGCGCATCCACGCGCTCGGCGAAGTCGATGAACTCAACGCGGCCGTGGGCGTGCTGCTGTGCGAGGAGCTGCCGGAAGACGTCCGCGAGCTGCTGACCGACGCCCAGCACGATCTCTTCGACCTGGGCGGCGAAGTATGCATCCCGGGCATGAGCATGATCACGGCGAAGCAGGTCGAGAAGCTCGAGCAGGAACTCGACCGCCTCAACGAGCCGCTCGAGCCGCTCAAGGACTTCATCCTGCCCGGCGGCACCCGCCCCGCCGCGCTGGCGCACCACGCGCGCACGGTATGCCGCCGCGCCGAACGCTCGCTCGTCGCGCTGGCGCTCGAGGAGGCCGTCAATGACGGTCCGCGCCAGTACCTGAACCGCCTCTCGGACCTGCTGTTCGTGCTCGGGCGCGTGCTCAACCGCGCCGGCGGCCGCGGCGACGTGCTGTGGCAGAAGCGCAAGAACGCCTGACGGTCTGATCTTTCCGCGCCGTCGCAGCGGCCGGAACGACAGGGACGGCGCCCCGACCGGATCGCTCCGGCGACAGGAAGCGGGGCGCCGCGATCACGCCGCGCGCAATGCGGCCTGCCTTACTCGAGCTCGGCCCCGTGGCTGATCCGGCGCTGCCGCACCGCCTCGGCAAGGATTTCGAGGACCGTCACGCTGTCCTCCCACCCGATGCAGGCATCGGTGATGCTCTTGCCGTATTCGAGCTCCTTGCCCGGCACGAGGTCCTGACGCCCTTCCTTGAGGTGCGACTCGACCATCACGCCAACGATGCGGTCCTCGCCCGCCGCCATCTGTGCCCCCACGTCGCGCGCGACATCGATCTGCAGGCGGTGCTGCTTGCGGCTGTTGGCGTGCGAGAAGTCGATCATGACCTTGCCCGGCACGCCCGAAGCGGCCAGTTCCGTGCAGGCCGCATCGACGCTCGCGGCGTCGTAGTTCGGCGTCTTGCCGCCGCGCAGGATCGCGTGGCAGTCCTCGTTGCCGAGCGTCGACACGATGGCCGAATGACCGGCCTTCGTCACCGACAGGAAATGGTGCGGCGACTGCGCCGCCTTGATCGCGTCGACGGCAATCCTGACGTTGCCGTCGGTGCCGTTCTTGAAACCGACCGGGCACGACAGCCCCGACGCCAGCTCGCGATGCACCTGACTTTCCGTCGTGCGCGCGCCGATCGCCCCCCACGAGATCAGGTCGCCGATGTACTGCGGCGTGATCATGTCGAGGAACTCGGTGCCCGCGGGCAGCCCCAGCTCGTTGATCTCCCACAGCAGCTTGCGCGCGAGCCGCACGCCCTCGTTGATGCGGAAGCTGTTGTCGAGGTAAGGGTCGTTGATCAGGCCCTTCCAGCCGACGGTCGTGCGCGGCTTCTCGAAATACACGCGCATCACGACGAGGAGTTCGTCCTTGAAGCGGGCCGCCTCGGCCTTCAGCTTACGTCCATATTCGAGCGCCGCGTCGATGTCGTGGATCGAACAGGGCCCGATCACGACCAGCAGACGGTCGTCGGCACCGTACAGGATGCGGTGGATCGCCTGCCTCGCCTCAAACGCGACTTCCGCGGCCTTGGGCGTCGCCGGAAACTCGCGCAGCACGTGAACGGGCGGCACGAGCTCCTTGATCTCCTTGATGCGGACGTCATCGATATGGATCTTGACTGAAGCAGGCATGGCTAAAACTCTGTCGGGTGGCATTGGCGAACGTTCGATTCTAGCCCAAGATCGGCGCCGGGCGCTGTGCCTCGGCGCCGACACGCCGCACAAGGCATGGCTGTGGCAGTATCGCCATCACCGCACCCCGGATGGAATAAACGGGACACCCCGGATGTTCATGACGTAACGAACACGCAAGGAGCGCCTGGCATGAGCACGCGACACCGCCCGAATCCCGCCTGCCCGGCTCCGGGCACACGTCCGGAACCGGCCTGACGCAGGCGCCGCAGCATGTTCTCCGACGACGCACTGCTCGCCGAGATCCCGCGCCTGCGCCGCTATGCACGCGGCCTGACGGGTGACGCCACGCGCGCCGACGACCTGGTGCAGGACACGCTGGAACGCGCGCTGCTCAAGGGACGCCTGTGGCGCCCCGGCAACCTGCGCGCCTGGCTGCTGACGATGATGCACAACGTATTCGTAAATCAGTACCGCGCCTCGGGCACCATGGACTTTCGCCCCCCCGAAGACCTGCCCGAGGTCGCCGTACGACCGCAGCAGACGGATGCCATCGAACTGCGCGAACTGGAACGCGCATTGCAGCAACTGTCGCCCGAGCAGCGCGAAGTGCTGCTGCTGGTGACACTGGAAGACATGAGTTACGAGGACACGGCCCACATTCTCGGCATCCCCATCGGCACCGTGATGTCGCGCCTGTCGCGCGCACGGGATCGCCTGCGCCAGGTGCTCGCCGGGCAATCCGCGGCACCCGACTACCTGAAGGTTGTGAAATAGCCATGCGACACCCTATCTGCGAAGACGATCTCCACGCCTGGGTCGACGGACGACTGGGTGCCGCCCGCCGCGGCGAGGTCAACACCTGGCTCGCCGAGGATCCGTCGCGCATCGAACGCGTCGAGGCATGGCGCTCGAACGCCGAAGCGCTGCGCAGTGGCTATGCTGCGCTCCTCGAGGAACCGATCCCGGCACGCCTGCGCGCCGCCGTCGTACGCCGCAAGCCCCTGCCCGCCCTGAGATTTGCCGCCATGGTCGCATGGACCACGCTCGGGACGCTCACCGGCGCCGGCCTGGGCTACCACTTGGGCCAGTCCGGCTCGTCCGACGTCGATACCCTCGCCTCCCTGCCGCATCGCGCCGCCGTCGCGCACGCCGTCTATGCGCCGGAGATCCGCCACCCCGTCGAGGTCAGCGCCGACCAGGAGCAGCACCTCGTCGCCTGGCTGACCAAGCGCCTCGGCGCGCCGGTGAAGCTGCCCGACCTGCACGACCAGGGGTTCGCGCTGCTCGGCGGGCGCCTGCTGCCCACCCCCGACGGCCCCGGCGCACAGTTCATGTACGAGAACGACGGCGGGCGCCGCCTCACGCTGTATCTCAGCGTGCGCGACGACGGCGCCGCGACGACCGCCTTCCGCTACGCGCAGCAGGGCGACGTCGGCGTGTTCTACTGGGTGGACGGCCGCTTCGCCTACGCGCTCTCGGGCCAGTTCGGACGTGACACGCTGCTGCCGCTCGCAAACAGCGTCTATCACCAGATTTCGCCGTAGCACGCGCGCCCGGGCAAACGGGTGAAATTCCCCGCTCACACGGAACTTCGGCATCATGCGGGTGCCGAATCAGCAGCTTTCACTCCTTGCAACGACGCGATGCAGATCCTCAAGCCCAGCGACATTCCGCCGTCCGAAATCACCCCGCGCGCCCTGTTCGAAGACCGCCGGCGCTTTCTCGGCGCTGCCGGCGCGACCCTCGCCGCGGGCGCGGCACTGTGGGCCGGCCTCCTCCCCGACGCGCGCGCGGCGGCTGCGAAGCTCGGCCCGCTGGCACGCTCGCCGCTCAGCACCGACGATACCCAGACCGGCTACAAGTCGGTCACGACCTACAACAACTTCTACGAATTCGGCACCAACAAGGAGGATCCGGCGGCGAATGCCGGGAGCCTGGTGGTCCGCCCGTGGACCGTGCGCGTCGAAGGTCTCGCCGGCAAGCCCCGCACGTTCGACATCGACGATCTGCTCAAGCTCGCCCCGCTGGAGGAACGGATCTACCGCCTGCGCTGCGTCGAGGGCTGGTCGATGGTCATCCCGTGGGCCGGTTTTCCGCTATCGGCCCTGCTCAGGCAGGTCGAACCGCAGGGCAGCGCGAAGTATGTCGAGTTCGTGACCCAGTACGACCCTAAAATCATGATGCGCCGCCCGGTGCTCGACTGGCCCTACACCGAGGGCCTGCGTCTGGACGAGGCGCTGCATCCGCTGACGCTGCTCACGCTCGGGCTGTACGGCGAAGTGCTGCCGAACCAGAACGGCGCACCGGTGCGCATCGTGGTGCCGTGGAAATACGGCTTCAAGAGCGCGAAATCCATCGTCGCGATCCGCCTCGTCGAGAAGGAGCCCCGTACCGCATGGAACAAGGCCGCCCCGAACGAGTACGGCTTCTATTCGAACGTGAACCCCACGGTCGACCATCCCCGCTGGAGCCAGGCCACCGAGCGCCGCCTCGGCGAATTCCGCAAGCGCCCGACGCTGATGTTCAACGGCTATGCCGAACAGGTCGCGAGCCTGTACCAGGGCATGGACCTGCGCAGGTTCTTCTGACCTTCCTCCGACCTTCCTTCCCGCGCCCATGACCAAGACCCCGACCGCCGCTCAGCTCGCCGCGATCAAGGCCGCCCTCTTCGCACTGTGCCTCGTGCCGCTGGCGCTCAACCTGCAGCGCTGGTTCGCCGACGCACTCGGCGCCAACCCCATCGAAGCGATCACGCACGCGAGCGGCGACTGGACGCTGCGCTTCCTGCTGATCACGCTCGCGGTGACGCCGCTGCGCAAGCTCACCGGACTCAACTGGCTGCTGCGCCTGCGCCGCATGCTGGGCCTGTTCGCGTTCTTCTACGCCAGCCTGCACTTCACGACGTATTTCTGGCTCGACCAGTTCTTCGACCTGAACTCGATCGCGCACGACATCATGAAGCGCCCCTTCATCACCGTCGGCTTCGCCGCCTTCGTGCTGCTGACCCCGCTCGCCGTCACGTCGAACAACTACGCCATCCGGCGCCTCGGCGGACGCCGCTGGCAATCGCTGCACCGCTCGGTGTACGGGATCGGCATCCTCGCGATCGTGCATTACTGGTGGCTGGTGAAGGCCGACATCCTCGAACCGATGATCTACGGCCTGATCCTCGCGACCCTGCTGGGCATGCGCGGGTGGTGGCGCGAACTCGAACGCCGCCGCCAGATCGCCGCGAACATGCCGCGGCCGATGCCAGGCGGGAAAGTCATCCCGCTCGTCGTCAAGTCACCGCAGTAGTGAATCGACGGGGGCGCCACCGCAACGCAGCCCCCGTCGCGGCGTGTTTCGTGCTGAGGCGTCCGCCACGCGCCAACGAAGCGCGGAACATGCCGCGGCGGGGGCGGTTCGAAGCCGAGGGCGTCCGCGAGCAGCTCAGCCCAGCTTCGGCCGGATCGCGTGTTTCGGCCGGAAAGCCTTGATCACGGCCTCGTCGGTCTCGACGTAAGGCCCGCCGATCAGGTCGATGCAGTAGGGAATCGCGGCGAAGATGCCGACATGCGCGACCGACCCGTCCGGGGCGCGCAGCCCTTCGAGCGTCTCGCGGATCGACTTCGGCTGCCCCGGCAGGTTCACGATCAGCGACTTGCCGCGGATCACCGCCACCTGGCGCGACAGGATCGCGGTCGGCACGAAGTTCAGGCTGATGCGGCGCATCTCCTCGCCGAAGCCCGGCATCTCCTTCTCGCCCACCGCCAGCGTCGCCTCGGGTGTCACGTCGCGCACCGCCGGCCCCGTGCCGCCGGTCGTGAGGATCAGCGAGCAGCCGACCGTGTCGGCGAGATCGGTCAGCGTGCGCTCGATCATCGGCCGCTCGTCCGGGATCAGCCGCGTCTCGACGCGCCACGGCGAAGTCAGCGCCTTCGACAGCCACTCCTTCAGCGCCGGAATGCCCTGGTCCTCGTAGGTGCCGTCGGAAGCCCGGTCGCTGATCGAGACCAGGCCGATGGTGATTTCGTCGCTCATGATGCCTCCCATTGTGCGTCTTCCCCCGCTCATTCTTCGGCCGCGTCGTCGGCCGCCGGGGTCTCGCCTTCGCCCGCCGCCCCCGCATCGAGGTCGCGCAGGATGCGGAAAATCTCGCGGAACGCCCGCGGCGGCTTGTTCTGCTCGCGCTCCTTGAGCGCATTGCGGCGCAGCGTGCGCAGTTGCTGGAAATCGGCCTCAGGCCACAGCTCGGCGATCGCGTGCAGCGTCTTCTCGTCCTCCAGCAGGTCCGCACGCAGGCGCTCGAGGCGGTGCTGGCGCGCGATCTCCGCCTTCGAGATGCCATTGAACACGTCGAGCTGCGCCTGGATCGGCGCCGGATCGACGTTGCGCATCAGCTTGCCGACATACTGCATCTGGCGCCGGCGCCCCTCGTGGCTCGTGATGCGCTTGGCCTCGCGCACGGCATCCGCGAGCGAATCCGGCATCGGCACCTTCTTCAGCTGATCCAGCGACAAGGCCACCAGCTGCTCGCCCAGATCCTGCAACGCGTGCATGTCGCGCTTGCGCTGGCTCTTGCTCGGCCGCTCCGCAAACCCCGAATCGTCGTCCGGCAGCATTTCGTCGTGGTGGGCGTGGCTCATGAAAAGTACAGTCGGTGGGAACGGGGTAAGATTATAGCCTTTGCTCAACGGTCTCCCGCCCATGTCCGATCAAGGCTTCTCCTTCACCTCCGACCGCCTGCAGGAAATCGCCAGCGACATCCTCAAGTTCGCCAGGAAGCGCGGTGCGTCGGCCTGCGAAACCGATGTCTCGGAAGGCTTCGGCCAGTCCGCGACGGTGCGCAAGGGCGAAGTCGACACGATCGAGTACAACCGCGACAAGGGCATCGGCGTCACGGTCTATCTCGGGCAGCAGCGCGGCCACGCGAGCACGTCGGATTTCTCGAAGGCGGCGTTGAAGGCGACCGTTGACGCAGCGGTGTCGATCGCGCGCTTCACCGCCCCCGACCCCTGCGCCGGGCTCGCCGACGCGTCCCTCATGGCGAAGGACTGCCCCGATCTCGACCTGCACCACCCGTGGCGCCCCGGCGTCGACGACGCGATCGCCGCCGCGCGCCGCTGCGAGGATGCCGCCTTCGCCGCCAGCCCGAAGATCACCAACTCGGAAGGCGCGAGCGTCTCGACGCAGGAGTCGCACTTCATCTCCGCCAACAGCAACGGCTTCATGGGCGGCTACGCCAGCTCGCGCCACAGCGTCTCGTGCTCGGTCATCGCCGGCGAAGGCGACGGCATGCAGCGCGAATACTGGTACGACACGCGCCGCGACGCCGCGGAGCTGATGTCGGCCGAATCGGTCGGCCAGCGCGCCGCCGAACGCGCGCTGGCCCGCCTCGGCGCGAAGAAGATCAAAACCTGCGAAGTGCCGGTGCTGTTCGAATCGTCGCTCGCCGTCGCGCTGATCGGCAACTTCGTCTACGCGGTGAGCGGCGGCTCGCTGTACCGCAAGTCCTCCTTCCTGCTCGACAGCCTCGGCCAGCCGGTCTTCTCGCCGCTCGTGAATATCTCCGAACGCCCGCACCTGCCCAAGGCCTTCGGCTCCAGCCCCTTCGACAGCGACGGCGTCGTCACGCGCGACCGCGAAGTCGTCACCGACGGCGTGCTGCAAGGCTACTTCCTGTCGACCTATTCCGCGCGCAAGCTCGGGCTGCAGACCACCGGCAACGCCGGCGGCTCGCACAACCTCATCGTCAAGCCGGGCGACATGGACTTCGCCGCGCTGGTCAAGCACATGGACCGCGGCCTCGTCGTCACCGAGCTCCTCGGCCAGGGTGTCAATTACGTCACCGGCGACTACTCGCGCGGCGCCGCCGGCTTCTGGGTCGAGAAGGGCAAGATCAAGCACGCCGTCGAAGAGATCACCATCGCCGGCAACCTGCGCGACATGTTCCGCAGCATCGTCGCCATCGGCAACGACGCCCTGCCGCGCGGAGCGAAACTCTGCGGCTCGGTCCTCATCGAGCGCATGAAGATTGCCGGCAGTTGAGCGGACCCCGCGGGCGGCGGATACGCGCACCAGGCATCCCTGCGCTTCACCCAGGAACATCGGACAATGAAAACTCGCCTCTGCCTCGTCAGGCACGGAGAAACCTCCTGGAATGCCGAACAGCGGCTTCAGGGACATCTCGACATCCCCCTGAATCCCGTCGGCGAGGCACAGGCCGCGGCCACCGCCGCCAGCCTCGCGACCGTGCATTTCGCCGCCGTCTACAGCAGCGACCTGCAACGGGCGCGCCAGACCGCGACCGCCATCACGCGCAACCGCGCCGCCGCCGTCGAATTCCACGATCGCCTGCGCGAGCGCAACTACGGCGCCTTCCAGGGTCTGACCTACTCCGAAGCCGAAACGCGTTTTCCCGACGACTATCGCCGCTTCAAGCAGCGCGACCCGCTCTTCACCTTTCCCGGGGGCGGCGAGAGCCTCGCCGAGTTCTCCGCCCGGGTCGCTGAAGCCCTCACCGAACTCGCGAACAACCACGCTGGCGAACAGGTGCTCGTCGTCACGCATGGCGGCGTGCTCGACATCGTGCATCGCCTTGCCGCCGGCAAGGCACTCGACGCCCCGCGCGACTTCACCATCCCGAACGCCGCCCTCAACTGGATCGAATACGACGGCGACACCTGGCACCTCGTGTCATGGGCCGAGCGCGGGCACCTCGAGGGCACCCGGGACGAACTTCCGAACGCCTGACGCAGCACACCTGATCCGCGCCTGCACTGTTTGCGCGTGCTAATATTTCTTTTTAATCACCCCCTCGAGACCGTTTCATGTTCTCTGCGCAAGACACTCTCGCCAAGGTCGATTCCGAACTGTGGGCGGCCATTCAGGCCGAAAACCGTCGCCAGGAAGACCACATCGAACTCATCGCCTCGGAAAACTATGTTTCCCATGCCGTGATGGAAGCGCAGGGTTCCCAGCTCACGAACAAGTACGCCGAAGGCTATCCGGGCAAGCGCTACTACGGCGGCTGCGAGCACGTCGACGTCGTCGAGCAGGTCGCCATCGACCGCCTCAAGAAACTCTTCGGCGCCGATGCCGCGAACGTCCAGCCGAACTCCGGCTCGCAGGCCAACCAAGCGGTGCTGATGGCCTTCGCCAAGCCCGGCGACACCATCATGGGCATGAGCCTCGCCGAAGGCGGCCACCTCACCCACGGCATGCCGCTGAACATGTCGGGCAAGTGGTTCAACGTCGTCGCCTACGGCCTGAACGACAAGGAAGAGATCGACTACGATCAGATGGAGCGTCTGGCGCGCGAGCACAAGCCGCGCATCATCATCGCCGGCGCCTCCGCCTACTCGCTGCGCATCGACTTCGAACGCTTCGCGAAGATCGCGAAGGAGATCGGCGCGATCTTCTGGGTCGACATGGCCCACTACGCCGGCCTGATCGCCGCGGGCTACTACCCCAACCCGGTTCCGCACGCCGACGTCGTCACCTCGACCACGCACAAGACGCTGCGCGGCCCGCGCGGCGGCATCATCCTGATGAAGGCCGAGCATGAAAAGGCCATCAACTCCGCGATCTTCCCCGGCCTGCAGGGCGGCCCGCTCATGCACGTCATCGCCGGCAAGGCGGTCGCCTTCAAGGAAGCGCTGGGCCCGCAGTTCCGCAACTACCAGGAACAGGTCATCGCCAACGCCCGCGTCATGGCGCGCGTGCTCGGCGAGGAGCGCGGCCTGCGCATCGTCTCGGGCCGCACCGAAAGCCACGTATTCCTCGTCGACCTGCGCGCCAAGAACATCACCGGCAAGGCCGCCGAGGCCGCGCTGGGTGCCGCGCACATCACCGTGAACAAGAACGCGATCCCGAAGGACCCGGAAAAGCCCTTCGTCACCTCGGGCATCCGCATCGGTTCGCCGGCGATGACCACCCGCGGCTTCACCGAGATCGAAGCCGAGCAGATCGCGCACCTGATCGCCGACGTCCTCGACGCCCCGCAAGACGAAGCGGTCCTCACGCGCGTTCGCGGCAAGGTCGCGGAACTGTGCGCCAGGCACCCGGTGTATGGGAAGTAATCCGCGGGCAGACAGGCCTGCGTGAACAATCGGGGTGTGCCGTCCGCGAGCGGCACGCCCCGTTTTTTTGTGTGAGTTGAAAAAGGGCCGACACACACCATGAAGTGTCCGTTCTGTGGCGACCCGAACACCCAGGTCACCGACACGCGCGAGAACGAGGACGGCGAGGTCGTCCGCCGCCGGCGCCGCTGTGCGCACTGCGACAAGCGCTTCACGACCTATGAGCGCATCGACCTCAAGATGCCGCACATCATCAAGCGCAACGGCATGCGCACGGAGTTCGACCACGACAAGCTCACGAGCAGCCTGAAGCTCGCGCTGCGCAAGCGCCCCGTCACCCTCGATGCGCTCGAGGCCTCGGTCGACCGCATCGAGGCGAAGCTGCTGTCGATGGGCGAGACCGAAGTCCCCAGCGAGAAGATCGGCGAACTCGTGATGAAGGAGCTCAAGAAGCTCGACAAGGTCGCCTACATCCGCTTCGCATCGGTCTATCGCAATTTCGCCGACGTCGATGAGTTTTCCGAAGTGATCCGCGAGGTGCAGGCGCGCCCCAAGCGCGGACGCAAGGCCAACCCGGACGACACCGAGAATGACCTTTTCGGCAACTGATCACCGCGCGATGGCGCGTGCGCTGCAGCTCGCGGCACGCGGACTGGAAACCACCACGCCCAACCCGCGCGTCGGCTGCGTGCTGCTGCGCGAGGGAGAAATCGTCGGCGAAGGCTGGCACCGTCGCGCCGGCGAAGCGCATGCCGAAATCGAGGCATTGAAGATGGCCGGCGATGCCGCCCGCGGCGCGACCGCCTACGTGACGCTGGAACCCTGCGCCCATCACGGCCGCACCCCGCCCTGCGCCGAAGCGCTGATCCGCGCCGGCATCGCGCGCGTGGTCGCGGCCATGGAGGACCCCAACCCGCTCGTCGCCGGCCGCGGCATGGCGCTGCTGCGCGAAGCCGGCATCCCGGCGGCAAGCGGGCTGATGGCCGCCGAAGCGCACGAACTCAACATCGGCTTCGTCTCGCGCATGACGCGCGGCCGGCCGTGGCTGCGCCTGAAGGCGGCGAGCACCCTCGATGGCAAGACCGCGCTGAACAACGGCGTGAGCCAGTGGATCACCGGCGAAGCGGCACGCCGCGACGGCCACCGCTGGCGCGCGCGCGCCTGCGCGGTGCTCACCGGCATCGGCACCGTGCGCGCCGACGACCCGCAACTCAACGTGCGGGCCGTACCCTGCGAACGCCAGCCGCAACGCATCCTCATCGACGCGCAGCTCGACGTATCCCTCTCGGCGAAGATATTGCAGGACGGGAAATGCCTCGTCGCCGCGGCGGTCGCCGACGAAGCGAAGGTGGCAGCCCTGGCCGCGCGCGGCGTCGAGGTCGTGGTGCTGCCCGACGCCGCCGGCAAGGTCGACCTGCCGGCGCTGATGCGCGAACTCGGGCGCCGCGGTTTCAACGAGATCCACGCCGAAGCCGGCTTCAGGCTCAACGGCGCGCTGCTGCGCGAAGGCTGCGTCGACGAGATCGTGCTCTACATGGCGCCGATGCTGACCGGGGATGCCGCGCAGGGCCTCTTCAACCTCCCCGAACTGAGCGCCCTCGACAAGGCCATACGCCTCGACCTGCGCGACGTGCAGCGCATCGGCGGCGACCTGCGGCTGATCGCGCGCCCCCTGCCGGCCTGAGCGGCTGGGCTCAGGCTTCGCCCCGACTGCCGCACACCTCGCAGCCCGGATCGCGCCCGAGCGAGACGCTGCGCCATTCCATGCTCAGCCCGTCGAGCAGCAGCAGACGCCCGTCCAGCGTCGTTCCGCAGCCGACCAGCAGCTTCAGGGCTTCGGCCGCCTGCGTTGCACCGATGATGCCGGTCAGCGGCGCGAACACCCCCATCACCGCGCAGCGGATCTCCTCGATCTCCTGCCCTTCGGGGAACAGGCAGTGGTAGCACGGGCTTTCCGCCTGACGCAGATCGAAAACCGACACCTGGCCATCAAAACGGATCGCGGCACCGGACACCAGCGGCTTGCGATACCGCGCGCAAGCGCGGTTGATCGCGTGGCGAGTGGCAAAATTGTCGGAGCAGTCGAGCACCACGTCCGCCGCCGCCACCTGCGCATCGAGCGCCTCGCCCTCGAGCCGCCGGGCGAGCGTCTCCACGCGCGCAAACGGGTTCAGGCGCAACAGCGTGTCGCGACCCGATTCGACCTTCAGGCGCCCGACGCCTTCCGCGCTGTGCAGGATCTGGCGCTGCAGGTTGGTGAGATCGACGGTGTCGTTGTCGCACAGGACCAGCGTGCCGACTCCCGCTGCGGCGAGGTACATCGCCGCGGGCGACCCCAGCCCGCCGGCGCCGACGACCAGAACACGCGCCGCCAGGATCGCCTCCTGGCCTTCGACGCCGATTTCGGGCAGCAGGATATGGCGGCTGTAGCGGAGCAGCTGATCGTCGTTCATCGGCACAAAGATCCACACGATGCCGGGAACGGCGCCGGCATTTCACCGCCCGGTCGAACCGGGCTTACCTGTATTCACGGAATTCCGGCGGCGTGTCGTCGTGGTCGCCGTGGAGGTGGTACTCATACACCTTCACGTAGACCTCGTTCGACTGCTTGATCAGCCGCTCGGGCGACGCCACGTTGTGGCGCTGCGTTTCCTCGCAGAAGTAGACGACGGCGCGCACGAGCCTGGCGTACAGCGAGTTCTCGAGGTGGAAACCGGCGTCACGCAGCGCGTCTTCCAGCACCTCGAGCGAGAATTCGAGCACCGAATAGGAAACGACGATGGAATGTTCGCGCTCGCCATGCGGTGCCGCAGTCAGCCCCTTCAGCAGGCGCAGCGATTGCAGCGCCTGCTGGACCTGTCGGGGGGGATACCCGGCGAAGCGGATTTCCCGCTCCTTGAGGAGACCCGCCGCCGCCACGGGGTGCTCATGATGGCGGCCGGCCAGTTTGTACGCGGTTTCACGGCGCATCCCGGCCACCTCCCGTTTCTGTATTATCGACTCATTATTTTTTATTCTGGACGATCTGCAGGCCCTTGAGAAGATTCAGCGCCTGGCCAAGCTGGTAGTCGTCCTTGCCGGCGAATTCGAAACGATGGGGCGACGCGGCCTCGTCGTCGCCGGCCGGCGCCTTGCTGCCTTCGCCCGCGGGTTGCTGCTGGGTCGCCGCCTTGGTCTTGCGCTCGGCATCCGGATCCTTGTCGTTGCCCAGATGCCCGTCGAGGTCGGCCTCGCGCAGGCGACGCGAGGAACCGTTCGCGCTCTCCTCTACGACGATATCCGGCTCGATGCCCTTGGCCTGGATCGAACGACCGCTCGGCGTGTAGTAACGCGCCGTCGTCAGCTTGATGGCGGTGTTGCTGTTGAGCGGCAGGATGGTCTGGACCGAGCCCTTGCCAAAGGTCTGCGTCCCCATCACCACCGCACGCTTGTGATCCTGCAGCGCACCGGCAACGATCTCGGAGGCCGACGCGGAACCGCCATTGACCAGCACCACCATCGGCAGCGTGCGAGCCCCCCCCGGCAGCGCCTTGAGGAAATCATCGCGCGTGCCGCGCAGGTAATCCTCGGGGCTGGCGCGGTATTCGCGCTTCGCGTCCTCGGTACGGCCGTCCGTCGACACCACCAGCGTATTGGACGGCAGGAAGGCCGCCGCCACGCCGACGGCACCATGCAGCAGGCCGCCCGGGTCGTTGCGCAGGTCGAGCACGAGGCCCTTGAGGCTGTTGCCCTTGGCCATCTTGCCGAGGTGCTCGACCACCGCCTGCGCGGTGTTCTCCTGGAACTGTGCGACGCGCACGTAGCCATAGCCCGGCTCGACGACCTTCGACTTGACGCTCTGCACCTTGATCACTTCGCGGGTGAGCTTCAGCACGATGGGCTTCTGCTCGCCCTTGCGCGCGATGGTCAGCGTGATGTCGGTCTTCGGCTTGCCGCGCATGCGCTTGACCGCGTCATTGAGGTTCATGCCCTTGACCGGCGTGTCGTCGAGCTTGACGATGAGGTCGCCCGCCTTGACGCCGGCACGATAGGCCGGCGTGTCCTCGATCGGCGAGATCACCTTGACGAAGCCGTCTTCCATGCCGACCTCGATGCCCAGCCCGCCGAACTCGCCGTGCGTGCCGACCTGCAGTTCCTTGTACGCTTCCGCGTCGAGATAGGCGGAGTGCGGATCGAGGCCGCTCAGCATGCCGCTGATGGCGTGATTGATGAGCTTCTTGTCCTCGACGGGTTCGACGTAACCCTGCTTGATCGCGTTGAAGACGTCGGCAAATGCACGCAGCTCTTCCACCGGCAGCGGTGCCTGCGCGGCCTTGTCGGCACTGGCGGAGAAATTGAGGCTGATCAGCACGCCGGCGACCACGCCGGTCATCACCAATCCTGCTTTCTGAAGCTTGTTGCGCATGAGCACTCCATCGAGGAAACATCGCCCGGCTCACGCCGGAACATCTAATTGACCTGCACCCACTTCAGCGGATCGAGCGGCTGACCCCGGTGTCGGATTTCAAAGTATAAACCCGAATCACTGCCGCCTCCGCTGGTGCCCACGCTGGCGATCGCGTCGCCGCCGGCGATGTTGTCGCCGAGCTGCTTCAACAGCGCATCGTTGTTGCCGTAGATGGTCAGGTAGTCGCCACCGTGGTCCACGATGATGAGGTTGCCATACCCGCGCAGCCAGTCCGAAAAGACCACCTCCCCCGCTGCCACGGCGCGCACCTGTGTCCCTCCCGCCGCCCGGATGAAGACGCCGCGCCACGTCGTCCCGCCTTCCGCCCTTGGAGCGCCAAAGCGGCCGAGGAGTTCTCCGCGCACGGGAAATCTCATCTTCCCGCGCAGCTGCGCGAAGCTGACGCCCGTCGGAGTCGGCCCGGCGGACTGCCGGATCTCGCCGACGACGGGCTCGGAGCGGGCCTGGGCCGTCCGTGCCGGTTTGGCTTCGGCCGCGACAGCGGGAGAAACCGTGGTGTCGGCGCCCCCCGCCCCGCTCGCGCCGGGCACGCCGGGATCCCGCGCAGCACGCTCGCTCGCGGCCTGCTCCCGGGCCGCCTTTGCCCGCGCGGCCAGCTCGCGCGCCGCCTGCTCACGCGCAGCCTTCGCTGCCGCCGCAGCACGCGCCGCTTCGCGCTCGGCCGCACGACGGGCGAGCACCGCGACGAGGCGCCCGAGGCGCTCCTGGTCCTGGCGCAAGGTCCGCTCCTCCTTGCGCTGGCTGCGCAGCTGTTCCGCGAGCCCGGCCACGGCCTCCTTGCGCCGCACCTGCACCGCCTCCAGCTCCTTGCGCCGTACCTGCTGCTCCGCCTCGAGCGCGACAAGCCGGTCGCGCCGCGCCGCGATCGACTCGCCCAGGCGCTTCTTTTCCTTGAGATCGGCGCGCAAAGTCTCGATCAGCTCGAGGCGCGCCTTGCCGAGGTATTCCAGATAATAAGCATCGCGTGCCAGCTGGTTCGGGTCGCGCGTCGACAGGAAGGGCGCAACACCGCCCGCCGCGCAATGCACGTAATGCTGCCTCAGCCACTCCGCCAGCTCCGACTGCCGGCTGCCGATGCGTTCCTCGACCGCCTGCCGCTCGGCCTCCAGCACGGCGAGGTTCTTCTCGGCCGCTGTCCGGTTGCCGGCGAGCTGCTGCAATTCGCGCTGGACGCGGGAAACCGCGCGCTCGGCCTCGGCGAGTTCCTCCGACGCACTCGACCGCGACTCCTCGGTATCGGCGATTTCCTTCTGCAGATCGCGAATGCGTTGCCTGACCTCTTCAAGGTCGGAGCGCTTCTGCTCGACATCGCCGTTGTCCGCCGCCTGCGCAGCGAAGCCCGTCAGCAGAACGAGTGCGGCCAAGGCGTGACGCAGGCAGCGCGGGCGCGGGATCTTCTTCATCACGACCGCGACCGTCAGACCTTCGCCCGGCCCTGCCCGGCCACGGCAGCCTGGGCCGCGCGGATCGTGCCTTCGTCGGCGAGGTAGTAGCGCTTGATCGGACGCAGACTGGCGTCCAGCTCATACACCAGTGGCTGCCCGGTCGGGATGTCGAGGCCGACGACCTCCTCGTCCGGGATGCCGTCGAGGTACTTGACCAGGGCGCGCAGGCTGTTGCCGTGCGCCACGATCAGGATGCGGCGGCCCGCCAGGATCTGCGGCACGATCACCGTCTCCCAGTACGGCACGAAGCGCGCCATGGTGTCCTTGAGGGATTCGGTGCGGGGAAACTGCGCGCGCGGCAAGCTTGCATAGCGCGGATCGTTCAGCGTGAGGCGCTCGTCGCCCTCGGCGAGCGCAGGCGGCGGGACGTCGTACGAACGGCGCCACGCGAGCACCTGCGCCTCGCCGAACTTCGCCGCCGTCTCGGCCTTGTCGAGCCCCTGCAGCGCACCATAGCTGCGCTCGTTCAGGCGCCACGAATGCTCCACCGGCAACCACAGCGCATCGAGCTCCTCGAGGACGATGTTGAGCGTCTTGCTGGCGCGCTTGAGCACCGAGGTGAAGGCGAGATCGAAAACCTGCCCCTCGCGCCTGAGCAGGCGACCGGCCTCGCGGGCTTCCTCGACGCCCTTCCCGGTCAGATCCACATCGGCCCAGCCGGTAAAACGGTTCTCCTTGTTCCAGGTCGACTCGCCGTGACGAAGCAGAACGATTTTGTACATGAACGCTCAGAGGGTTTGATGAGTTGCACGAGGACCCACGGCCCCCTGACCGGCAACGTACGGACGCCCGGATCGGGCCTGCGGCGCACAAAGGCACCGATGGCACGCTTTTGCGGGCCGCGGTATTTTATACTACCTGCCTGATCCGTACTTCCCGCCATCGTGGATACCAAGACCATCATCGACCTGATCGACAAGCACGAGCACATTGAAACCGCCGCGCGCGCGCTCAAGGCGATCGCTCATCCGTTGCGCCTGAAGATCCTGTGCGTGCTCGGCGAGAACGAGGTCTGTGTCCAGGACATCGTCGAAGCGGTCGGCACCTCGCAAAGCAACATTTCCCAGCATCTCGCCATCCTGCGCGACAAGGCCGTACTGCAGACCCGCAAGGACGCCAACCGCGTGTACTACCGCATCTGCGACCAGCGGACCCTGCAGCTCATCGCGCTGATGCGCGAAGTGTTCTGCAACGACACGCCCGGCCGGAACTGATCGCCGGACAAGCGGCACCTCACCCTCCCCGGACAAGAAAAGCAATCGGAGCAAGACTACGTGGAATTCCTGCAGCAAAACTGGTACTGGGCCGCGCTCGCGGCGGCGAGCGGCGCATGGCTGCTCTTTGACTTCGCGCGCAGCCAGGGCGACAAATCGCAGCTGTCGCCCGTCGAGGCGACCCTCCTGATCAACCGCGAGGACGCGCAGGTGCTCGACATCCGCGAGCAGGGCGAGTTCGCCGGCGGCCACATCCCGAACGCGCGCCACATTCCGCTCGGCGAGCTCGAACGGCGCAGCGGCGACCTGGAGAAATTCAAGGACCGCCCGATCATCCTGTGCTGCGCGACGGGCAACCGCTCCGCCACCGCCCTCGCCACCCTCAGGAAAGCAGGCTTCGAAAAGGTCTTCAACCTGCGCGGCGGCATCGCCGAATGGGAGAAGGCGGGCCAACCACTCAGCCGCAAGAGGAAATGACGATGCAGCCCAAGATCCGCATGTACGCGACGGCGGTGTGTCCCTACTGTGTCCGTGCCGAGCAGCTGTTGCGGCGCAAGGGCGTGCAGGACATCGAGAAGATCCGCGTCGACCAGGATCCCGTGCGCCGCGACGAGATGATCAGCATCACCGGCCGGCGCACCGTCCCGCAGATCTTCATCGGCGAAACGCACGTCGGCGGCTGCGACGACCTCTACGACCTCGAACACCAGGGCAAGCTCGACGCACTGCTGCAACAGGCCTGAGCGATCCTTCCTCATCTTTTCATCCCGTTTCAATATTCCAGGCACTCACATGTCCGATAACACCCAGAACGCCGAAAATCCCGTCTTCTCGATCGAAAAACTCTATGTGAAGGATCTGTCGCTGGAAGTGCCCAACGCCCCGCGCATCTTCCTCGACCGCGAGAATCCGCAGATCAACGTGCAGCTGCGCACCGAAGCCGCCAGCGTCGACGAAGGCATCTATGAAGTCACCCTGACGGTCACCGTCTCGGCCAAGCTCGCAGAGGATCGCACGGTGTTCCTCGTCGAAGTCGCGCAGGCAGGCATCTTCCAGATCCGCAACATCCCCGAGGGCGACCTGGAGCCGGTGACGATGATCGGCTGCCCGAACATCCTCTTCCCCTACGCCCGCGAGGCCATCTCCGACGCCGTCACGCGCGCGGGCTTCCAGCCCGTGGTCCTCGCCCCGGTCAACTTCGAGGCCCTGTACCAGGCGCAGCAGCAACAGTCCGAGTCCCGCGAGCCGGGCGAACTGCCGATCCAGTAAGCAGCGATGCGCACCCAGCTCCACGTCGTCGCGCTCGCGGCCGCGCTCGCCCTGCCCGCAGCGGGCGCGCATGCGATCGACTACCGCTCGGTTTCCGAGCCGGCCATCCTGTTCGACTCGCCGTCCGACAAGGGCAAGCGCCTGTTCATCGTCGCTGCCGGCACTCCGCTGGAAGTGGTCGTCAGCCTCGACAAGTGGGTCAAGGTCCGTGATGCCGGCGGTTCGATCAACTGGATCGAGCGCCGCGTCCTCACGGACAAGCGCACCGTGATGGTCACCAGCGCGCGCGCCGTCGTGCGCCAGCGCCCTGCGGCCGACGCGCCGGTCGCCTTCGAGACGTCGAAGGACGTGGTCCTCGAAGTCACCGGCAGCGCCAGCGAGGGCTGGCTGCCCGTGCGCCACAAGGATGGCGCAAACGGTTATGTGCGCGTGACCGAGGTCTGGGGGCTTTGAGCCGGAAGCGCATTGCCGTATTCGGCGCCGGCGCATGGGGCACCGCGCTGGCGCTGGCCTTTGCGGCGCGCCACCGCGTGATCCTGTGGGGACGCGACGCCACCCACGTCGAGACGCTGGCGGCAACGCGGCAGAACGCGCGCTACCTCCCGGATGTACCGCTGCCGGCCTCGCTGGAACTGACGGCCGATTTCGAAACGGCCGCCCGCGGTGCCGACCTGCATCTCGTTGTCACGCCGCTCGCGGGGCTGCGCGACACGGCCGGCAAGCTGAACCGGCTGCAGCCGGGTACCCCGCTGATCTGGGCCTGCAAGGGCCTCGAGGCCGGCACTGGCCGCCTGCCGCATGAAATCATCCGCGAGGAACTGGGGCCGGACGCGCCCTGCGGCGTCCTCACGGGCCCGAGCTTCGCCGCCGAGGTCGCGCGCGGCATGCCGACCGCCGTCACGCTGGCCGCGTCGGATCTCGACTTCGCGCAGGAGTGGGTGCGCAACCTGCATCAACCGCACCTGCGGATCTACGCGAACACCGACGTCGTCGGCGCGGAGATCGGCGGTGCGATCAAGAACGTCCTGGCGATCGCCGCCGGCGTCTCCGACGGCATGGGCTTCGGCCTCAATGCGCGCGCGGCGCTGATCACGCGCGGGCTCGCCGAGATCGCGCGCCTGGCGACCGCTGTGGGCGGGCGCGCCGACACGCTGATGGGGCTCGCGGGGATGGGCGACCTGATCCTGACCTGCACCGGCGACCTGTCGCGCAACCGTCGCGTCGGCCTGGCGCTCGCGCAGGGCAAGACGCTCGCGGACATCCTGGCGGAACTGGGGCACGTCGCCGAAGGCGTCTCCACCGCGCGCGCGGTGGCAAGCCTCGCCGCCCGGCACGGCGTCGAGATGCCCCTGTGCGCGGCGGTCGACACGCTGCTCCACGACAACCGCCTCGGACCGCGCGAAGTGGTCGAACAGCTCCTGTCGCGCGAACCGCGCCAGGAATAGGTCCTCACCCCCCGGGCCCGCACACCCCGCCGTCGCTCGCGGCCGGCGGCGTTCCCTAGCGCGCCGCGCCGGCAAACCCCAGCTGCCGCCACGCCTCGAACACCACGACCGCCACGGCGTTCGACAGGTTCACGCTGCGATTCGACGGGCACATCGGAATGCGCAGCGTGTTGCCTTCGGGCAGCGAGGCCAGCACGTCGGCCGGCAGGCCGCTCGTTTCGCGCCCGAACAGCAGCACATCGCCCTCGCGGTATTCGACACGATCGTAGCGCTGCGCGCCCTTCGTGCTCAGCGCGAACATGCGCCGCCCCGCCAGCGCTCGCCGGCAGGCCTCCCAGTCGTCATGGACGCTGACACGCGCGAGGTCATGGTAATCGAGCCCCGCCCGCGCCAGCTGCCGGTCGGAGAGATCGAAGCCGAGCGGGCGGACGAGATGCAGATGGGCACCGGTATTGGCGGCCAATCGGATGGAGTTGCCCGTATTGGGCGGAATTTCGGGCTGGTACAGGACGATATCGAGCATTTCAGGCAGGCAAGGGAGTACGCGCAACGACCCGGTTCACGACGCGGGCCGCACCGCGCGATTTTAACGTGCGCGCCAGCTCGTCGAGCGTTGCCCCGGTGGTCATCACGTCATCGACCACGACGACCGTCCTGCCCGCGAATTCGCCCCGGCAGCGAAACGCACCGCGCAGGTTGAGCCGGCGCTCGAGCCACGGCAAGGACGCCTGCGGCGGCGTATCGCGGACCCGCTCGACCGCGGCGGCGTCGAACCGAAGCCCCCACGCGCGCGCTAGCGGGCGCGCGATCTCGGCCGCCTGATTGAAGCCGCGTTCGCGCAGCCGGCGGGAATGGAGGGGCATCGGCACCACGATCGCGTCCTCGTCCGGCGGCGCGAAAGCCTCCAGCAGGCTCGCCAGGAAGGGCGCCAACGCGAGCCGGTTCCCGTACTTCAGGGCCTGCACGAGCCGGTCGGCCGGAAACACATACGGCAGGGCCGCGACCGTCGCGTCGAAGGCGGGCGTCGTGCGCTGGCAGCTACCGCAGACCAGCCCGTCCTGCACCGGGATCGCGCACACCGGACACGCTTCCGAAACTTGCGGCAAGTCCGCCCGGCAAGGCCCGCAAAGCAGCGCGGGGCCTGCATCCTGCCCGCACACGAAGCAGTCGTTCGGCATGAGCCGTGCCGCCAGCAGGCGCGACAGCGTCCCCATACGGTAAGGTACGTTTGACAAGTTTTTCCCGAATGGACGAATATGGGAGGCTTCGCATTACATCCCGGAACCGCTTTCATGACAATGACTTCTGCGTGCCGCAACCTCGACACCCAGCCCGCCGCCCACGCCGCCGATCGCAGGAAATGGACCGTCGCCGAGGCCGAAGCATTGTTCGAACTGCCGTTCATGGACCTTGTCTTCCGCGCCCAGCAGGTGCACCGCGAGCACTTCGACCCCAACGCGGTGCAGCGCTCGACGCTGCTGTCGATCAAGACCGGCGGCTGCTCCGAGGACTGCAGCTATTGCTCGCAGTCGGCCCGCTACCGGACCGGACTGGACCGCCAGCAGCTGATGGCCGTGGCCGAAGTGGTCGAGAAGGCAAAGGCCGCCAAGGCCAAGGGCGCCAGCCGCTTCTGCATGGGCGCCGCATGGAAGGGCCCCAAGGAGCGCGAGATGGAAACCGTCCTCGCGATGGTGCGCGAGGTCAAGGCGCTCGGCATGGAGACCTGCGTGACCCTGGGCATGCTCAAGGGTGAGCAGGCGCAGCAGCTCAAGGACGCGGGCCTCGACTACTACAACCACAACGTCGACACGGCGCCCGAGTACTACGACAAGGTCATCACGACGCACACCCTCGCCGACCGCCTCGACACCCTCGACCAGGTACGCAATGCCGGCATCAACGTCTGTTCCGGCGGCATCATCGGCATGGGCGAAGGCCGTAGCGGCCGCGCCGGCCTGCTCGTGCAGTTGGCGAACATGGATCGTCCGCCGGAGTCGGTGCCGATCAACAACCTCGTCGCGATCCCCGGCACGCCGCTGGCAGATGCCGAGAAGCTCGATCCCTTCGAGTTCGTGCGCACGATCGCCGCTGCGCGCATCATGATGCCGGGCAGCTTCGTGCGCCTGTCCGCCGGTCGCGAGCAGATGAGCGACGAGATGCAGGCGCTGTGCTTCATGGCCGGCGCGAACTCGATCTTCTACGGCGACCGCCTGCTCACGACGGACAACCCGGAAGCCGACCGCGACGAAACCCTGTTCGCCCGCCTCGGCCTGCGTCCGATCTGAGCGGTCCGCAAGGGATGGCCGGCGAAGCCGACTTCGCGCTCGACCGCAAACTCCTGATCCGGCGCTTCGGGCGCGCGGCGGCAAGTTGCGACGAGGTTGCCGTGCTCGCGCGCGAAGTCGCACGGCGCATGGACGAGCGGCTCGAATACATCCGCATCGACCCCAGGCGCATTCTCGACCTCGGCTGCGGCACCGGGGCGGATTTCGACGCACTCGGACGGCGCTTTCCCTCGGCGCAGCGCGTCGGCGCGGACTTCGCGCTGCCGATGCTAGCACGCGCACGCGGTTCGCGCAGCCTGCTCGGCCGCCTGCGCACACTCGGGCGCCCACAAGGGCCGTCGCTCGCCTGCGCCGATGCCGCGGCCCTGCCCTTCGCGCGCGGCAGCATGTCGCTGGTGTGGTCCAACCTGATGCTCAACTGGCTCGCCGATCCCCTCCCCGCGCTGCGCGAGATGCACCGCGTGCTGGAGGTCGACGGCATGCTGATGTTCTCGTCGCTGGGCCCGGACACACTGCGCGAGCTGCGCGCAGCGCTGCCTGCCTCGCAGGGCGAGCGTGTGCACCGCTTCATCGACATGCACGACCTCGGCGACGCGCTGGTGCAGGCCGGCTTCTCCGACCCGGTCATGGACATGGAAGTGCTGACCCTGACCTACGCCGACCTCGACGAGCTGCTGCGCGACCTGCGCCTGTCGGGCTGCGCGAATGCAAGCACCGCACGGCCGCGCGGCCTGTCGGGCAAGGGCGGCTGGGAAGCCGCCCGGCAGGCGCTGGAAGCCATGCGCGCCGACGGCCGCCTGCCCGCGACCTTCGAGATCGTGCAGGGGCACGCGTGGAAAGCCCAACCGAAGACGACGGAAGACGGCCGCTCGGTCATCCGCTTCCAGCCGCGACCGGGAAAGTCCTGACCGGCAGGTGAACCATTCCGCGACCGGGCCGGTGTGGCTCTTCGACCTCGACAACACGCTGCACAACGCCAGCGCGCACATCTTCCCGCACATCAACGTCAGCATGACCGCCTACGTCGCGCGGCACCTGGCGCTCAGCGACGAGGACGCCAACGCCCTGCGCGTGCGCTACTGGCGGCGCTACGGCGCCACGCTGACGGGGCTCATGCGCCACCACGGCGTCGATCCGCATCATTTCCTCAGGGAAACGCATCGGTTCGAGCGCCTGCACGAGATGATGGTCTTCGACCGCGCCCTCGGCGCGCTGCTGCGCCGCCTGCCGGGGCGCAAGATCGTGTTCTCCAACGGCCCGCAAGGCTATGCCGGGGCCGTGCTGGACGCGATGGGGATCCGCAGGCATTTCAGCGACGTGTATGGCATCGAGCAGATGCGCTTCCACCCCAAGCCGCAGACGCACGCCTTCCGCCACCTGCTGCACGACCTCCAGCTGCTGCCGCAGCGCTGCATCCTGGTCGAGGATTCGGCGGAGAACCTGCGCACCGCCCGCCGGCTGGGCATGAGGACGGTGCTGGTCGGGCGGGGCGTGAAAAAGCCGGCCTACGTGGACGTGCGGATCGCCTCGATTCTCGATCTGCGCCGCGCGGCCGGCCGGTTGCTGCCCCGGTGAGCTCACCGGGGCGGGTTCACGGCCCTCAGTTGCCCGCCTTCAGCCAGCGCGCCGCATCGAGCGCGAAATAGGTCAGGATGCCGTCGGCGCCGGCACGCTTGAACGACAGCAGCGCCTCCATCACGCACGCCTCCTCCGCCAGCCAGCCGTTGGCGATCGCCGCCTTCAGCATCGCGTACTCGCCGCTCACCTGGTAGGCGTAGGTCGGCACCTGCAGCTCGGTCTTCACGCGGCGCACGATGTCGAGGTAAGGCATGCCGGGCTTGACCATGAACATGTCGGCGCCCTCGGCGATGTCGAGCGCAACCTCGCGGATCGCCTCGTCGGTGTTCGCCGGGTCCATCTGGTAGGTGTACTTGTTGCCCTTGCCGAGGTTGCCGGCCGAACCGACCGCGTCGCGGAACGGCCCGTAGAAGCTCGACGCGTATTTCGCCGAATACGCGAGGATGCGCGTGTAGATGCGGTTGTCGCTGTCGAGCTCGGCGCGGATGCGCGCGATGCGCCCGTCCATCATGTCCGACGGCGCGACCACGTCGGCGCCGGCCTGCGCGTGACACAGGGCCTGTTTCGCCAGCGCCTCGAGCGTCTCGTCGTTGAGCACGTAGCCGCGCGGGTCTTCCGGGTCGATCAGGCCGTCCTGGCCGTGGCTGGTGTAGGGATCGAGCGCCACGTCGGTGATCACGCCGAGCTCGGGGAAGCGCGCCTTCAGCGCCTGCACGACGCGCGGCACGAGGCCGTCCGGGTTCCACGCCTCCTCGGCCCCCTCGGTCTTGCCCGCCGCCTCGATGACGGGAAAGAGCGCCAGCGCGGGGACGCCCAGCGACACGGCCTCTTCGGCAACATGCAACAACTTGTCGAGCGACACGCGCGTCACGCCCGGCATCGACGGCACCGCCTGCGTGACGTTGTTGCCTTCGAGGACGAACACGGGGTAGATCAGGTCGTCGGCCGACAGGCGCGATTCGCGCATCAGGCGGCGGGAGAACTCGTCGCGGCGCATCCGCCGCATGCGGGTCGCGGGAAAGATTCCGGTGGGACGCATGTTCGCTCCAGCTCCAGTTCAGTTAATCGACAAGAAATATAAGGTAACGAATCCGATTGGGAACTTTTCCCATTCGTGTTTACTCTGACAGTTCGGATGGTGACGAGCCGTCCCCCGCTTCACCTCCCTGAGCGGGCGCCTTAATCCCGTTAAGGCATTTGGCCCCGGGCTTTATCCCCTTTAGCCCGGGGTTTTTATTTTCCCGCCGCACCGAGCCGCGCCCCAGTCGGGACTTCCGGCAGATCGTCCGTCGCCAGGTTGAGCCAGCCGGCAACCGTGTGCTCGACCTCCTCCATGCCGACTTTCTTCAGGCTGGAAAAGAGCTGCACCGTCACCTGCGCGCCCAAGCCGGCAAGTTCGCGACGCACCGCCGCGAGCGTCGCCGCCGCCTCGTTGCGCGACAGCTTGTCCGCCTTCGTCAGCAGCACGTGGATCGGACGCCCGCTCGGCACGAACCAGTCGATCATCTGGCGGTCCAGCGGCGTCAGCGGATGGCGCGAATCCATGATCAGCACCAGGCCGACGAGGTTCTCGCGCCGGCGCAGGTAGTTCTCCAGCAGCCCCACCCACTGCCGGCGGATCGCCTCGGGCACCTTCGCATAGCCGTAGCCCGGCAGGTCGACCAGCACCGCGCCGCAATCGAGCCGGAAGAAGTTGATCAGCTGCGTGCGCCCAGGCGTCTTCGACACATATGCCAGACGCGTATGGTCGGCAAGCGTATTGATGGCACTCGACTTGCCGGCATTCGAACGACCCGCGAACGCGATCTCGGGTCCGTCCGGAATCGGCAGATCGCCGGCTTTTGCAATGGAAATCTCGAATTTTGCGTTGCGGAAGAGCGACATCGGGAAGGGGAGGGAAAACGCGGATGGGTTGGCGGGCGGCCCACATTGCATCGCGCAAATCCAGCCACCTGTTATAGAATACCGCGTTTGTGACAACCACTCACGGCTTTCTGAGGACACCATGATCAAGCGTTCCCTGCTGCTCTCGCTGCTGCTGGTTGCGGGCGGCCTTCACGCCCAGGACCAGGCACCCGATCTCGCCAAGGCGAAACAGACTGCGGAGACTCTCTGCGTTGGGTGCCACGGCGCCGACGGCAACAGCCCGGTTCCGGTCAATCCGAACCTCGCAGGCCAGCACGCCGACTACCTCTTCAAGCAGCTGAAGGACTTCAAGGGCTGGAACGGCAAGCCGGCGGTACGCGAAAACCCGATCATGGGCGGCATGGTGGCGGCACTCGAGGAAGCCGACATGAAGGCGCTGGCGATGCATTTCTCGTCGCAGACGCTGCAGCCCGATTCGTCCAAGAACGCCGATCTCGCGAAGCTCGGCCAGAACATCTGGCGTGCCGGCCTCCCCGCCAAGGGCGTTCCCGCCTGTGCCGGCTGCCACGGCCCGGCCGGTGCCGGCCTGCCGGCCCAGTTCCCGCGCATCGGCGGCCAGCACGCCGACTACACCGAGGCGCAGCTGAAGGCCTTCCGCGATGGCGTGCGCAAGAACGACCCGGCCCAGATGATGCAGACCATCGCGCTGAAGATGACCGACCCCGAGATGAAGGCGGTCGCGGATTACGCCGCCGGCCTGCGTTAAGCGCGCGATCCGCTGCAATCCCGAAGGGGTGGCCTCGCCACCCCTTTTCTTTTTGCGGAGCCGTCCGGGTGCGTCGCGCGGCGCCGGGGACGGCCACAGCGTTCGCAAACGCGGCAAGTTCGGACAATAATGCATCTTTCCGTGCGCAACGAGCATACGCCGCATCCAGGAACGAGACCCATGGAACAGAAACCCGGAAGCCCGATCACCAGACGCTCGCCGAACTACACCGCTGCGGAGGCCCGGCAGGCCATCCTCGATCGCCTGGCGCCTATCGGCGGTTGGGAGCGCGTCGACGTCCGCAGCGCGCTGGGGCGCGTGCTGGCCGAGGACGTCATCGCGCCGTGCAACGTGCCGGCACACGACAACTCGGCGATGGACGGCTACGCCGTGCGCTTCGCCGATCTCGCGCCGCAGGGTGAAAGCACGCTGGCGATCGTCGGCACCGCCTTCGCCGGCAAGCCGTTCTCCGGCATGGTTGGCGCCGGGCAGGCCGTGCGCATCATGACCGGTGCGCCGATTCCACAGGGCGCAGACACCATCGTCGTACAGGAAGTGACACGCGCGGCGGACGGCAAGGTCGTCGTGCCGGCCGGCCAGCGCGCCGGCCAGAACCTGCGCCGCGCGGGCGAGGATCTGGCGCTGGGCGGCGTCGCCCTGCCGGCCGGCAAGCGCTGCGGGCCGGCCGAGCTGGGCCTGATCGCCTCGCTGGGCATCGCCGAGGTCGTCGTGCGCCGCCGCCTGCGCGTCGCCTTCTTTTCCACCGGCGACGAGCTGGCGTCCATCGGCAAGCCGCTGGCGCCCGGCGAGGTGTATGACAGCAACCGCTACACGCTCTTCGGTGCGCTTTCACGCCTGGGCTGCGATCTCATCGACATGGGCGTCGTGCGCGACGATCCGCCGGCGCTGGAGGCTGCCTTCCGCGACGCATCGGCGAGCGCCGACGTGATCCTCACCAGCGGCGGCGTCTCGGTCGGCGAAGCGGACTTCATCCGCGAGCTGGTGAACCGCCTCGGCGAAGTCGCGTTCTGGAAGATCGACATCAAGCCCGGACGACCGATGGCCTTCGGCCGCGTCGGCGACGCGTGGCTGTTCGGCCTGCCCGGCAACCCGGTGGCGGTGCTGGTGACCTTCTACCAGTTCGTCCAGGATGCGCTCCAGACCTTGTCCGGTGTGTCGCCCCTGCCGGAGCCGGCGCTGATCCACGTCGAATGCGCCGAGACGATCCGCAAGCAGCCGGGGCGGCGGGAGTTCGTGCGCGGACGCCTGCACCTCGTCGACGGCCGCCAGACTGTACGGCTCGCCGGCGCCCAGGGGTCGGGGATCCTGCGCTCGATGTCGGAAGCCAACTGCTTCATCGTGCTGCCGGAAGACCGCGGCGACGTGCAGGCCGGGGAATCGGTCCAGGTGCAGATCTTTGACGGACTCGTGTAACACAGCAGGGACTTACGACAGGACGATGCAATGAATCAGGACGAACTGAAGAAGGCGGCGGCGCGGGCCGCGCTGGATTACGTCGAGGACGGCATGATCGTCGGCGTCGGCACCGGCTCGACGGTGAATCACTTCATCGACGGCCTCGGCGAGATGCGCGGGCGCATCGCCGGCGCCGTTTCGAGCTCGGAAGCGAGCGCGCGCCGGCTGGAGGCGTACGGCATCCCGCTGGTCGAGCTGAACGACGTCACCAGCTTGCAACTCTATGTCGACGGGGCGGACGAAATCGACGGGGGCTTTGCGATGATCAAGGGCGGCGGTGGCGCGCTGACGCGCGAGAAGATTGTCGCTGCGGTCGCGGACCGTTTCATCTGCATCTGCGACCAGTCGAAGCTCGTGAGCTGCCTGGGCGCGTTCCCGCTGCCCGTGGAAGTGATCCCGATGGCGCGCGCCTATGTCGAGCGCCGCCTCGCACGGATCGGCGGGCGTCCGGTGCTGCGCGAGGGCTTCGTCACCGACAACGGCAACGTGATTCTCGACGTGCATGGGCTGCGCATCGCGGAGCCGCAACGCCTGGAAGCGGAGATCAACCAGATCACCGGCGTCGTCACCAACGGCCTGTTCGCGCTGCGCGGCGCCGACCTGCTGCTGCTCGCAACACCATCGGGGGTCGAACGCCGGGCCGCTGCGCGGCCCTGAGCCGCGGCCGTTGCTGCAACATTGCCGTCACATTCAACTGCTAGCCTCGCGGATCCACGGGACCGGAACATGACGATGAACAAGCACACCTACACGCAGTTCGACAATGAACTGGAATCCATCCGCAAGCGCCTGCTGGAGATGGGCGGACTGGTCGCCCAGCAGCTCACGCGCGCGATCGAGGGTCTCGGCACCAGCAACCTGGAACTGCTGGAGCAGGTCATCGCCGACGACCGCAAGGTCAATGACGAGGAAGTCGCGCTCGACGACGCCTGCATCCACGTGATCGCCCGGCACGCCCCGGCCGCCGGCGACCTGCGCATGGTCATGACCATCATCCAGATGATCACCGACCTCGAGCGCATCGGCGACGAGGCCAAGAAGATCGCCAAGGCCGGACGCCAGATCATCGATTCGGATGCTGCCTTCGTCCCCAAGGTGGAACTGCGTCACGTGTCGACGATGGTCGTCGAGATGCTGCAGGGCGCGCTGGACGCGTTTGCCCGCATGGATCCGACCGCCTCGCCCGAGATCGTGCGGCGCGACAAGGAAGTCGATGCGATCTTCAAGGGTATCATGCGTCAGCTGATCACCTACATGATGGAAGATCCGCGCGTGATCACGCGTTCGCTCGACGTCCTGTTCATCGCGAAGTCGATCGAACGCATCGGCGACCACGCGAAGAACCTGTCGGAATACGTCGTGTACATCGTCAAGGGCCGCGACGTCCGCCACGAGGGCGTCGAGGCGCTGGAGCGCGCGTCCGGTCCGAACTGAAGAAAAGCCCGCCTCGCCGGGCGGTGAACGGAAAAAGGGATGGCCGCGGCCATCCCTTTTTCCGTTCACCGCCGCCTATTGTCCGGCGGCCGGCACCTTACTGCGAGGGAGGCACGTAGCCGCCGACCTGGTCCGCTCCGCCGCCGAAGAAATGCTTCTCCATCTGCTCGGCGAGGTACTTGCGCGCACGCGCATCCATCAGGTTCAGCCGGTTCTCGTTGATCAGCATGGTCTGGTACTTGACCCACTGCTGCCAGGCTTCCTTCGAGACGCTGTCGAAGATCCGCTTTCCGAGCGCGCCCGGCACCGGGGGCAGGTCCAGCCCTTCCGCCTCGCGTCCCAGCTTGATGCAATTGACCATACGAGCCATCGTTCAATCCTCTCTTCTGCGATCAGGTTCATCGGTTTCGGTGGGCTTCATTCTAGCGGATTCGTCACCGCAGCTTGCAGCCATGGTCCATTGATCGCGGCCGCCGCTCTTCGAGCGGTACATCGCCTGGTCCGCCACGGCGATCAGCTCTTCCGCGGACGAAGCGTGGCGTGGGTAGATCGCGATGCCCAGACTCGCGGTAATGCCGACGCTGCGGCCGCCGAATCCGAAGCGCATGGCGTCGATCAGCTCGACGATGCGTCGCGCCAGTTCGCACAGCTCGCTCTCGCCCGCATCGGGCACGAGCACGCAGAACTCGTCACCGCCGACGCGGCAGAACATCTCGTTGCGCCGGATCGCGTCGCCGACGGTGCGCGACAGCTCGACGAGCACCTCGTCGCCCGCCTGGTGGCCGAATTCGTCGTTGATCGGCTTGAAGCCGTCCAGGTCGATCGCCACCAGACCGACCTCGCCGCCGCGGCGCGCTGCCTCGGCGAGCTCGCGGTCGAGCTCCTCGTGGAAACGCCGCCGGTTGTACAGGCCGGTCAGCGGATCGTGCTCGGCGAGCTCGACCAGCCGCTGGGCCGTGCGGCGCTGCTCGGTGACGTCCTCATAGATCCACACGCGCCCGATCCCGCGCCCCCCCTGCACCGCCTCGACCAGCGCGGCGATGTCGGTGACGATGCGCCCGTCCTTGAAGCGGACCTCGTAGGGCTCGCTCACGACGTGGGTGCGCACGACGGCGTCGACGTGCTCGATGTAGGCCTCGGGCTGTTCGATCAGCTCGGCCACGCGGCTCTGCAGCACCACGTCGCGCGCACCGATCAGGTTCTCGTCGGGCGGGAAGCCCCAGATGTCGAGCATCGCGCGGTTGTAGTAGAGCACGCGGTGGTCGCGATCCATGAACAGGATGCCCAGCCGGATGACGTTGAGCAGCGCCGAAAGACGCTGGCGCTCGTCGTTCGAGCGGGCCAGGTAGCGCTCGCGCAGCGCCTGCGCGCGCCGCAGTTCGGTCACCGTTTCGAGGAGCTTGTACTCGGCTTCCTTGCGTGCCTGGATGTCCTCCGCCGACATCCGCAGGCCGGCCGCTTGTCCGCCCTGCCTGCCCAGCGGACGCCAGTGGCTGGCGACCCAGCAGATGCGGCCGTCCTCGCGCAGCAGGCGCATCTCGAAGTCCTCGCCGGTGCTTCCTTCGGCGACGCGCTGGGCCATGCGCTGGCAATAGCGGCGATCGGATTCATGCACGAGCAGGGCGAGCGCATCGGGGGCATCGAGGCAGGCCGCGGGGCTCCAGCCCGTCAGCCGTTCGATCGACGGGCTGATCCAGGTCAGGCGCCCGCGCATGTCGAACAGGGCTTCGACGCCATGCACGCCATCGGCAATCTCGCGCAGGCGGGACACGCCGACGGCGACCGACTCCAGCCGCCTGGTCGTGTCCGGTTCCGCCGCACGGTCCGCGCCTCCCCCGGACAACCGTACCGCGGCATCCAGCGATTCCAGGTACGAAACGACCGTCTCTTCCCCCGCGCGCCGGCGGCCCTCCGCCCCTGCATGGAGATGCAGGGCGGCGGCCGCCAACACGCCGATCCCGGCCACCACGATTGCCACGACGTACCACGCGCCGGCGGTGCCGAACACCATGCCCGTCGCCACGGCTACGCCCGCCAGCGCGGCACCCGCGCAGCCGGCGAGGAGCAGCACCGCCGGGGAAAGGTGCGCCTGTCGGCTCACGACGTCTCCGCGCGCGCAGAGGACGCGCCGCATCGAGGAGCCCCTGCGCACCGGGTCGTCATAGCTGCTTCACGAAGACCTTGGAACGCCGCTGGTAGTTGTAAAGCTCGCGCTTCTTCTGCGGCAGCGCCTCGGGGCCGATCTCGCTGAAACCGCGCTCGCGGAACCAGTGGGCGGTGCGCGTCGTCAGCACGAAGAGGCGCTCGAACCGCTGGGTCCGTGCACGCTGCTCGATGCGGCGCAGCAACTGGTCGCCGAGGCCCGCACGCCGATACGCGGGCGTCACGGCCAGGCAGGCGAGTTCGGCCGCGCGTTCGTCGGAAAACGGATACAGCGCGGCACAGCCGACCAGCACGCCGTCGTGCTCGACGACGGAGAAGCGGTCGATCTCCTGCTCCAGCAGCTCGCGCCCGCGCCGCACCAGCGTGCCATCGGCCTCCATCGGCGAAATCAGCGCGCCCAGGGCGCCGACGTCCTCGAAGGTGGCGTCGCGCAGGCGAAACAGCGGGTCGCGCGACACGACGGTGCCGACGCCGGCATGGGTGAAGAACTCCAGCAGCAGGCCGCCGTCCTTGTCGTGGTCGATGAGGTGCACGCGCGACACGCCGCCGCGCACCGCGCGGATCGCGCACGGCAGGTAGAGGTCCAGATCCTCCGTGAGCCCCTCCCCGGCGTTGAACATGCGCTCGGCCTCGTCCGCGGTCACGGAATCGATCAGGCGCTGGTCCGCGTCCAGCAGCCCCGGCGCATCGCACAGGTAGATCAGCTTCTCCGCCTTGACGGCGACGGCGACCGCCTCGGCGACCTCCTCCATGCTGAGGTTGAAGATCTCCCCGGCCGGCGAGACGCCCATCGGCGAGATCAGCACGACGTTCTGCTGGTCGAGGTCGGCGTTGATCTCCTCGGCGATGATCTTGCGCACGGCGCCGGTGTATTGGTAGTCGACGCCGTCCACGACGCCGACCGGACGCGCCGTGATGAAGTTGCCCCCGGTCACGCGCATGTAGCTGCCGGCCATCGGCGTGTTCGGAAGCCCCTGCGACAGCAGCGCCTCGACCTCGAGGCGCGTCACCGCCATCGCGGCCTTGACGCATTCGAGCGCTTCGCCGTCGGTGACGCGCAGCCCGTTGTGGTAGCGCGGCTCCAGCCCGCGACGCGCGAGTTCGGCCTCGATCTGCGGGCGGGCGCCGTGCACCAGCACCAGGCGGATGCCCAGGGCGGCCAGGAGATTGCAGTCGTAAGCCAGGCTTTGTGCCCGCGCGCCGGCTGCCACTTCCCCGCCGAAGGCGAGCACGAAGGTCCGGCCGCGAAACGCGTGGATGTACGGCGCAGCGCCGCGCACCCATGCCACGAACCGCTCGGTGGACGCCGTGATATCGGCCGCCGGGGGATTGGGGTTCGAATTGCCGCTCAAGTCATCACCGTCATCAAATCGGAAACCGCGCAGGCACGCGGCACACCGCACGCCATGCGCGGGCCGATTCATTCTAGCGGAATACGCAGCCGGGCGCGGCGCGCCGTCCGCACGGAATCAAGGCAAAACGTTGCAGCCCGCCATCACCTGCGCAGCGCCGACTCCAGGCGCTCGCACAGCGTGCGCAGCACCTTCACGCGCGCGAAGAGCTTGTTGTCGGCCTCGACCAGGGTCCACGGCGACGTCTCGGTGCTGGTGCGGTCGACCATGTCGCACACCGCGCGGGCGTAGTCGTCCCAGCGTTCGCGATTGCGCCAGTCCTCAGGCGTGATCTTGAAGCGTTTGTGCGCTTCGGCCTCGCGGGCGCGGAATCGCTCCAGCTGTTCGTCCTTGCCGATCTGCAGCCAGAACTTGACGACCACGGCACCCGCGTTGGCGAGCTGATCCTCGAAATCGTTGATCTCGGAATAGGCGCGCATCCAGTCCGCCTCGGTGCAGAAGCCCTCGACGCGCTCGACGAGCACACGGCCGTACCACGAGCGATCGAAGATCGCCACCCGCCCCTGGCGCGGCAGATGACGCCAGAAGCGCCACAGGTAGGGTTGGGCGCGCTCCTCCTCGGTCGGCGCCGCCACCGGCACGACACGGTACTGACGCGCGTCCAGCGCCGCGGTCACCCGCCGGATGGTGCCCCCCTTGCCGGCGGCATCGGCCCCCTCGAACACGAGCACGAGCGACCGGCTGCGGAAGGCCTCGTCGCGCGTGAGCAAGGCGAGCCGCCCCTGGTAGCGTTCGAGCAGTTCCTCGTACGCCTTCTTGTCGAGGGGCTGCTGCAGCACGAGGCTGTTGAGGAGGTTGCGCGCGTCCGGCACTGGCGGCAACGGCGGTGCGGTCTGGCGCGCGACCCACGGGTGCGAGCAGGCATCGAGGCGCTTGCGCAGCGCATCGAGCAGGGCGCGGGCGACAAAGAGCTCGCGGAAGCGCGGATCGGAGCCGTCGACGATCATCCACGGCGCCTCGCCCGTGCTGGTGCGGCGCAGCGTGTGCTCGGCGACCTCGCGGTAGCGGTCGTAGCGCTCGAACGCGTGCCAGTCCTGCTCGGTCACGCGCCAGCGCGTGCGCGGATCCTTTTCCAGCGCCTTGAGGCGCTTGCGCTGGCCGTCCTTGGGCAGGTGGAACCACAGCTTGAGGAGCAGGACGCCCTCGCGCACCAGCATCGCCTCGAAACGGTTGATCTCGTCGAGGCGCTGGTCGAGATCGGCCTTCTTCGACACCTTCTCGACGCGCTCGCCGATCGGGTCGGTATACCAGTTGCCGAACAGGATGCCGATCCGCCCGCGCGGCGGCAGCGCACGCCAGAAGCGCCACATGAAGGGACGCTCGGCCTCGTCGGTGGTCGGAGAATCGAAGGCCAGCGTCTGGATGTGGCGCGGGTCCATCCATTCGTTGAGGAGATTGACCGTCTCGCCCTTGCCGGCCCCATCGACCCCGTTGATCAGGACGACGACGGCAAAGGCCTTCAGTTCAAGGAGATCGAACTGCGCATCGAGCAGTTGCGCGCGCAGCTCGGGCTCGGCCGCATCGTATTCCGCCTTGTCGATCCTGTGCCCCAGCTCCGCCGACTCGAACACCGTGCAGACTCCTCAAAAATCGCCCCAGGTCGCCTGCAGGGCGGCAATCGCCGCGATGCCGGCAGTTTCAGTGCGCAGGACACGCGGCCCGAGGGTGACGCCGCCACAGCCGGCGCTGCGGCACGCGGCGAGCTCCTCGTCGGACCATCCCCCTTCGGGACCGATCAGAAGCTGCACTGCGCCCGCCGGCCGTTCGGCATCGAGCAGGCGCGTCGTGGCCGTCGGGTCGAGCACGAGACGCACGCCGTCGTGCGGGCGCGCGAGGAAATCGCGCAGGCCGGTGATCGGCGCGACGGCCGGCACGCGATTGCGCCCGCTCTGCTCGCAGGCCGACACCGCCACCTGCTGCCAGTGCTCGACGCGTTTTGCCGCGCGCTCGCCGGCCAGGCGCAGCACCGAGCGCTCCGCCTGCACCGGCACCAGCGCCGAAACGCCCAGCTCGACCGCCTTCTGCACGATCCAGTCCATCTTGTCGCCGCTCGCGAGCGCCTGCACCAGCACCAGCGGCAGGGGCGACTCGCGCTCGACGTCGCGGCGTTCCGCCAGCGTGGCAAAGCATTGCTTGCCGCGCACATGCAGCACCGCCGGCACTTCGCCCCCGCCGCCGTCGAACAGGATCAGCGGATCGCCGTCGCGCAGCCTGAGCACACGCACGGCATGATGGGCCAGCGCCTCGGGCAGCTGGATCTCGCCGGCACGCGGCAACGGGACGGGGCAAAAGAAGCGCGAAATCATCGTGGTGTATTATAAGGACAGTGCAATCCTGCGAGGCCCTCGTCCGGTCCGGCCATGACTTCCAGCGTTCCCGACAATCCCCCGCCCGGCCTCCCTGCGATCGCCAGCCCCGCGCGCGAAAGCGTGCGCGCCCCCCTTCCATCCGGGGCCTGCTGATGCCGAACGCCTCGCAACGCCTCGCGCAGGCGCGCGCGCTCGAATCGCTGGCACGCGACGTCGCACGCGAGGTGATCCTGCCGCGCTATCTCAAGACGGCCCGCAACCGCAAGGCCGACGGCACGCTGTTCACCGAAGCCGACCTCGAATCGCAACGTCGCTTTTCCGAAGAGCTGCCGCGGCTTGCGCCCGGCCCCGTGCTCGGCGAGGAGATGAGCGCGGCCGAGCAGGCGCATCTGTGGAGCGACGGGCGACGCGGGCTGTGGTGCATCGACCCGATCGACGGCACGACGAACTTCGCCAACGGCATTCCCTTCTTCGCCGTCTCGATCGCCTACCTGGTCAATCACGAGCCGCGCTTCGGCGTCGTGTATAACCCGGTCACCGACGAGTCCTTCTATGCGGCCCAGGGCGCCGGCGCGTTCCTGAACGGCGTGCCCCTTCCGCTGCGGTCGGCGGCGGCGCGGCTTCCGGACGCCGTCGCCGGCATCGACTTCAAACGCATCAGCCACCACCTGGGCGACGAGCTCGCCGTGCGGCCGCCGTATTTCTCGCAACGCAATTTCGGCTCCAGCGCGCTCGAGTGGTGCTTCGTCGCCGCCGGACGCCTCGACGTCTACGTGCATGGCGGGCAGATGCTGTGGGACTACGCTGCGGGCAAACTGATCCTGCAAGAGGCCGGCGGAATGGCCATGGCGCTCGACGGCGGCTCGCTGATCGCGGGGCCCTCGATCAAGCGCGGCGTGATCGCGGCGGCGAGCCCCACGCTGTTCGCCGAGTGGCGCAGCTGGATCAGCGCGCACTCCTGAGCCACCTGCCCCCTTTCGTCCCCGCAACGGCACACACCATGTCGACCAAACATCCCATCATCGCCGTCACCGGCTCCTCGGGCGCCGGCACCACGACGGTCAAGGACACCTTCGAGGCGATCTTCCATCGCGAGAACGTGAATGCGGCGATCGTCGAAGGCGACAGTTTCCACCGCTACACGCGCGACGAGATGACGAAGCTGATCGAGGTCGCCGAACGTGCGGGGCGGCGCGGCATCAGCCATTTCGGCCCCGAGGCGAACCTCGTGGAGGAACTGGAAGCCCTGTTCCGCGCCTATGGCAAGTCGGCGACCGGGCGGCACCGCAGCTACATCCACGACGCCGAACGCGCGGCGCGCACCGGCCTGCCGATGGGCAGCTTTTCGGAGTGGGAAGACCTGCCCGTGGGCACCGACTGCCTGTTCTACGAGGGGCTGCACGGCGCGCTAGTGACGGACAAGGTCGATGTCGCACGCCATGTCGACCTGCTGATCGGCGTCGCGCCGACGATCAACCTCGAGTGGATCCAGAAGCTGCACCGCGACACGCGCGTGCGCGGCTACTCGAAGGAGGCGGTGCAGGACACGATCCTGCGGCGCATGTACGACTACGTCCATTACATCGTCCCACAGTTCTCGCGCACGCACATCAACTTCCAGCGCGTGCCGGTCGTCGACACCTCCAACCCCTTCATCGCGCGCGAAGTGCCGTCGCTCGACGAGTCGATGGTCGTGATCCGCTTCAAGGACCCGCGCGGCGTCGATTTCCCCTACCTGCTGCGCATGATCCACGACGCCTTCATGTCGCGCGCCAACAGCATCGTGATCCCCGGCGGCAAGCTCGACCTCGCGATGCAGCTCATCCTCACGCCGCTGATCTGGAAGCTGATGCAGCGCCGGCGCGAGACCAACTGAGGGCGGCCGGGACCGCAGCCCGCCTGCATTTGGCCTGAGCCAGCAGGCACTTGGCGCTTTTTGCAGCGCACCAAGCGCTACCCAAGCCCCCCGCTTTTCGGCGATAATCCGGCCTTTTCCAAGCCGGCCCCAGGCCCGAGAGATCCATGCAGGCAGCCCGCAACGAGAACCCGCGCAACGTGCGGCCCCCGGTCTTCAACCCCGTCACCGGCGCGATCCGCGCGCTGGCGATGGACGCCGTCCAGCAGGCCAATTCCGGCCACCCGGGCGCGCCGCTGGGCATGGCCGAGATTGCCGAAGTGCTGTGGCGCCGCTACCTGCGCCACAACCCGGCGAATCCGCAGTGGGCCGACCGCGACCGCTTCGTGCTGTCGAACGGCCACGGCTCGATGCTGATCTACGCGCTGCTGCACCTCACCGGCTATGACCTGCCGATCGAGGAGCTCAAGCGCTTCCGCCAGCTGCACAGCAAGACCCCGGGCCACCCCGAATACGGCTACACCCCGGGCGTCGAGACGACCACCGGCCCCCTCGGCCAGGGCATCAGCAACGCGGTCGGCATGGCGCTGGCCGAGAAGATGCTCGCCGCCGAGTTCAACCGCCCCGGCCACGCGATCGTCGACCACCACACCTATGTGTTCCTTGGCGACGGCTGCCTGATGGAAGGCATCTCGCACGAAGTCTGCTCGCTCGCCGGCACGCTCGGCCTGGGCAAGCTGATCGCCTTCTACGACGACAACAACATCTCGATCGACGGCCACGTCGACGGCTGGTTCACCGATAACACGCCGAAGCGCTTCGAAGCCTACGGCTGGCAGGTGATCCCCAACGTGCAGGGCCACGATGCGGCCGAAATCGACGCCGCGATCCGCGCCGCCCAGGCCAACACGACGCAGCCGACGCTGATCTGCTGCAAGACCGTGATCGGCGCCGGCGCCCCGAACAAGCAGGGCTCGCATGACGTTCACGGCGCGCCGCTCGGCGCCGCCGAGATCGCCGCGACGCGCGAGCACATCGGCTGGACCCACGCGCCGTTCGAGATCCCCGCCGACATCTACGCCGAGTGGAATGCGCGCGAAAAGGGCGCAGCGCTCGAAGCCGGCTGGGACGAGCGTTTCGCTGCCTACGCCAAGGCTCACCCGGAACTCGCCGCCGAGTTCAGCCGCCGCGTCAAGGGCGAGCTACCGGCCGACTGGTCTGCCCACGTCGATGCGGTGATCGCGAAGATCGTCGACAAGGCCGAAACCATCGCCACCCGCAAGGCGAGCCAGAACAGCATCGAAGCGTTCGCGCCGAAACTCCCCGAACTCGTCGGCGGCTCGGCCGACCTCGCGGGCTCCAACCTCACGCTGTGGTCGGGAGCGAAGGGCGTGTCGAAGGAAACCGGCGGCAACTACATCTACTACGGCGTGCGCGAGTTCGGCATGGCCGCGATCGCCAACGGCATCAGCCTGCACGGCGGCCTGATCCCCTACACCGCCACCTTCCTGATGTTCAGCGAGTACGCGCGCAACGCGCTGCGCATGGCGGCGCTGATGAAGGTGCGCCAGCTCTTCGTGTTCACGCACGACTCGATCGGCCTCGGCGAAGACGGTCCGACGCACCAGCCGGTCGAGCAGACCGCGACGCTGCGCCTGATCCCGAACATGGACGTGTGGCGTCCGTGCGACACGACCGAATCCGCGGTCGCGTGGGCGCACGCGATCGAGCGCAAGGACGGCCCGTCCTGCCTGCTGTTCTCGCGCCAGAACCTGCCCTTCCAGGCCCGCAGCGCCGACCAGATCGCGGCGATCCGCCGCGGCGGCTACGTGCTGTCGGAAGCCACCGGCGGCAAGCCGCAGGCCGTGATCATCGCCACCGGCTCCGAAGTCGCGCTGGCGATGGCGGCGCAGAAGACGCTGGCGGAAGCCGGCATCGCCGTGCGCGTCGTGTCGATGCCTTCGACCAACGCGTTCGACCGCCAGGATCGCGCCTACCAGGCTGCCGTGCTGCCCGTCGGCGTGCCGCGCGTCGCGGTCGAAGCGGGCGTCACCGACGGCTGGCGCAAGTACGTCGGCCTCGAGGGCGCCGTGGTCGGCCTCGACCGCTTCGGCGAATCGGCCCCCGCCGGCGAGCTCTTCAAGTTCTTCGGCATTACCGCGGACGCCGTGACGGCGGCCGTGAAAGAAATCGTGAACTGACGCGTCGGCGCCCGAGGCTCCCGGCGCGGCCCGCGCCGGTATGCCGGCGCCGGCAGTCCCAAGTTGTGATGTGATTTTCGTTTCAACGCTCCGGGAGATCCCTCGATGACCATCAAACTCGCCATCAACGGTTACGGCCGTATCGGTCGCTGCACGCTGCGCGCCCTCTACGAACTCGGTCTGCGCGACCAGTTCGAAATCGTCGCGATCAACGCCTCCGGCGACCTGGCGACCAACGCCCACCTGACGAAGTACGACACGACCCACGGTCGTTTCGCCTTCCCGGTCGAGACCGAAGGCGACAACGTGATGATCGTCAACGGCGACCGCATCCCCTTCTTCTCGACGAAGGATCCGCTGGGCGTCAATTGGGGCGACCTGGGCGTCGACGTGCTGCTCGAATGCACCGGCGCCTACACCGCGAAGGCCAAGGCCGAAGTGCTGCTGAAGCAGGGCGCGAAGAAGGTGCTGATCTCCGCGCCGGGCGGTGACGACGTCGATGCGACGATCGTCTACGGCGTGAACCACGAGGTGCTGACCTCGGCGATGACCGTCGTGTCGAACGCCTCGTGCACGACCAACTGCCTCGCGCCCGTCGCGAAGGTGCTGCAGGACAACATCGGCATCGAGAAGGGCCTGATGACGACCGTGCACGCCTACACCAACGACCAGGTGCTGGTCGACGTGCGCCACAAGGACCTGCGCCGCGCCCGCGCCGCCGCGCAGAACATCATCCCGACCAAGACCGGCGCCGCAAAGGCCGTCGGCCTGGTGCTGCCCGCGCTGAAGGGCAAGTTCGACGGCTTCGCGCTGCGTGTGCCGACGATGAACGTCTCGCTGGTCGACCTCACCTTCACCGCCAGCCGCGCGACCACGAAGGAAGAGATCAACGCGCTGATGAAGGAAGCCGCCAAGGGCCCGCTGAAGGGCGTGCTGGCCGTCAATGAGGATCCGCTGGTGTCGATGGACTTCAACCACGACGCGCACTCGTCGATCTTCGACGCGACCCAGACCCGCGTGATGGACGGCAACCTCGTCAAGGTGCTCGCCTGGTACGACAACGAGTGGGGCTATTCCTGCCGCATGCTGGACGCCGCCCGCGCGTTCCATAACGCGAAGTAATACGTCCGCCCCATCGCAATCCGACGCCCTGCCCTGCGGGGCGTTTTTCCATCGGAAACGAAACCATGCAAGTCAAGAAACTCGCCGACCTCGCCGTCGCCGGCAAGCGCGTCTTCATCCGCGCCGACCTCAACGTGCCGCAGGATGAGGCCGGCAACATCGTCGAAGACACCCGCATCCGCGCGTCGCTGCCGTCGATCAGGTACTGCCTCGACAACGGCGCCGCGGTGATGGTCACCTCGCACCTCGGCCGCCCGACCGAAGGCGAATGCCGCGCCGAAGACACGCTCGCGCCGATCGCCGTGCGCCTGGGCGAGCTCCTGAGCAAACCGGTGCGCCTGATCCGCGACTGGGTCGACGGCGGCTTCGAAGTGAAGCCGGGCGAAGTTGTGCTGCTCGAGAACTGCCGCTGCAACAAGGGCGAGAAGAAGGATAACGAGGAGCTCGCGAAGAAGATGGCCGCGCTGTGCGACATCTACGTGAACGATGCCTTCGGCACCGCGCATCGCGCCGAAGCCACGACCCACGGCATCGCGCGCTTCGCGCCGGTCGCCTGTGCCGGCATGCTGATGGGCGCCGAGATCGACGCGCTCACCAAGGCCACCGAGACGCCCGCCCGTCCGCTCGTCGCGATCGTCGGCGGCGCCAAGGTGTCGAGCAAGCTCACCATCCTCAAGTCGCTCGCCGACAAGGTCGACCAGCTGATCGTCGGCGGCGGCATCGCCAACACCTTCCTGCTCGCCTCGGGCAAGCGCATCGGCGACTCGCTCGCCGAGCCGGAGCTGGTCAAGGAAGCCCAGACGATCATGGACATGATGAAGGCGCGCGGCGCCGAAGTGCCGCTGCCGGTAGACGTCGTCGTCGCCGACGAAGTGTCGGCGCTCGCGCGCGCGAACCGCATCCCGGTCGATGAAGTTGGTCCGCACGACCGCATCCTCGACGTCGGCCCGAAGACCTCGGCCCAGCTGGCCCAGATCATCGCCCACGCCGGCACCATCGTGTGGAACGGCCCGGTCGGCGTGTTCGAGCACAACCAGTTCGCCGGCGGCACGAAGATGATGGCCTCGGCGATCGCCCACTCCGACGCCTTCTGCATCGCCGGCGGCGGCGACACGCTCGCGGCGATCGCGAAGTTCCACATCGCCCAGGACATCGGCTACATCTCGACCGGCGGCGGCGCCTTCCTCGAATTCCTCGAAGGCAAGACCCTGCCGGCGATCGCCGCGCTGGAAGGACGCTTCACCGACTGAAGCCACGCGCGGCGCCCGCCCGGCCCGGTTCACCCGGGCCGGCAAATGACAACGGCCACCCGCGGGTGGCCGTTGTCATGTCTGAATCGCGCCCCGGCACTCAGCCGCAGCTGCAGCTCCCGCAGCCGCCGCACTTCTGCTTGCGCGTCACGAGATAGGCCTCGATCTGGTCGCGGTCGAACTCGAAGTCGTCGCTGCTCTCGTAGCCGATTCCCGGCAGGAACGTCTCGCCGTCGATCACGATGGTCAGCGCGTGCAGGTTGCTCGCGGGATCGTGCGCGACCGAAAGGTCGTAGCGGCCGCCGCGTGGCAGGGTGTCGAGCAGGGAGCGGGTAACGTCGTCGATCATCGGCACTTCATCCTTCGGGGAATAAATCGTTTGTCGGACGGCAGGGCGTCCGTCGGCGGTGCATTCTCGCGGATCGGCCCCGGGCGGATCTTGTCGGAGGTCAACCGGATGCGTCAGCGGGTGTAATAGCCGACACCGACCAGCATGCCGTCCACGCGCCGGATGAAGGAATGCTTGGTCTCCAGCTTGTCGGTGACCGGGTTGCGCCAGGCGTAGTCGAGTTCGCCCTCGCCCTTGCGGCCGACGATGTTCACCATGTCGGTGACGATCGCCTTGCCCTTGGGATCCCGCACTGCGCGGCCGTCGCTGCCGACCAGCTTGGGCATCGCGCCGTGCGCGAGGAAACGCTGCGACTCGAGGTCGATCGCGAACACGTAGAGGTCGTCCTGCACGAAACCGCCGTCGAGCGCGTTGAAGGATGCGAGCGCGGCCTGCGCCCCCTTCTCCTTTACCGCCGCAACGGCGCGCCCCAGCAGATCCTTCGCCTGCGCCGGCGTGGCGCGTGGCACGTAGTAACCGACCGCGATGATGCGTTCGCCCACCTTGCGGAACAAGGTGACCTTCAGCTCCTCGCGGTTGTCGACACGATTCAGCCAGCGATACTCCACCCGTCCCTCGCCGGCCTTCGCCGCGGTGTCGAGCATTTCGCGGAAGAAGGGTTTGCCGGCCGCATCCTGCATGGTGGCGACATTGCGCCCGACCAGGGCCACCGAGGATCCGCCGCTCGCGAGCATGGTGCCATCCGTGGCGAGCGCGTACACGTAGAGCTCGCGATCCCGGAACCGCGGCGCACGGTTGAATTCGTCGAACGCCGCATCGCCGACCTTGCGGAAGCGCTCCACCGCCTTGTCGAGGAGCTGCACGCTGCGATTCTCGTCGGCACGCAGCACCAGCCCTCCGAGCGGGTTCGCGGGAGCCGGATCGGCCGCAAAAACCGGCTGCGTCAACATGACGAGCGTGCACAACGAAGCGACAGAGGCGAGTTTCATGGCGTTCGCGAGTCCATGGGTTGAATTGATGAAGACAAAATTATAGGAAGCTTCAGCTTCTGTCGAGAGCCCGGCGCACCCGCCGGCAATCGCGGCCTCCGCCGGGGCGTCACCGCAACGCCGCCACAGGCGCGAAGCCCGGCCGCACGCGGGTAGAATCATGTTTCTCGGATGCATATCGACACGGAGACAACATGCCGCGCCACACCAAGATCGTCGCCACCCTGGGCCCCGCCTCGACCGATCCGCAAGTCCTGGAACGCATGGTGCACGCGGGGATCGACGTCGTGCGCATGAACTTCTCGCACGGCAAGGCAGAGGATCACGTCGCCCGCGCGGCGGCGATCCGCGAGGCCGCGGCGCGCGCCGGCCGGTCGGTGGGCATCCTCGCGGACCTGCAGGGACCCAAGATCCGTGTCGGGAAGTTCGACGGCGACCGGGTCCATCTGCACAAGGATGCGGAATTCATCCTCGATTCGCGCTGCGAACTCGGCAACGCGACGCGCGTGGGCCTCGATTACAAAAACCTGCCGAAGGACGTCAGGCCGGGCGACGTCCTGCTGCTGGACGACGGCCGCCTGAAGCTCGTCGTCAATCGTGTGGCCGGTCCCGAGATCCACACCACCGTGCGGGTGGGCGGCGAACTGTCGAACAACAAGGGCATCAACCGCCAGGGCGGTGGCCTGACCGCGCCCGCGCTGACCGCCAAGGACATGGACGACATCAAGACCGCCGCCCTCATCGGCGTCGACTTCGTCGCCGTCTCCTTTCCCAAGAGCGCGGCCGACATGTACATGGCGCGGCAGCTCCTGCGCGCCGCCGGCAGCGAGGCCTTGCTGATCGCGAAGATCGAGCGCACCGAAGCGGTCGCCAACCTCGACGAGATCCTCGACGCCTCCGACGGCATCATGGTCGCCCGCGGCGATCTCGCGGTCGAGGTCGGCGACGCGGCGGTCCCGGCGCTGCAGAAGAAGATGATCCGCGCCGCGCGCGACCGCAACAAGCTCACGATCACCGCGACGCAGATGATGGAATCGATGATCGGCAGCCCGGTGCCGACCCGCGCCGAGGTGTCCGACGTCGCGAATGCCGTGCTCGACGGCACCGACGCGGTGATGCTGTCGGCCGAGACCGCGTCGGGCAAGTACCCGGTGGAGGTCGTCGAGGCGATGAGCCGCGTGTGCCTCGAGGCCGAGAAGTCCGCGGAGGTCACGCTCGACCGCGAGGTGCTCGACCGCGTGTTCACGCGCATCGACCAGTCGATCGCGATGGCCGCGATCTGGACCGCGTGGCACCTGAAGGTGAAGGCGATCGCGTCCCTTACCCAGACCGGCTCGACTGCGTTGTGGATGAGCCGCCTCAACAGCGGCGTGCCGATCTACGCGCTGACGCCGGAAGCGGAATCCCGCAACCAGATGACGCTGTACCGCGAAGTGTTTCCGCTGCTGATGTCGCAGACGCACCAGGACCGCGACCTGCTGCTGTGGGAAGCGGAGCAGATCCTGCTGGATCAGGGCGTCGTCGAGCGCGGCGATCTCATCGTGCTGACGATCGGCGAGCCGATCGGCGCCGCGGGCGGGACGAACACGCTCAAGATCGTGCGCGTGGGCGAACACCCGGCGCCGCACCTGACCGAACAATAAGTCGGCAGGCACGCGCGGCCGGCACTCTGCTAGACTCACGCGCTCTACACCATGCCTTCCGGTGCCCGCAATCCGCGGGAGAATCGGGAATGCGGTGAGGCACCCTTCCGGGGTGCCGATTCCGCGACGTGCCCAACGCTGTGAGGGGGACCGCCGCCGCGAGATGCCACTGACCCCGGGTCGGGAAGGCGCGGCGCGGGACGAACCCGAGTCAGAAGACCGGCCGGGAGGCAGATCCGCGGCGGACTGGTCCGTTCGCCGTCCATTGCTCTTCACAAGGGGAAACGATGAAGACCGCCGCTCCCGGCCACCAAGCCCACCACCACTTCGACGACGCCGAGCGCGCCGCCGTGTATCGCAACATCCTCGCACGGCGCGACGTGCGCGGCCAGTTCCTGCCCGATCCGGTCAGCGACGACCTGCTCGCGCGCATCCTCACCGCCGCGCACTTCGCGCCGTCGGTCGGCTTCATGCAGCCGTGGAGCTTCGTCCTGGTGCGCGAACAGGCCGTGAAGCAACGCGTGCACGATGCCTTCACGCTCGCCAACGCCGAAGCGGCGCAGATGTTCGAGGGCAAGCAGCGCGAGGTCTATTCGGGTCTGCGCCTGCAGGGCATCCTCGAAGCGCCGATCAACCTGTGCATCACCTGCGACCGTGACCGCGCCGGCCCGGTCGTGATCGGACGCACGCACATCAAGGCGATGGACCTCTACAGCTCGGTGTGCGCGGTGCAGAACCTGTGGCTCGCCGCCCGCGCCGAAGGGCTGGGCGTGGGCTGGGTCAGCATCTTCCGCCACTCGGCGATCCGCGAGATTTTGTCGCTGCCCGAACGGGTCATGCCGGTCGCCTACCTGTGCATCGGCCACGTCAGCCACTTCCTCGACCAGCCGGAGCTGCAGACCGCAGGCTGGCGCGAGCGCCTGCCGCTCGACGAGCTCGTGCATTTCGACGGCTGGGGCGGCGACCGCGCGGACGCAGAACCGCTGCGCGAGAAACTGCGCGCGGCCCAGGCGCTCGCATCGCGGGGCCTGCCGCCACTCTGAGCCTGCGGCACGGGTCGGGATTTTCATGCTGTTTCCCTTGCCCGACCCATCGCCGTCCAACAAACGCTAAAATGCGGGCCAATTCGCAACCCGGCACGGTTTCCGTGCCTGCAACTCATACCGGAGAAGCACGATGCCCCTCGTTTCCATGCGCCAGCTGCTCGATCACGCCGCCGAAAACGGCTACGGCCTGCCGGCGTTCAACGTCAATAACCTGGAACAGGTCCAGGCGATCATGGAAGCCGCGGCCGAGGCCGACAGCCCGGTCATCATGCAGGCCTCGGCCGGCGCCCGCAAATACGCCGGCGAAGCCTTCCTGCGCCACCTGATCGACGCCGCCGTCGAGGCTTATCCGCAGATTCCCGTCGTGATGCACCAGGACCACGGCCAGTCGCCGGCGATCTGCATGGGCGCGATCCGCTCGGGCTTCTCCAGCGTGATGATGGACGGCTCGCTGATGGAAGACGGCAAGACGCCTTCCTCGTACGACTACAACGTCGCCGTGAGCCGTGAAGTCGTCAAGTTCTCGCACGCCATCGGTGTCACCGTCGAAGCCGAACTGGGCTGCCTCGGCTCGCTCGAGACCGGCCAGGCCGGCGAGGAGGACGGCGTCGGCGCCGAAGGCACGCTCGACCACTCGATGCTGCTGACCGACCCCGACCAGGCCGCGGACTTCGTCAAGCAGACCGACTGCGACGCGCTCGCGATCGCCATCGGCACGAGCCACGGCGCCTACAAGTTCACGCGCAAGCCCACCGGCGACATCCTCGCGATCGATCGCATCAAGGCGATCCACGCACGCCTGCCGAACACCCACCTCGTGATGCACGGCTCGTCGAGCGTGCCGCAGGAGCTCCTCGAAATCATCCGCCAGTACGGCGGCGACATGAAGGAGACCTACGGCGTGCCGGTCGAGGAGATCCAGACCGCGATCAGGTTCGGCGTGCGCAAGATCAACATCGACACCGACATCCGCCTCGCGATGACCGGCGCGATCCGCAAGTTCCTGTTCGAGAACCCGTCGAAGTTCGATCCGCGCGAATTCCTGAAGCCCGCCCGCGAAGCCGCCAAGCTGGTGTGCAAGGCGCGCTTCGAGGCCTTCGGCTGCGCCGGCCAGGCGAGCCGCATCAAGCCGGTGTCGCTGGAGAAGATCGCCGCGCGCTACAAGACGGGCGAGCTCACCCAGGTCGTGCGCTAAGCCCGCGGTCCGCCCTCGCGCCGCGCGGTCTCCCGCGGCGCGGCGTGCCTGGCGCTTGCCCTGTCGCGGAAGGGCGCCTGCGGCCCCGCGCCGCCTGAATGCCGGACCGCGGCGCCGCGAGAGGCACCGCGTCATCGGCAATGGATTTCCCGGCCTCTTCAGTATGAGCCGGCGTGCCCTTCCCACATTTCCGGGCTGAAGCGCACGACACGGTTGCGGCCGTCCTCTTTCGCGCGATAGAGCGCGACGTCGGCGAACTTCACGGACTGCCAGAAGGTTTCGCTGTCCTCGGGGAACATCGAGAGGCCGATCGAGATCGTCTTCTTCAGCACGGCCCCCCCGATCTGGATCTTCAGGTCCTCGACGGCCGCACGAATGTTCTCCGCGACGCGGATCGCGTTGGCGGCTTCGGTTTCCTGCAGGACGATGAGGAACTCCTCGCCGCCGAAGCGGATAACCATGTCCGACGCCCGCACCGAACTCCTCAGCATGGCGGCGAGCGACTTCAGGACGATGTCGCCGGCATCGTGGCCGTGGGTGTCGTTGACCATCTTGAAGTAGTCGATATCGAGGACCAGGATCGCCAGATCGGTCTTGCGCCGACGCGTCGTCGCGACCAGCGTGTCGACGTATTCCTCGAGGAAGCGGCGGTTGTTCAGGCCGGTCATCGCGTCACGCAGCGAAGATTCGCGCAGCGTCTCGGTCAGGCGTTTGGCCTCGAGCACCGGCGCCATTTCGCGGACGTACACATTCACGTAGGGCACCTGCGCATGGAAGCGCGCCGCTTCGGCCTCAGGCACGACGATCTGGATGATGCTGCCGACCGATCCCGACTGCATGATCGGCACGCAGTAGTGGCGCCGCGGCTCGCCGGTGTTGTCGGGCTGCTTGAATGCGTAGCAGATGCCCGACTGGGTCAGGCCGTCGACGGGGTGACCGGAGCGTTTGGCCCGGCACATGTCGCTGCGCACGAGGATCTGCGGGTCGCACCAGCGGCACGGGCTGTCCTGCGCGCCGTCGACCATGAAGGGCTCGAGCTGCCTCGGGCCGAACGTCTCGTAGATCGAGAATTCGCGCACGCCGAACTGGTCGGTCAGCACGCGGCCGAAGCGGTCGAAGATCTCGCCCTTGGTCTCGTCTTCCTCGATCGCCTGCTTGAAGCTGGAAGCGTCGGCCAGGCCGTTGACCATGTCGATCGCGACCTCGAGCTGGTTGTCGTCCTGCCGCAAGGTGCGCCCGGTGAGTTGCACGACGCGCTGGCTGATGCGCGCGAGGCCGTCGTCGAGGAAGTTGAGCAGGTTGTTGGTCTCGCTCGCGATCTGGCCGATCTCGTCGTCGGTGCGCTTCTCCACGCGCCCCTTGAAGTCGCCCTTCAGCGCACGCTGCACGGCGCGCTCGACCGCCTGTGCCGTCGAGCCCACGGGCAGGATCAGGCGGCGTGCGAAGAAGATCGAGAGCACGGCGAAGGCCGCCATCGTGACGATGATCCACGTCACCGTCGTGAGGGCCTTTTCCTTGAGCTCGGTGAGCGACAGCTCCATCGTGACCGCGCCGAGCACCGTCCCCTCGCTCACCTTGTGGCATTGCAGGCAGTTGGGCGTGCCGCGCGAAGACGCGGCGAACGGGATCGTGCCGCGGAACACCGACTCGCTGCCCTCGTCGCGGATCTCGTAGCGCGGGTTGCCGTCGGCAAGGACGAGCTTCTCGAGCTCGTCGGCATTCATTTCGCGGTTCATCCCCGCGCCGAACTGCTCGTTCACATGCGAGGAGCGCACGACCCGTGCGGAGCGCAGGCCCTGGACCTCCAGCAGGCGGTTGAGGAACTGCTCGCGCTTGGTGATCGTGCCCTGGATCATCGCCTCGGTGAGGTGCACGCGCACCATCTCCGCGGCGGTGCGGACGTGGGCCGTCGATGAGGCGATGGAATAACTGCGGAACGCATACAGGCTGATCAGCACCAGCATCACCAGGGTACCCATGGCGATGCCGCCGAACAGCAGGGTCATCTTTCGATTCAGGTTCATTCGGCTCCGGGGCGGCCTGGCGCAGCCGCCCCGCTCGAGGTTTCTCCGGGACGCAATTATGCCCGGAAATACCTTGAAACATGCGACGAAAGGGGTATTTCATTTTTGCTCATGGCATCATCAGCGAACATCGCGGGCTTGCCCGCTTTCATGACGCCACGGGAGGCCGCCGATGTCCCCCTCCGCCCCGCAGATCGCCGCGCTCGTCGCGGCCTGGGCAGTTTACGGGCTGATCCATTCGCTGCTGGCGTCCTTCGCCGTGAAGCGCATGGTCGCGCGCCGCTGGCCCGGCGCGATGCGCGGCTACCGCCTGGCGTTCAACGCCATCGCGGCCGCCTTGCTCGTGCCGCCGCTGTGGCTCACCTTCGCGCTGCAAGGGCCGCGGCTGTGGGAGTGGTCGGGCGCGTGGGCGTGGTTGGCGAACGGACTGGCACTCGCGGCGCTGGCGGCCTTCCCGTCCACCATCCGCCATTACGACATGGGAAGCTTTTCCGGGCTCACGCAGTGGCGCGCGGCCACGAGCCCGCTCCCGCACGAGGACGGGCCGCTGCATCTCTCGCCGCTCCACCGCGTCGTGCGCCACCCGTGGTATTTCCTCGGCCTGGTGATCCTGTGGACGCGCGACATGGACGCCGCCCGCCTGGTGTCATCGCTGTGCGTCACCGCCTACCTGTGGGTCGGTTCCGTGCTCGAGGAGCGCAAGCTCCTCGCCCAGCACGGCGCCCGCTACGCGCGCTATCGCGCGGCGGTCGGCGGACTGGTGCCGCTCCCCGGCCGCTTCCTGACGCGCGCGCAGGCCGAAGCGCTCCTCGCCGAAGGCGATTCCCCTGACCGTGACAAGGCTTCTCGGAACGAGGGCGGCGGAGTATAGTCCGCAGAAATTTCCTTTTTGTTACGCGTTCTTACAATTTCCGCCAGGCGTCGGCAGGTCCCGGCAGCGACCGCCTGCGCCGCTTGCGCAAGTCCGGGATCACCACACGCAATGACGCCACTCAAGACCATCCGCGGACTCCTGCTGACTGCCGCCGTCATCTTCTCGACCGCGCTCATGGTCGCCACCCATTACGTGGTGTCCAGCCTGCATGAGCGCTCGATCCGCGAGGAGGCCATGCGCGACGCGAACACCTTCGCGGAGATGACCTTCCAGTCGATGTTCCAGCTGATGCGCACGGGCTGGTCGCGCACGCAACTGGAGGAGTTCATCCGCGCGATCGAGCGTTCGGTGGACAACACGCCGCACCAGATCGCGATCTACCGCGCCCCGCGCGTCGCCGAGCTGTTCGGCGACATCCGCCAGCGCGAGATGGATGCCGCGATGCTCGAGGTGATTGCGACCGGGGAAAGTCGCCGGATCGACCAGGGACCGGAAATCCGCTTCATCCACGCCTTGCGGGCCGAGGCCGAATGCCGGCAGTGCCACACCAACGCGAAGGCCGGCGAGGTGCTGGGCATCATCGACGTGCGCCAGAACATCACTCCGCTGCTCGAGACGGGCGATCGGCAGTTCCTGCTCGCCTTCGCGCCCATCGTGCCGGTCGCGATCGTCGCGACGCTGCTGATGGTGATCTACATCCGCCGCCGCATCGACCGCGCGATAGCGGGGTTCGTGACGAACATCCGCTCGGTGAGCCGGCTTGCGGATCTGAAGCAGCTGGAGAAGGCCTCGCTCGATTTCGGTTTCGCCGAGTTCAGCCCGGTCGCGACCGAGGTGCGGCAACTCACCGAGCGCGTGCGCAGCGTGGCGGTCGACAAGGAGATGCTCGAGTTCGAGATCCGCCTGCTGGAGAAATTCATCCTCACGTCGGATGTCGTCAAGGATTGGCGCGAGTACGTGAATCGCCTCCTCATCGACATCGACGACGTGATGCCGGCGTACGCGCTGTTCTCGATCTTCAAGACCGGCGACGACATCTTCGATCTCGAAGTGTTCTGGCGCTACACGCCGTCGACCGAGAGCAAGCAGCTCTTCGAGGCGACGGTGCGCGAATCGCTCACGCGCAACCCCTACTTCGCCGACGGCTACGCCGTGCGCATCGAGCACAACATCGCCGACAGCTCGCGCAATTCGCCGGAACTCGTGCGCAGTGACATCGAGGTGCAGACGAAGTCGCTGCTGGTCGAGGCCCCCAAGATCGGCGGCATCGTCGGCATCGGCATGCAGGCCCAGGCCGGCGCCGACACCACCCGCTGGCTGGTGGTCGAGAGCATCCTGTCGACGCTGCTGAACGTGGTCGGCTCGGTGAAGGCGATCGACAAGTACACGAAGGATCTCGAGTACTACGCGACGCGCGATCCGCTCACGAACCTCTACAACCAGCGCGTGTTCTGGGAGCTGCTCGACAGCGAGGCGACGCGTTCGGGCCGTCACGGCTACCGGTTCGGGCTGCTGATGATCGACGCCGACAACTTCAAGTCGGTGAACGACACCTACGGCCACGGCTTCGGCGACGTGTTCCTGCAGGAGGTCGCGACGGCGGTGCGCTGCGCGATCCGTGAAGACGACCTGCTGGCGCGCTACGGCGGCGACGAGCTGGTCGCGATCCTGCCCGAGACCGACCTCGCCGGCACCATCGAGGTCGCCCAGCGCATCATCGAGACCGTGACCGCGCTGGCGATCGAGACCCCCGACGGTGCGCGCGTCGGTGGCTCGCTGTCGATCGGCATGGCCGTCTATCCGGACCACGCGAGCGAGACGAAGGACCTCTTCCTGTTCGCCGACAGCATGATGTATCGCGCCAAGGCCGAGGGCAAAGGCCGGGTGGCGATCCCCAGCGAGCAGGACGTCGTGGAAGTGTTCCGCTCGCTGTCTGAGAAGAGCATGCTGATCCTCGCCGCGGTCGAGGCGCGCGGCGTGATCCCCTACTACCAGCCGATCATCGATCCGCGGACCGGCAAGGTCGAGGCGCTGGAGGTGCTGGCGCGCATCCGCCTCGAGGACGGCTCCATCCTCGTCGCCGACGCCTTCGTCGCGATCGCCGAGAAGATGGGCCTGATGCACAAGCTCGACTACATCCTGATGGAACGCGCGCTCGAGGCCGCGACGCAGGCGAACTACCAGGGCCTGCTGTTCCTGAACATGTCGCCGCGCGCACTGGTGCTCAACGATTTCGTGCAGGAGACCCGGCGCATCGCCGCCGCGTCGGGCTTCGATCCGTCGCGCATCGTGTTCGAGATCACCGAGCGCGAGACGATCAAGAACATGGCGCTGCTCGAACGCTTCATCAACACGTTGCGCAGCGAGGGTTTCCGCCTCGCGATCGACGACTTCGGCTCGGGGTTCTCGTCCTTCCACTACGTGAAGCGCTTCCCGATCGATTTCCTGAAGATCGAAGGCGATTTCATCCTCGGCATGAAGCACAACGACAAGGACCGTGCCCTCGTGCGCAGCATCGTCGCCCTCGCGCGCGACCTCGGCATCCGCACGGTGGCCGAATATGTCGAGGATGCCGAAGTGCTCGACAAGGTCATCGGCCAGTCCATCGACCTCGCCCAGGGCTATCACATCCAGCGCCCCACCCCGTCCATCGAACAGGCGATGGGCATCGGCACCTGACCCGGGGAATTTACAATTCGTTATGCTTCCCGGAACCCAAGCCGGCCGAACGCGCTCAAAATAGGCCAGTTCAGCCATTTCAACCCCGGAGGCAATAATGAGAAAAACATTGATCGTCACGGCCCTGTCCCTCCTGACGGTCGCAGGTTGTGCGCAGAATCCCTTTTACGGCGAGAACGCCCAGACCGCACGCGGAGCCGCGATCGGGGCGGGTGCGGGTGCGGTGCTCGGCAACGTGGTCGCCGGTTCGGGCAACCGCACGAAGGGCGGCCTGATCGGCGCCGCGATCGGCGCGACCGTCGGCGGCCTGGTCGGGCGGCAGATGGACAAGCAGGAAGCGGAGCTGCGCCAGCAGATGGCCGGCACCGGCGTGCAGGTGCAGCGCCAGGGCGACACGATCCGCCTGCAGGCGCCGGAGAACATCACCTTCGATACCGGCCGCGCCGACGTGAAGCCGCAGTTCCAGCCGGTGCTGACGCGCGTCGCGCAGAGCATCCAGCAGTACCCCGACACCCTCGTGCAGATCGAAGGCCATACCGACTCGACCGGCTCGGCGAGCTTCAACCAGACGCTGTCGGAAAACCGTGCCGACTCCGTGCGCAGCTACATGAGCCAGCGCGGGGTGGACGCGACCCGGATGGCCGCCATCGGCTACGGCGCATCGCGCCCGGTCGCGGACAACAGCACGCCGGCGGGACGCGCACAGAACCGCCGCGTGGAAGTGCTGATCGTGCCGGCGCAGGCCCAGGCACAGCAGCCGGGCGGGATGCAGCCGGCCCCGGGCCCGCGCTACTGATCGCCGCCAGCCCCCTCACCGCGCCCTGCCCGCAGCCGCACAGGCTCAGGCTCGGGCGGGCGCGGCTTTCGCAATCCGTCGGCGGTCGCTACGCTAGCGCGTCCATCGTTTCCCTTGCCGTGCCATGCCCCTGTTCGACGAACACCCGCTGCGCCAGAAACTGAACGACGAAGTCCACGCGCGACCACCGGTCACGCTGGAGACGCCGGAGTTCGTCACCTACCTCGCCTTCCTGCACGTCGACGGCAGTGCCGAACGGGAGGGGCCGCACCTGCGCCAGCTCGCCGAGCAACTCGACCTGCCGCTTCCGGACACCTCGTCCGGTCACGTGTTCCTCGACGCCGGCGGCTTCCGGCTGAAGTGGGAACGCCATAACGAATTCACCAGCTACACCTTCGTCCGCCGCATCGACCTCAGCGGGTTCAGCGAGGAAAACCCGCTGCTCGACGTGCCGGCGGCGTGGCGCTGCGAGATCCCCGGCCAGCTGCTGGTGGCCACGCACGTGGAGCTGCGCAGCGTCGACGAAGTCGCCCCCGAGACCGTGCTCGCGCAGCTGTCGCCGACCGGCACCACCGCGGTCGCATCGCAGATCGCCGACGGCGCGGGCTGGGTGTTCACCGACTTCCAGATCGCCGACGGCTTCTCGCGCTTCCTCGTGCTGAACGCGTCGATGACACCGCGGCAGGCCGGCCGCAGCGTGCAGCGGCTGCTGGAGATCGAGACCTACCGCATCATGGCGCTGCTCGCCTTCCCGGTCGCGAAGGACGTCGGACGGCTGCTCGCGCTCGCCGAGGACGAGCTGGCCGACCTGACGGACAACATGGGCGCGGCGGCGGCCCCCGAGGACGAACGCAACGTGCTCGGCCGCCTGACCCGGCTCGCGGCGCACGTCGAGCGCTCGGTGGCGCGCACCACCTTCCGCTTCGGCGCCGCCGCCGCCTACTACCGGCTGGTGCGCCAGCGCATCGACGACCTGCGCGAAGTGCGCGTCAGCGGCTACCCGCCGATCCGCGAATTCATGGAGCGGCGCCTGGCACCGGCCATCGACACCTGTGCGACCGTGGCGCGCCGCCAGGAAGACCTGTCGAGCCGCATCGCGCGCAACTCGCAGCTGCTGCGCACGCGCGTCGACGTCGAGCTCGAACGCCAGAACCAGGAACTGCTCGCCCAGATGAACCGCCGGGCGAAGCTGCAGCTGCGCCTGCAGGAAACGGTCGAGGGCCTGTCGGTGGTCGCGATCACCTATTACGGCTCGCAGCTGGTGCAGTACCTCGCCAAGGGGGCGAAGGATTTCATCGTGCCGGCGACGCCGGAGATCGTCACGGCGGGATCCATCCCGGTGATCGCCGGCCTCGTCGCGCTCGGCCTGCGCCGCATGCGCCGCCAGCTCGCGGCCGAGGACGGCGGCCATTGAGGGGCGGCGGGCGGGCAAGCTGTCCTATAATCGCGTTTTGCCCTGAAAGAGCTTCCATCGTGGCCACTCCCCTGTTCGAATCTTCCATCAAGAGCCTGCAGCTGCTGGGCCGCGGCAAGGTGCGCGACATCTACGCCGTCGATGCCGACAAGCTGCTGATCGTCACCAGCGACCGGCTGTCCGCCTTCGACGTGATCCTGCCGAACCCGATTCCGGACAAGGGCCGCGTGCTGACGGCGATGGCGAACTTCTGGTTCTCGCGCCTCGCGCACATCGTGCCGAACCAGCTCACCGGCATCGACCCGGAATCGGTCGTCGCCGCGGACGAGCGCGAGCAGGTGCGCGGCCGCGCGCTGGTCGTGAAGCGCCTGAAGCCGCTGCCGATCGAGGCGGTGGTGCGCGGCTACGTGATCGGTTCGGGCTGGAAGGATTACCAGGACACCGGCGCGATCTGCGGCATCCGGCTGCCGGCGGGCCTCAGTCAGGCGGCCAAACTGCCCGCGCCGATCTTCACGCCGGCCTCGAAGGCCGACGTCGGCGACCATGACGAGAACATCTCGTTCGAACAGGCCCAGACGCGCTGCGCCGCCGCGCTCGTGAACGAGCTGGCGGGCACGGGCCGGAACGGCGCGCAGCTGGCGAGCCAGGCGCGCGACGCGGCGATCGCGCTGTACACGGAGGCCTCCAACTACGCGGCCGGGCGCGGCATCATCATCGCCGACACGAAGTTCGAGTTCGGCATCGATGCGGCCGGCACGCTGCATCTCATCGACGAGGCCCTGACGCCGGATTCGTCGCGCTTCTGGCCCGCCGACAGCTACCGCGAAGGCATCAGCCCGCCGAGCTACGACAAGCAGTATGTGCGCGACTATCTCGAGACCCTGACCTGGAACAAGAAGGCACCGGGGCCGTCGCTGCCCGCGGAAGTGATCGCGCGCACCGCCGCGAAGTATCGCGAAGCCTACGAGCGCCTGACCGGCCTGACGCTCGCCTGATTCCGGCTGCCGCCTTCCCGGCCCGCCCTGCCCGGCATTCCGCCGGGGACGGCGGGCCTTGTCTTGTCCGGCATCCATCGACGCGCGCGCGGGGCGCGCGGCGGCGTCGCGGACAGTGCGAACTTGCCCGCTTCCGGCGGCTCTAAAGCTCCACCCGGGGGCTACCCCCATCGCGGCCGCGCTGGACGGCTCCGCCCTCAGGTACTTCCAACCCCAAGGAGGCTGCCATGGACAAGTCCTATCACACCCTCGACCACCATTTCACCCTGCCGCGCGTCAGGCAGGTGGAAGCGTCGAGACCGCTGCAATGGCTGCGCATGGGCTGGGACGACATGCGCGCGAACCTGGCGGCGAGCCTGACCTACGGACTGACCTTCTCGGTCATCGGCTATCTGATCCTGCACTACGCGACGCAGATGCCGTACCTGTTCACGGCAGCCATCTCCGGCTTCTTCCTCGTCGGGCCGATGGCTGCGGCGGGCCTGTACGAGCTTTCGCGCCGCCACGGGCGCGGCGAAACCGAGGACTTCATCGGCTCCTGGAAGGGGCTGAAGGAGCACAGCGACCAGCTGCTCTATTACGGCGCCCTCCTCGCCTTCACCCTGATCGGCTGGGAGCGCCTGTCGGCGATCCTGTTCGCGCTGTTCTACCATGACGTCACGCCGGACCTCTCGCACTTCTTCCGCGACGTGTTCCTGTCGGGCCACTACGTGTATTTCGTCGTGTCCTACCTGGTCGTCGGCGGTGCGCTGGCGGGGCTCGTATTCGCGCTTTCCGTCGTATCCGTGCCGATGGTGCTGGACCGCGGCACCGACGTCATCACCGCGATGATGACCAGCGCGCGGGCGGTGGGCGTCAACCTCGGCGCGGCGGCCGTGTGGGCGGCGCTGATCGTCGTGCTGATCGGGCTGGGCTTTGCGACGATGATGATCGGCATGGTGGTGCTGCTGCCGCTCGTCGGACACGCGACCTGGCACGCGTACAAGGATCTCGTCGAATAAACCGTCCATATGCCTCCGGCGTGCGACGGGCGGCATCCCCGCCCGCGCGCACGCTTCCGGGCGCGGCCCTGCGGTTAGAATGAACGGCCGGGGCTGCGCCGGGGTACTCCCCAGCGTTCCTTTCCTGCCCCATCCAGAACAATCAACGCGCCAGCGGAGAAACGCATGTCCAATCCCCTGCTCGATTTCACCAGCCTGCCGCGCTTCGACGAGATCCGTCCGGAACATGTCGCGCCGGCGATCCGCCAGCTCATCGAGGAAGACCGAGCGCTGATCACGGCACTCGTCGCCGACCCGGCCCCGCCGACCTGGGCCAACTTCGTGACGCCGCTCACCGAGGAGGGCGAACGCCTCGGCCGTGCCTGGGGCGTCGTCGGCCACCTGCACAGCGTGATGGACGTGCCCGCGTGGCGCGAGGCCTACAACGCGCTGCTGCCGGAGGTGTCGAGCTTCTATGCCGAGGTCGGCCAGAACCTGGAGCTGTTCGAGAAGTACCGCCAGCTCTTCAACAGCGCCGAGTACGACCAGCTGCCGCCGGTGCGCCAGCGCATCATCGACCACGAGCTGCGCGACTTCCGCCTGTCCGGGGCGGAGCTGCCCGACGCCGACAAGCCGCGCTTCAAGGCGATCCAGGAGGAGATGTCGGCGCTCGCGGCGAAGTTCTCCGAGAACCTGCTCGACGCGACCAACGCACATGCCGAGTGGATCACCGACGAGGCCGGGCTGTCCGGGCTGCCCGCCGACGCGATCGACGCCGCGCGCGCCGCCGCCGAGCGGGACGGCAAGCCGGGCTGGAAATTCACGCTGCAGATGCCGTCCTACCTGCCGGTGATGCAGTACGCCGACAGCCAGGCGCTGCGCGAGCGCATGTACCGCGCCTACGCGACGCGCGCATCCGAGCAGGGCAAGGCGGAGCTCGACAACGGCCCGCTGATCGGCCGCATCCTCGCGCTGCGCGCCGAGGAGGCGAAGATGCTGGGCTACGCGAACTACGCCGAGGTGTCGCTGGTCGCGAAGATGGCCGAGTCGCCGGCGCAGGTGCTGGGGTTCCTGCGCGAGCTCGCGGCGAAGGCCAAGCCTTTCGCGGAAAAGGATCTCGCCGCGCTGAAGGCGTTCGCGCGCACCGAGCTGGGCCTCGATCCGCTCGAGCCCTGGGACGTCGCCTACGCGTCGGAGAAGCTGCGCCAGGCGCGCTATGCGTTCTCCGAGCAGGAGGTGAAGCAGTACTTCCCCGAGCCGAAGGTGCTGGAGGGCCTGTTCGGCGTGATCCGCAGCCTGTACGGCGTCGATATCGTCGCCGAGGAGGCGCCGAAGTGGGACCCCGCGGCGCATTTCTTCCGCATCGAGAAGGCGGGCGAGACGGTCGGCCACTTCTACCTCGACCTGCATGCGCGCGAGACCAAGCGCGGCGGGGCGTGGATGGATTCGGCGCGCAGCCGCTATTCGAACATGCGCGGCGTGCAGACGCCGGTTGCCTACCTGGTGTGCAACTTCCCCGGCCCGGTCGGCGGCAAGCCGGCGACCTTCACGCACGACGACGTGCTGACGCTGTTCCACGAATGCGGCCACGGCCTGCACCACCTGCTGACGCGCGTCGATGACCTGGCGGTGTCGGGCATCCACGGCGTGGAGTGGGACGCGGTCGAGCTGCCGAGCCAGTTCATGGAGAACTTCTGCTGGGAGTGGGACGTGCTGTCGGGCATGACGGCGCACGTCGATACCGGCGCGCCGCTGCCGCGCGCGCTGTTCGACAAGATGATCGCGGCGAAGAACTTCCAGAGCGGCATGCAGATGGTGCGTCAGCTGGAGTTCTCGATGTTCGACCTGCGCCTGCACAGCGAACTCGACGCCGCCGCCGGCCCGGTGGCGGTCGAGCAGGTGATGGCGCTGCTCGACTCAGTGCGGCGCGAGGTCGCAGTGATGATCCCGCCGGCGTGGCACCGCTTCCCGCACAGCTTCTCGCACATCTTCGCGGGCGGCTATGCGGCGGGCTATTACAGCTACAAGTGGGCGGAGGTGCTGTCGGCCGACGCGTTCGAGGCCTTCGAGGAAGCGGGCGCGGGCAAGGGAACGCTGCTCGACCGCGCGACGGGCGAACGCTTCTGGCGCGAGATCCTCGCGGTGGGAGGCAGCCGTCCGGCGCTGGATTCGTTCAAGGCGTTCCGCGGGCGCGAACCGCGCGTCGACGCGCTGCTGCGCCACAACGGCATGGTCGCGGCGTAAGCGATCGCCCGGGGCACGGCGCGGCCGTGCCCCCTGTTCACGCCCGACCGGGCGCTGCGCTCAGTGAACGGCCGCGTAGGCGTCCAGCACGCGGCCCTGCACGTGAACCGGCACGCCGTGTTCGGTCATGTTCATCTGCGCATTCGCGGAATCCCCGCCGAGGACGAGGTACTGAATGATCGTCTCGACGTACTGGCGCATCACCCAATCGGTGCGCTGTTCCGGACCTCGGTAATCCATCATCGAAGCCTCCTGCCGTGTGCATGAACCAGGGGCCGCCTGTGCGCCCCCTTTTGTGATTATTTAGCACGATCCGCGCCATCTGGCGCAGGCACAAGTCACACAAAGCATTACGCCCGAACGTGGGGCCGGCCGCGAGAACACTGTAAAGGCGGCCGACACGGCTGCGTTCCGTGGCGGCACCCCGGCCATCATCCTGCCGCGACGCGCTTGTCGCGCCTCTGGTTGTCACCGCTCACGCGCGCGCGTCCCCCCAGCGCAGTTCGGTGCGGTCGTCGCCGACGTAGAGGGTTTCGCCCGAGCGGTCCACGCAGTACTGCGGCGAGAGGATCTTCTCGCTGAAGCGCTGCCCCTCCCCGACCCGCGTGTATTCGAACAGGATGCTGCGTTCGACCCGCGAGCCGGCGCGCAGGTGGCTGCCGTGGCCGATCCAGGTGGGGCCGATGACCGAGACGCCGGGGTCGATGCGCACGCCCGAGCCGATATACACGGGGCCGACGACCTGCACGCTGTCCCATTCGATCGAGGTGTTGAGGCCGACCCACACGCCGGGACGGATCTCGGTGCCGGGCATCTCCATCTGCGCGACCTCGCCGCGCATCACGCGCTGCAGCACCGCCCAGTAGTCGGTCAGGCGGCCGATGTCGATCCAGTTGAAGAAGCGGTTCTGGGCGTAGAAGGGGCGCTCCTCGGCGACCAGCAGCGGGAAGAGTTCGCTGCCGATGTCGAACTCGCGCCCCGGCGGGATGAGGTCGATGACCTCCGGTTCGAAGATATAGATGCCGGTGCTGGCGAGCGTGGATTTCGCCTCGGCGGGCCGGGGCTTCTCCTGGAAGGACTTCACGCGGCCGGCGGCGTCGGTGACGACGACGCCGTAGTTCTGCACCTGGTTGCGCGGCACCTCGAGCGTGACGACGCTCGCGAGGGCCTTCTTCTGGCGGTGCTCGTCGAGCGCGGCGCGGATGTCGAGGTCGATCAGCGCGTCGCCGCAGATCACCAGCGTGGTCTCGTCGAAGAAGCCGCCGAAGTCCTGGATGCGGCGCATGCCGCCGGCCGAGCCGAGCGCCTTGGGCACGATCTCGCCGTGGTCGCGCACGCCCTCGTAGGAGTAGCCGATCTCGACGCCCCAGCAGTGGCCGTCGCCGAAGTAGTCCTCGATCTTGTGGTGGTTGAAGGCGACGTTGATCATGATCTCGCGCACGCCGTAGCGCGCGAGGTGCTCGATCAGGTATTCCAGCACCGGCTTGCCGAGGATGGGCACCATCGGCTTGGGCACGTTCTTAGTCAATGGGCGCACGCGCGTGCCCTGCCCCGCGGCCAGAATCATTGCTTTTGCCATCGCGAACCTCTCTTTTGGATGAAATCGGGTGAATGCAGGCCCCGCGGCAGGCGGGGCGGGGGCCTGTC
>NZ_WTVN01000018.1 GCF_012910905.1 Aromatoleum toluvorans
CTCGCGCACGGCCGGCGCACCTTCGGTCAGGGTACCGGTCTTGTCGACCGCGAGTACGGAGATCTTCTCGGCCAGTTCCAGCGCTTCCGCGTTCTTCACGAGCATGCCGGCGCTCGCGGCCGCGGATGTGTCGTTTGCGATCGGCGTCGGCGCCGACGTCGCGGTGGAGGCCGCGGACATCACCCTGGTCAGGAACAGCCTCCATGGCGTTGCCGACGCGATCGAGCTGTCGCGGGCGACGCTGTCGAAGATCCGGCAGAATCTGTTCTTCGCCTTCATTTACAACGTATTGGGCATCCCGCTCGCGGCGTTCGGCTTGCTCAATCCGGTGATCGCGGCGGCGGCGATGGCGATGAGTTCGGTTTCGGTGGTGACCAATTCGCTGCTGCTGCGGCGTTGGGCGCCGGACCGGTGAGCGAATTTCTCAGGAGAGGCTGACATGGCAGAAGTGACGATCAAGGTCGAAGACATGAGCTGCGGCGGGTGCGTGCGCAACGTGACGACGGTGCTGAAGGCCCTGCCCGGCGTGACCGATGCGCAGGTGTCCCTCGAAGCGGCGCAGGCGGTGGTCCAGTACGACCCGGCGAAGGTAACCGTCGAGGCGATGCGCGGGGCGGTGGAGGATGCGGGGTTCGGCTGCCCCGCCTGACGGCACGCCTTGGCGCTCAGTCGTCGAGCCGGAAGACGACGGGAACCAGCAGTGAGCTGTCGATGGGCGTCCCACCTTGTCGTGCCGGTACGAATCGCCACGACAGTACGGTCTCCCGGGCAGCGGCGTCCAGTCGCGGGTGACCGCTGGTCTGGGCGATTTCCACGTTTTCCGCGCGCCCGTCCGCGCGTACCCGGACTCGCAGCGTGACTTTGCCTTCCTCGCCACGCCGGCGAGACAGTTTGGGGTATTGCGGGGATGGGTTTTCGAGATAGGCGGCGTCGTATCGCGCCGGCTGGGAGGGCGCGCCCGTTCCTCCCGACGGCAGTCGCGCCGATATCGATTCACCGGCGGCAGCCGGGGCGGGCGCTGCGGCCTCTGGCGCCGCGGGGGCGGTGGAGTGGCCCTGGGGCGGTGCCTCCCGTTCGCGGACTTGCGGCGACTGGGGGGCGGCATCGGGGGCTGCTACGGCGGGTGGCGCGACCGCTGATGATTGTGGTTCCGACGCCCTGTTCCTGGCTCCGTTGCCCGGCATGCGTGGGGGGGACTTCTGGACGCCTGCAGGCTCGACGTGCCTGGCCCGGGGAGTATGCGGATCAGGTGTGTGCGGATCAGGCGTGTGCGGATCGGGTGTGTGCGCATCCGGCAGGGCGACGGCAGCGTCAGCCCGGGGAGGCCTATGCGGAGCAAGCAACTGGACACTGATCGTCTGCACTTCCGCCGGTTGCGGTTTTGCGTCCCGTTCTTCGCCCAGACCCGAAAGCGCCGCCAGCCCCGCCGCATGGGCGCTCGCGACCGCCACGAGCCAACCCCAATGGATCGCGGGCAGCCGATGATGCGGGCGGCGCGATGGGGGGAAAATCCGGGGTGCCGATGCGTGCATCCGGGGTCGGGGCGCTTGTGCAGTCAGGGGGCGCGATTATATCGCGGCGTGCCGGCCGGCCGGGGCGGGGCCGGTGTCCGGATTGATCCCGGAATGTTTCAAGTGGCCGACGGCGGGCGGCATTTCCACATATAATCCGCTCCACAATTTTCACGGGAGGGTTGTATGGGTTTCGATCAGGTCAAGGCCGGCAAGGACGTGCCGAACGACATCAATGTCATCATCGAGATTCCGGCGCAGGCCGATCCGATCAAGTTCGAGGTGGACAAGGACAGCGGCGCCGTGTTCGTCGACCGCTTCATGGGCACCTCGATGCGTTATCCGATCAACTACGGCTATGTGCCGCACACCATCGCCGGCGATGGCGACCCGGTGGACGTGCTGGTCGTGACGCCCTTCCCGCTGCTGCCGGGCGTGGTGATCCGCTGCCGTCCGGTTGGCGTGCTGAAGATGGAGGACGAGTCGGGCCAGGATGCGAAAGTCATCGCGGTTCCCGTCTCCAAGCTCACCCCGCTGTACGACAAGGTGCAGACTACCGATGACCTGCCCGAGCTGCTGATGAAGCAGACCGTGCATTTCTTCGAGCACTACAAGGACCTCGAGCCGGGCAAGTGGGTCAAGGTGCTGGGCTGGGGCACGGTCGAAGATGCCAAGAAGGAAATCCTCGACGGCCTGAACAAGGCGGCTGGCAAGTAAGCCGGACAGTTCGTCCGCAGAATGGCAAATGGCCCGCCCGAGAGCGGGCCATTTGCATTTTCGGGGGGCGTGAATGAGGCGCTAGCCGAGCTTGCAGTCGCTGGCGAGCGGCTTGTTGCTATCCCGGTCGAGGAGGATGCTCTTCCACGGCAAGTCGATCCACACCAGGCCGTTGCGCTCGTCCTCGAAGCGGGGCAGGCCCGAGTGGGATGGGTTGCGTGCGAGCTGGTAGCGTTTGCCGGTCCAGCCGATCAGGATCTGGTTCGAGTTGTTGGACGGGCGCTGCACGTCGACGCGGCGACCCATTTCGCAGTGGTAGGTCCCGCTCGCGAGCTTGAAGTCCAGTTGCTGATTCCCGACGCTCTCGGGTGGCTCGACAACGCTCGAGGGAGCAGTCGCGGACGGAGGTGCGGAGGGCGGCGTCGCGCAGGCAGAAAGCGCCAGTGCGGAGGCGAGGAGCGTGAGGCGGGGGGACATCGCGGGACCTGTAGCGGAACTTGACAATTTCATTCTAGATCCCGCCGGGCCGCTATTCCGTGGGGCTTGCACAACCAAGGGTAACAGAAGGTTTCTCCCCGCCGCGACACGTGCGTCCGCGGGGCCGGGTGCCGTGCTGCGGGCCGACGCGGTATAGTTGCGGCCATGAAATCGCACGATCATTCGCTCTCCATAGCCGTCGCCCAGATCAATTGCACCGTGGGTGACCTGAAGGCCAACGCCGACCGGATCATCCAAGCCCTGGCGCAGGCCAGAACGCTTGGGGCGGACCTGCTCCTGACGCCGGAGCTCGCCCTGTCGGGCTATCCGCCCGAAGACCTGCTTCTGCGTCCGGATTTTTACCGTGCGTGCGCGCGTGAAGTTGCACGGATCGCCGAGCAGACGCAGGGCATCACCCTCGTCCTCGGTCATCCCGAGTTGCGCCATGCAAAGCGCTTCAATGCGGCGTCGGTGATTCGCGACGGCCGGATCCTGACCACCTATCACAAGCATCTCCTGCCGAACTACGAAGTGTTCGACGAGGAGCGCTATTTCGAGCACGGGCGCGCCGCGTGCGTGTTCGAGCTCAAGGGCGTCAAGCTCGGGGTGAACATCTGCGCGGACCTCTGGGAATCCGGTCCGGCCGAACTGGCGCGTGCCGAGGGCGCGCAGGTGCTGCTGGGGCTCAACGCGTCGCCGTATCACATGAACAAGCTGCAACGCCGTTATGAAGTGCTGCGCGAGCGGGTTGCGGCGACCGGTTTGCCGGTGGTGTATTGCAACATGGTCGGCGGGCAGGACGAACTCGTGTTCGACGGGGCGTCGTTTGCGCTGAACGGTGACGGCACGCTGGCGTGGCAGGCGTCCGCGTTCGACGAGCGTGTCGACGTCGTGCAACTGCGCGACGGGCGCTGGGCGGACGGCGAGCGGATCGAGCCGCGTCCGATCGAGGCTGAAGTTTACGAAGCGCTCAAGGTGGGCGTGCGCGACTACCTCGGCAAGAACGGCTTCCCGGGGGTCCTGATCGGGCTTTCCGGCGGCATCGACTCCGCGTTGACCCTGTGCATCGCGGTGGATGCCCTCGGTGCCGACAAGGTGCGGGCCGTGATGATGCAGTCGCCCTACACGGCGCAGATGAGCCTCGACGACTCGCGCGCGCTCGTTGCCAACCTGGGTGTCCGCTACGACGAGATCCCGATCGAGCCGGCGATGACGACTTTCGCCGACATGCTCGCAGACCAGTTCAAGGGCCTGCCTGCCGATGCCACCGAGGAAAACCTGCAGAGCCGCATCCGCGGCATGATCCTGATGGCGCTGTCGAACAAGACGGGGGCGATCGTGCTCACGACCGGCAACAAGAGCGAGATGGCGACCGGCTACGCGACCCTGTATGGCGACATGGCGGGGGGCTTCGCGGTGCTCAAGGATCTCTACAAGACCTTCGTGTTCCGGCTCACGCGCTGGCGCAACACCGTCAGCCCGGTGATTCCCGAGAACATCATCACGCGCCCGCCGTCGGCCGAGCTCAAGCCGGACCAGAAGGACCAGGATTCGCTGCCGCCGTACGAGGTCCTCGATGCGATCATCGAGGCCTACATGGAGCGCGACGAGGCGCCGCGCGACATCATCGCTGCCGGTTACCCCGAGGCCGACGTGCGGCGCACCGTCGCCATGCTCAAGCGCAATGAATACAAGCGTCGTCAGGCACCGGTCGGAATCCGTGTCACCAAGCGGGGGTTCGGCAGGGACTGGCGTTATCCGATAACATCGCGTTACCAGGATGAATATTGACGGTGCGAGGGGCGAAGCCCCGCGGCGCCCCCGACGAGGAGATTGCAATGAAGAAGATTGAAGCCATCATCAAGCCGTTCAAGCTCGACGAAGTGCGCGAGGCGCTGTCGGAGGTCGGCATCGCCGGTCTGACCGTGTCGGAAGTGAAGGGCTTTGGCCGGCAGAAGGGCCACACCGAGCTGTATCGCGGCGCCGAGTACGTCGTGGACTTCCTGCCGAAGATCAAGGTCGAGATCGTCGTCGGCGACGACCTCGTCGATCAGGCGGTCGAGGCCATCATCAAGGCCGCTCACACGGGCAAGATCGGCGACGGCAAGATCTTCGTGCTGCCGGTCGAGCAGGTCGTGCGTATCCGCACCGGCGAGACCAACGAAGCCGCGATCTGATCGCGGCCGCGTTCAGCTGCGGGCGGGGTTCCCCGCCCTGAGCAGCACCAGCAGGGCCCCCGATCCACCGTCGTGCGGGCCCGCCTGGCAGAAGGCCAGGATCTCCTCGCGCTGCGCCAGCCAGCCGCGCGACAGGTGTTTCAGGATGGATTGTTTGCCCGGCGAGCCGTGACCCTTGCCGTGGATCACGCGCACGCAGCGCCGGCCCTGCTGCAGGCTTGCGGCGAGGAAGTCCGCCAGCGCGGCGCGGGCCTCGTCGCGGTTGCAGCCGTGCAGGTCGAGTTGGGCCTGCAGTACCCAGCGGCCGCGGCGCAGGTCCGTGAGCACGCGGCGCGGCAGTCCGGGGCGCAGGAACGCCGCTTCCTCGCCCGTCTCCAGCCTGTCCTCCAGCGTCATCGGCGCTTCCATCGACTCGCGCAGGGCTTCGCGCTCGTCCTCGAAGTGCTTCAGCGGATGAGGCAGTGGCCGCGGACTGTCGACCTCCGCGCGATTGCGCGTGTCGACGGGCTGCGCGCCGCGGGCGGCATAGCGGAACAGCTCCGCCGGATCCGTCCCTTCGGCGTCCGGCGGCAGCAGCAGGACCGGGTCGATGGGGGGCGATGCCGGACCGGCTGCTTCGCGACGTCGCGCGTGTCGGTGATCGACGCCGACTTCGGCGCGGTTGCCGTGGTCGATCGGGATCACGTCCTCCATCGCAAAGCGGAAGAACTCGTCGTCGGTGCGCGGCGGGCCGCGACGCGGCGACGCCGCCGGCGCTTCGTCCGCGGGCTCGGGGGCGCGCGGTCGAGGGATGGGAGGCGGCTTCGGGGCTTCGACTTCGGCCCTGCGGGCCGAGTGCGCAAGCGGCTTCACCCCCTGGAGGGCAGCCTGGAACAGACCGGCATCGCCGGGATCAGCATCGGCGTCGTCCGTCGTGCGGGCATCTTCCCCGCTCTTTCGGATCGGCGCCGCAGGCTCGATGCGCCGGCCGAGTACCCGCTCCTCGCGCAGCTTGCCGCGCAGGGTGGCAAGCTCGTCGAAGGGACTGCGCGACGGCCCGCTCCGGTCAGCCGGTCTGGATGGGGCCGAGCGGGGCGGTCGCGGCATGGGGATCAGCTGCCGAGGGCGTCGAGGTAACGTTCGGCGTCGAGCGCCGCCATGCAGCCCGTGCCGGCCGAGGTCACCGCCTGGCGGTAGATGTGGTCCTGCACGTCGCCGGCCGCGAACACGCCGCGGACGCTGGTCGACGTGGCGTCGCCTTCGCGGCCGCCCTTCGTGATGATGTAGCCGCCTTCCATCTCCAGCTGGCCCTCGAAGATGTCCGTGTTCGGCTTGTGGCCGATCGCGATGAACACGCCCTGCAGCGCGACATCCTTCGCCGCACCGGTGTTGATGTCCTTCACGCGCATGCCGGTCACACCGGTGTTGTCGCCGAGCACCTCGTCGAGCGTCGAGTTGAGCACCAGCTCGATCTTGCCCGCGGCGACCTTCTCCATCATCTTGTCGATGAGGATCTTCTCGGCGCGGAATTTCTCGCGGCGGTGCACGACGGTGACCTTCTTCGCGATGTTCGCGAGGTACAGCGCTTCCTCGACCGCGGTATTGCCGCCGCCGATCACCGCGACGTCCTGGTTCTTGTAGAAGAAGCCGTCGCAGGTCGCACACGCGGAGACGCCGCGGCCGGAGAACTTCTCTTCGGAGGGCAGGCCGAGGTACTTCGCCGTCGCGCCGGTGGCGATGATCAGCGCGTCGCAGGTGTATTCGCCGGCGTCGCCGATCAGGCGGAACGGCTTTTCGGCGAGCTTCACCGTGTGGATGTGGTCGAAGATCATCTCGGTGTTGAAGCGCTCGGCGTGCTTCTGGAAGCGCGACATCAGTTCCGGTCCCATGACGCCGTCGGCATCGGCGGGCCAGTTGTCAACCTCGGTGGTGGTCATCAGCTGACCGCCCTGCGCGAGTCCGGTGATGAGCACCGGGTTCAGGTTCGCGCGTGCAGCATAGACGGCAGCCGTGTAGCCGGCCGGGCCGGAACCGAGGATGAGCAGACGTGCGTGCTTGGTCGTCATGGCGAAGTCTTCTTTCTGGTTGGCAATCCGCAAATTATAGCCGAGCGGCCTGGATGGCCGTTCCAATGGTTGCCATAGTCACGACTAATCGCTTGTCGGATCGTGATCGAAATCCTGTTTGAGCGATGGATTCGAAACGCATGAAACGGTTTATACTGGAACAAACCATCCACGCCGTCGGCGTATTGTTCGAACCGGCCCCATTGCACTGCTGTTCCCGGAGGTTTCATGACACAGGCTACTGCAGTTTCCACCGCGGCGCTCAGGACCTTCCCCCTGTTCCAGGGCTTGTCCGACGATACCCTGCAGGCGGTGGCGCACTCTGCGGTGATGCGGCGCATTCCCCGCGGCCAGGGAGTGCTGCATGCGGGGGATCGCAGCGATTTCGTGTATTTCGTGCTGACGGGCAGCCTCAAGGTGATCGTCAGCGACGAGGACGGGCGCGAAGTGATCCTCAGCATCCTCGGGCAAGGCGAGCTTTTCGGGGAAATGGGGATGTTCGGCGAGCAGCCGCGCTCCGCTTCCGTCGTCGCCGTGACGCCGGCCGATCTCGTGCTGATCGCGAAGCACGATTTCCGCCGCATCTTGCAGGATAACTTCGAGGTGGCCTGGCGCATCATGTGCAACCTCGCCGACCGCCTGCGCAATGCGGACCGCAAGATCGAGTCGCTGGCGCTGATGGATGTGTATGGGCGGGTCGCGCGACTGCTGCTGGAGATGTCGGAGGACGTGAACGGCGAAGCGGTGGTGGTGCGCAAGATCACCAAGCAGGACATCGCGAAGATGATCGGCGCCTCGCGCGAAATGGTCAGCCGCGTGATGAAGGATCTCGGGTCGCAGGGCCTCATCGAGGAGACCGATCACGGCATCGTGCTGCGGGATCGCCTGAACGATCTGTGAGGAAAACCGCGCGGGGCGGCTGTATCGCTTCGCAACAGCGGCATCGGTCGCGGTGGCTGATCGCATATAATTGCCGACTGTCGATTTACCTGGGCATTCGTTCCCGAGCCGATGTCGTCCCGTCAGTCCTCCCGTTTCCAGCCGCTGCCGGAACGGATCTCCCTCTTGCTGCAGGAAGCGCGCTGGCTGATTCTCGGCGTGATGTCCCTGTATGTCGGCCTGGTGCTGCTCGGCTACAGCAAGTCCGATCCCGGCTGGTCGCATGCCGCCGAAGTCGCGCGGGTCAGCAACCCGGGCGGGCGCTTCGGGGCGTGGCTCGCCGATCTCCTCTACTACCTGTTCGGCGTATCCGCCTGGTGGTGGGTCGTGTTTCTCGGCTACGCGCTGGTATGGGGTTTCAGGCGCCTGCGCCATGATGTCCGGCTCGATCGCCGCTCGTTCTTCTTCGTCCTGACGGGCTTTTTCGTGGTGCTGCTGTCGAGCAGTGCCCTCGAGTCCTTGCGCTTCTACTCGCATGGCGCGAGCGTGCCGTTGGCGCCGGGCGGTCTCGTCGGAGTCGAGCTGGGCCAGATCGTGCAGCGCTATCTCGGTTTCACCGGCGGCACCTTGCTGCTTCTGGCGCTGTTCGCCTCGGGGCTGAGCCTGTTCTCGGGCATTTCGTGGCTGTCCGTGATCGAACGCGTCGGGCTGTCCCTGGAGCAGGGGTGGCAGGGCGCACTGCGCGCCTGGCACGGGTGGCAGGACCGCAAGGCCGGCCAGCAGGTGGCGCAGAAGCGCGAGGCCGTGGTCGAGACGAAACGGCGCAAGACGGTGGCGGCGCCGACGCCCCAGCTGCGCATCGAACCTGCCGTGGCCGAGGTGCCGAAATCCGAACGGGCCGAGAAGGAGCAGCAGCGGGAGCGCCAGCAGACGCTGTTCGCCGACCTGCCGACGCCGGTCGGCGCGATCCCGCCGCTGAGCCTCCTGGATCTGCCGTCGGGCGACGTCGAGCCGCCCTCGGCCGAATCGCTCGAATTCACGTCGCGCGTGATCGAAACCAAGCTGGGGGACTTCGGCGTCGAGGTGAAGGTGCTGGCGGCCTATCCGGGCCCGGTCGTGACGCGCTACGAGATCGAGCCGGCGACCGGCGTGAAGGGCAGCCAGGTCGTGAACCTCGCGAAGGACCTGGCACGCGCGCTGTCGCTGGTGTCGATCCGCGTCGTCGAGACCGTGCCGGGCAAGTCCTGCATGGCGCTCGAACTGCCGAACGTGAAGCGCCAGACGGTGCGCCTGTCCGAGATCCTCGGCTCCAAGGCCTACCACGACATGCATTCGACGCTGACGGTGGCGCTCGGCAAGGACATTGCCGGCCAGCCGGTCGTCGCGGACCTCGGCAAGATGCCGCACGTGCTCGTCGCGGGCACCACCGGTTCCGGCAAGTCGGTCGGCATCAACGCGATGATCCTGTCGCTGCTGTACAAGGCGGGGCCGGAGAAGGTGCGGCTGATCATGGTCGACCCGAAGATGCTGGAGCTGTCGATCTACGAGGGCATCCCGCATCTGCTCGCGCCGGTCGTCACCGACATGAAGCATGCCGCCAACGCGCTCAACTGGTGCGTGGTGGAGATGGACAAGCGCTACAAGCTGATGGCCGCCGTCGGCGTGCGCAACCTCGCGGGCTTCAACAAGGCCGTTGTCGAGGCGGAGAAGGCCGAGAAGCCGCTGACCAACCCGTTCGCGATCAACCCGGACAATCCCGAACCGCTCGAGCAGTTGCCGCACATCGTCGTGATCGTCGACGAGCTGGCAGACATGATGATGGTGGTCGGCAAGAAGGTCGAGGAGCTCATCGCGCGGCTCGCGCAGAAAGCGCGTGCGGCCGGCATCCACCTGATCCTGGCGACGCAGCGCCCGTCGGTCGACGTCATCACCGGCCTCATCAAGGCCAACGTCCCGACCCGCATCGCGTTCCAGGTGTCGAGCAAGATCGATTCGCGCACGATCCTCGACCAGATGGGCGCGGAGACGCTGCTGGGCATGGGCGACATGCTGTATCTGGCGCCCGGCACGGGGCTGCCCGTGCGCGTGCACGGCGCCTTCGTGGCCGACGAGGAGGTGCACAAGGTCGTCGATCATCTCAAGCGCAGCGGCCCGCCCGATTACGTCGAGGGCATCCTGTCGGCGCCCGAAGACGAGCTCGATGCGGCGCTCGGCGGGGGCGGTGGAGGCGATGGCGATGGCGAAGCGGATCCGCTCTACGACCAGGCGGTCGAAGTCGTCATCAAGACCCGGCGCCCGTCGATCTCGCTGGTGCAGCGCCACCTGCGCATCGGTTACAACCGTGCGGCCCGCCTGATCGAGCAGATGGAGCGTGCCGGCCTGGTCTCGGCGATGGGCACGAACGGCAACCGTGAAGTGATCGTGCCTGCGAAGGAGGGCGAATGAGGGTTTCGGCAAGGTTCCGGCGAGCCGGCTTGCGGCTGGGGGTGGCGCTTGCGCTGGTGTGCGGGGCGGGTTTCGCATCCGCGGGCGGGATCGCGCAGTTGCGCCAGTTCATCGACGGCGCACGCACGGCGCAGGGCGAGTTCGACCAGACGGTCTTTGCCGCGTCGGGCCGCAAGCCGCAGCGCGCGAGCGGCAGCTTCGTGTTCGCACGACCGGGCAAGTTCCGCTGGACTTACGAGAAGCCGTATCCGCAGGTTCTCGTCAGTGACGGGGAGAAGCTGTGGTCCTGGGATCGTGACCTCAATCAGGTGACCGTCAAGCGTCTGGGCGATGCCCTGGGCAGTACGCCGGCGGCGATCCTGGCCGGCGACGGGGCCATCGAACGCAATTTCGAACTCTCCGAAGCGGGTTCCGGCGACGGGCTCGAATGGGTGCACGCGAAACCGAAGCTGGCCGAGAGCAGCTTCGAATCGATGCGCATGGGCTTCGCCGGCGGCACCCTGAAGCGCATGGAGTTGAAGGACAACTTCGGGCAGACGACGCTGATCGAGTTCCGTTCCCTGACGGCGGGGGCGCGCCCGGATCCCGCGCAGTTCCGCTTCGTGCCGCCGCCGGGCGCCGACGTGATCGGCAACTGAGCGGCAACCGAGGCCGACGCAGCCGATGGCTGATCTCTTCGATTCACTGGAACCGCCGCGCGTACCGCTCGCCGAGCGCATGCGGCCGAAGCGGCTCGACGAGATTGCCGGGCAGCGCCACCTCGTCGGGCCGGGCAAGCCGCTGCGACTCGCGTTCGAGTCCGGCAAGCTCCACTCGATGATCCTGTGGGGGCCGCCCGGTGTCGGCAAGACGACGCTGGCGCGCCTGATGGCGCAGGCATTCGACGCCGATTTCATCGCCCTGTCGGCCGTGTTTTCCGGTGTCAAGGACATCCGCGAGGCCGTCAGCCAGGCGCAGGCCGCGAAGGCGCGCGGCCGCCACACGATCCTCTTCGTCGACGAGGTGCATCGCTTCAACAAGGCCCAGCAGGACGCCTTCCTGCCCTACGTCGAACAGGGCCTCGTGACCTTCATCGGCGCGACGACCGAGAATCCGTCCTTCGAGGTGAATTCGGCGCTGCTCTCGCGTGCGTCCGTGTATGTGCTCGAACCGCTCGACAACGACGCGATGGGCGGACTCTTCGAGCGGGCGCGGGCGCTCGCCTGTCCGCAACTGGCCTTCGACGAGACGGCGTGCGAGCGCCTGATCGGCTTCGCCGATGGCGATGCGCGGCGGCTGATGAACCTGATCGAACAGGTGCAGGTCGCCGCGGAGACGGCCGGGGTCGATCCCGTCACGCCGGAGTTTGTCGACGAGGCCCTGTCGACCAGGCTCAGGCGCTTCGACAAGGGCGGGGAGGCCTTCTATGACCAGATTTCCGCCCTGCACAAGTCGATACGCGGCTCGAATCCCGACGCCGCGCTGTACTGGCTGTGCCGGATGCTCGATGGCGGGGCGGATGCGCTCTACCTCGGGCGCCGGCTGGTGCGCATGGCGGTCGAGGATATCGGCCTCGCCGACCCGCGCGCACTCGAAATCGCGCTGAATGCCTGCACGACCTATGAGCGGCTGGGCTCGCCGGAGGGCGAACTCGCCCTCGCGCAGGCGACGATCTTCCTCGCCTGCGCGGCAAAGTCGAATGCGGTGTACAAGGCCTACAACGCCGCGCGCCAGCATGTGGCGAACGACGTGTCGCGTCCGGTGCCCCTGCACCTGCGCAACGCGCCGACGCGGCTCATGAAGGAACTGGGCTACGGCAAGGCCTACCGCTATGCCCACGACGAACCCGAGGCCTACGCCGCGGGCGAAACCTACCTCCCCGACGGCATGGCGCCGCCCGGATGGTATCGCCCGACGCCCTACGGCATGGAGGCGCGGATCGCCGCCAAGCTCGAACATCTGCGCGAGCTTGACGCCGCCGCAACGTCGGGGCGGCGCCCCGACGACGAGGGTGGGAAGCCGGGTTAGGTCGCTGCCCAGCCCTCAGTGGGGCAGGGGATGGTCGGCGATGAAGCGCGCCTGGACGTTCCTGGCCCGTTCGGCTTGTTCGAAATCGCCACGCTCCGTGGCGCGGTCGATGAGGTCCTGCATATAGCCGGTGAGCACGAGAACGCCTTCGGCTGTCTGGACCATCCCGCAGACGATCTGAGCAGCGGCCCCGTCGGGGATTCCCTCATGCTCGGCAATGAGTGCAACTTCGTCGTCGGTCAAATCGCAGTAATCAAGGCAGTCTCGGATCGACAGCATGGATATCTCCTCATATGTGGCGTTCGTCGTCTGTGCGGCGCTTCCCTGAGAACCTTAACTATAAGCCAGGGGCGGTCGAATTCAAGGAAAGTTTGTGCCGATTGTTTTGAGTAAACGATTGATTTGATTAATATAATTGTGCATTGCGGCATGCGGGCGGTTTTGCCCTAGAATGTCATGGAAACAGAACGAGTTGGCGGCGGATCCGAAGGTTCCGTCGCAGTATTCATCGCCTATTCATTGAATTGAAAGACTTTCGGAACAGCCATGCTTGATATCCAACTGCTGCGCAACCAGATCGACGTCGTTACCAATGCACTGGCCGCGCGCGGCACGAGTTTCGACCCGGCGGAATTCCAGGCGCTCGAGAACGAGCGCAAGAACCTGCAGACCCGCACGCAGGAGCTTCAGGCGCAACGCAACGCGCTGTCCAAGCAGATCGGCATCCTGAAAGGGAAGGGCGAGGATGCGTCCGCGGTGATGGCGCAGGTCGCGGGGATCGGCGACGAGTTGAAGGCCAACGAGCAGGCGCTGTCCGCGCTGCTCACCCGCATCGAGGCGCTGGTGGCGGGTCTGCCGAACCTGCCGCATGCGAGCGTGCCGGTGGGCAAGGACGAGACGGCGAACGTCGAGGTGAGCCGCTGGGGCACGCCGCGCGAGTTCGACTTCAAGGTCAGCGACCACGTTGACGTCGGCGGCGGACTGGGCGGGCTGGACCTCGAGACCGCGGTGAAGATCGCCGGGTCGCGCTTCGCAGTCATGCGCGGCGGCGTCGCCCGCCTGCATCGCGCGCTCGCGCAGTTCATGCTGGACGTGCATACGCGCGAGCACGGCTACACGGAAGTGTACGTGCCTTACCTGGTCAACCCGGACAGCATGTTCGGCACCGGCCAGTTGCCGAAGTTCGAGGCCGACCTGTTCGCGGTTCCGCGGGACGAAGGGCGCTTCTACCTGATCCCGACGGCCGAGGTGCCGGTGACCAACATCGTGCGCGGCGAGCTGCTGCAGAATGACGTGCTGCCGCTCAAGTTCGTCAGCCACACCCCCTGCTTCCGCTCCGAGGCCGGCAGCTACGGTCGCGACACGCGCGGGATGATCCGCCAGCACCAGTTCGACAAGGTCGAGCTCGTCCGCATCGAGCATCCCGACAACTCCTGGGCCGCGCTGGAGGAGATGACCGGCCACGCGGAGGCGATCCTGCGCCGGCTGGAGCTGCCGTACCGCAAGATCGTCCTGTGCACCGGCGACATGGGCTTCTCGTCGGCCAAGACCTACGACCTCGAGGTATGGCTGCCGGCACAGAATACCTATCGCGAGATCTCGTCCTGCTCGTGCTTCGAGTCGTTCCAGGCGCGCCGCATGCAGGCCCGGTTCAAGAATGCGCAGGGCAAGAACGAGCTCGTGCACACGCTGAATGGCTCGGGTCTCGCGGTCGGGCGGACGCTGGTGGCCGTGCTGGAGAACTATCAGCAGGCAGACGGGTCGGTGGTCGTGCCGAAGGCACTCGTGCCCTACATGGGCGGGCTGGAAGTGCTCGCACCGCGCGGCTAACCGCCGCGCGCGGCTAGCCTCTGCGAGGTTGTGCCGAGCTTCAGTCCCGCGGGCTGAAGCGGCGGAACGTAGGGGCGCTCGAGGCGCAGCAGGATGTCGTGGTAGTTGCGGATGTTCTCCGCCATGATCACGGCCTCGCCGCCCCGTGCCGCCCCGGCCTTCAGGCGGTTGGCATACTCGGGTTTCGACATGAGGGGCAGCACCGCTTTCATGTCGAGCCAGCTGGTGTTGTCCTTGCCCATGCGTTGCGCGATCGTGCGCGCCCCGTTCATGTGCCCCATCCCGAGGTTATACGCCGCCGCGGCCATCCACAGGCGGTCCGGTTCGGGTACGTCGTCGGGCAACTGCTCCCTGAGCATCGAGAAGTAGCGCGCACCGCCGAGAATGCTCTCGCGCGGGTCGAGGCGGTCGCGTACGCCGAGGCGATCGGCTGTCTCCGAGGTCAGCATCATCATGCCCCTCACTCCCGACCACGATGTCGCCAGCGGATCCCAGTGCGACTCCTGATACGCCAGCGCGGCGAGGAAACGCCAGTCTATGCCGGTCCGCGCCTGCGCCTCGTGGAAATGCTGGCGGTAATGCGGAAGCCGGGCCTGGATGCGGGAAAGAAAGGTCGTGATCGCGCCGTCGTCGAGGCGGCGGATGTGGCCGAAGTAGCGATCCGAGAGCCGGGCCAGCGTGTCGTTCGCCCGCGCGTCGGCGAGGAATGCCTCGATTTCCGCGGTCAGGCCGTCTTTCGCATCCGGAGGCAGTGCCCACGCGACGCTCGAACTGACGGGCAGGTCGTAGATGACGGCCAGGTTCGGTGAGGTTTGCGCGGCCACGGCAAAATGGACACGGTCGGTGGCGACGACATCCAGTTCCCCCTTTGCCAGCGACTCGAGCAGGCGATCGTCGGCGGCGTTCGCCGGGAAATGGACGTTCATTTCCGGAACCCGCTTGCGGATCTGATTCAGGAAGTCCGCGGCGAGCGAACCGTGTCGCGCCGAAACGGTGCGTCCCGCCAACGCACTTTCTTCGGTGATTTCACCGTTCTCGGCGCGCCCGACGAGGACGTAGTCGACCTCGCGCAGCGGACTGGTCCAGGCGAGCGGCAAGCGGTCGTTGCGCCCCACGCCGGCCGCCGCCAGATGCACCTGGCCCCGGATGACGGCCTCGAGCGCCCGGGCGGCGTCGGGGAAGATCACCATGCGCACCGGTACGCCCAGGCGTTCGCCGAGTTTCTGCAGCAGATCGTATTCGAAGCCGGATGCTCTTCCGTCGCTGCCGTTGCGGTAGGTGATGGGATCCACGCGGGTCGCGACACGCAACTCGCCTGCGGTCCGGTAGCCGGAAGCCGCCTGCAGGTCGGCGAGTCGGGGTGTTCCAGCGGGGTCGCAGCCGGTGACGAGGAGTGCAGCAATGATGACCAGGGAGGCGCGCAAAAGGCCGGTCCATTCAACGTAACCGGATGATTCTGCGTGAGTCCGCCGTAATGGGCAATGTCGAAGGAATTCAGGTGCCCCGTGCGCGGGAGATCCGGCGATGACGACAGGCTGAAGCTGTGTGCGTTCGGGAGGAGGGGGCGACCGTGCTTGCGAAGGTGTCCGCCTGAATGCCGCCGGAGCGTGCATAAAAAAATTCCCGCATTGTTGTTGCCCCGCGGAATTTTCTGCGTATAATTCGGCCTCCCGCAAGGCTAGCCCATGCGGGAGTCGGAGAGGTGGCAGAGTGGTCGAATGTACCTGACTCGAAATCAGGCGTAGGTGCGAGCCTACCGTGGGTTCGAATCCCACCCTCTCCGCCAGTCGCTGAAACTGCCCGGTAACGGGCTGGGTCAGCAAAAGCGCCCGTAGCTCAGTTGGATAGAGTACCTGGCTACGAACCAGGGGGTCGTGGGTTCGAATCCTGCCGGGCGCGCCAGTTTTCTTGAAAAGGGCATCTTCGGATGCCCTTTTCGTTTCCGGGTTGTGGCTTCAGCGGCGCGCGATTCTGGCGACCGGGCTTGACCGGATTACAAAGTAGGCTATAATTTCGCTTCTTTAGCGCCCGTAGCTCAGTTGGATAGAGTACCTGGCTACGAACCAGGGGGTCGTGGGTTCGAATCCTGCCGGGCGCGCCAAGTTTCAAGCACAAACGCCACCCTCGAGGTGGCGTTTGTGTTATTGGGGTGTGTTATTCGATGGCCCGTGAGGCACTCGATCGAGTTCCGAATGCGCCCTCCCGGCGGCTTGAGACAAGCCTTGCGCGTCCGGACCGAAGCCGGCGGTTCCCCAAAAATCCGCAGGCAGCCAGCGCAGATCCTTCGCCTCGTCGATATCCCGCACCGGTGGGCAAGACTGCACGCGCCACCCCAGGCACCCCGCGCGGCACAGCGTCTCGAAGGCAACGCTGTCGGTACTCCAGTGGATGCCGTGAAAGATCAACGGATGGAAGGCCCGCAGAGCCAGCAGGGCGTAGCCGCCGTCTACCGTGGGTTGCATGAAGGTGTCGTGCGTGTCGAGGGCGCGGGATGCCGACTGCAGTTCGACCGCACCGAGGGCGGGGCAGTCGGTGCCGATCAGTACGACCCGCTCCCCGCGCGCGAGCGTGCGCTGCGCGGCGCGCGCCATTCGCATCCCGAGGTCGCCGTCGCCTTGTTCGCTCCATGCCAATCGGGGCGGAAGGCTCATGTGGGCCCAGGCGGGATCGTCCGGACCCGGTGTGACGCACAACTCGACCGGTCCGAGTTCCGCGGCGAGTGCCGTATTCACGGTGTGATGGAGCATCTGCCGCGCGAGCCGCGCGGCGCCCTCCGCGCCGAGTGCCGGGATCAGGCGGGTCTTGGCAAATCCCGGGATCGGCGCCTTGGCGATGATCACGATCCGCGTGGCGGTCATCGGTAGGCCTCGGCGAGCCGGCTCGCGGGGACGCCGCGCCAGTAGTTCCAGCGCAGGCGCCACATGAGAAAAATGGTGCGCCAGACGCCCCGCGATTCCCAGCGGCGTCCCGAGGTCGTCACCTTGATGCGCAGGCAGGCGGGCCAGGAGCGGGTGCGCAGGCGGCGCGATAGTTCGAGGTCCTCCATCAGCGGCTGATCCGGGAAGCCGCCGACCGACTCGAAGGCTTCGCGCGTCATGAACATCGCCTGGTCGCCGGTGGCGATACCGGTGATGCGCGAGCGCCAGTTCATCATACGGGCGACGACGCGGAGCATCCGGGGACGGCCGGCGATGTGCACATCGAAACGCCCCCACTCGTGCCCCGCGCGAAAACAGGCGTCGATGGCCTGCAGGGCGCCGGCCGGGAGCGCGGTGTCGGCGTGCAGGAAGATCAAGGTGTCGCCGTGCGATGCCTTCGCGCCGGCCTCCATCTGGCGCGCTCGACCCCGCCGGCCGCGTATTACGCGGAATCCCGCCGCTTCGGCAAGGCTCGCGGTGGCGTCTTCGCTACCGCCATCGACGAAGAGCACCTCCACCCCTGCGCGCACGAGCGGCGCCAACCGACGGGTCAGATCGGGCAGGTTCGGTGCTTCGTCGAAAACGGGGATGATGATCGAGGGACGCATGTCTTCCTGTTCCACTATCGGGCCACACCATACGTTATTGGTCGGTGCGGTGAGCTGATTCCTTACAGCGCGGTTTCCCCCGCGAAAAATACTTTCGGTCATGTAAACGAGACGCCCGGTGTCGCTCGTGCCCGAGTCCGGCCCTAGAGTGGTGCCGTGTCCACCAACGCCGCGACCGTGGGTCTCGGGCGCCGGTTCGGACCTTTGCTAACCGGGAGTAGCCATGACAGAGATCACGATGTACAGCGCACAAGGGTGCGGGTATTGCCAGGCGGCCGAACGGCTGCTCCGTGGCAAGGGTGTCGCACAGTTGAACAAGATCAGGGTGGATGTCGAGGAGGGACGCCTCGAAGAGATGATCGCGCGAAGCGGGCGCCGCACGGTTCCGCAGATCTTCATCGGATCGCTTCACGTCGGCGGTTTCGACGATCTGGCACGTCTCGACCGGGCCGGGCAGCTCGAGCCCTTGCTGCGAGGCTGAAGGCGAAAAGCGCGACGATTCGTCGTGCCAGCCGGTCTACTTGGGGCGATTCCGGTCGAAGAAGACATACTTGATGGCCGCAATCGCCACGAGCACCAGCACCAGGATCACCAGCCAGCCCAACAGGCCCATGCCGATCATCATGTTTCCCATGCCGTTCATCATGTCCTTGGTCCTCCGTCGAGGTGGCCTGCGCGGATAGGTGCCGCCGGAAGCCGCTCGGGCGGCGCAAGCGGCGGGCGGCCACGCCGCCAGTCGTGAAAGCGCCCGACCCATGCTAGCAGGGTCTGTGGCGCATGGGCACGTTTCCACTCTCCGGCTGCGTACTTGTTGGCCTCGGCGAGCGTCGGGTAGATGTGGATTGTGCCGAGGATCTTGTTGAGCCCCAGGCCGTGGCGCATCGCGACGACGTATTCGGCGATCAGGTCGCCGGCGTGCTCGCCGACGATCGTGACACCGAGGATCCTGTCCTTGCCCGGCGCCGTGAGCACCTTGACGAAACCGTGGGCTTCGCCGTCGGCGATCGCGCGGTCGAGCTCTTCGAGGGCGAAGCGCGTGACCTCGAAGGGAATCTTGCGCTCGCGCGCCTCCTGCTCGTTGAGGCCGACGCGGGCGACCTCGGGATCGACGAAGGTCGACCACGGCACCACGGAGTAGTCGGCGCGGAATTTCCCGAACGGCGCGAACAAGGCGTTCACCGACGCGTACCAGGCCTGGTGGGCGGCCGTATGCGTGAATTGATACGGGCCGGCAACGTCGCCCGCGGCGTAGATGTTCGGGTAGCTGGTCTGCAGGAACTCGTTGACCGTGACGGTATCCCCGGTCGGGATGCCGAGCGCCTCGAGCCCGTAGCCCTTCAGGTTTGCGGTGCGGCCGACCGCGACGAGCAGCACGTCGAAGGGGATGCGGACTTCCTGGCCGTCGTGTTCGGTGATGAGCAGCTTCGCGCCGTCTTCGACGACGAAACGCGCCATCTTGTGCCGGGTGCGCAGGTCTATTCCTTCCGCGCGGAAGCGCTGCATGACGAGTTCGGACACCTCGGCGTCTTCGCGCGGCATCACGCGCTCGCCGCGCAGGACCATCGTCACGTGCGCACCGAGGCGGGCGAAGGTCTGCGTCAGTTCGGCACCGATCGGCCCGCCGCCGAGCACGAGGAGCCGCCGCGGCAGCTCGCGCAGGCTCCAGATCGTGTCCGAGGTGTAGTAGCCGACGTCCTCGATGCCGGGGATCGGCGGCACCGCGGGGCGCGCGCCGGTCGCGATGATGATGCTGCGGGTGGTGAGCCGCTGGTGCCCGCCGTCATTGCGCGCGATCTCGATTTCCCACGGCGAGACGATCTTCGCGCGGCCTTCGATGACGTCGACGCCGAGCCCGCGGTAGCGCTCGACCGAATCGTGCGGCTCGACGGTCCTGATGATCGCCTGCACGCGTTCCATCACGTCCGCGAAGTCGAAATCCGCTCGCGCTTCGCGAATGCCGAACTCCTTCGCGCGCCGGATGTGCGAAAGGAGCTTCGCCGAGCGGATCAGCGCCTTCGACGGCACGCAGCCGGTATTGAGGCAGTCGCCGCCCATCTTGTGCTTCTCGATCAAGGTGACTTTCGCCTTCACCGCTGCGGCGATGTAGCTGCTGACGAGCCCCGCCGCGCCGGCGCCGATCACGACGAGATTGCGGTCGTAGTGCTTGGGACGCTTCCAGCCGGCGTAGACCTTGCGCGCCCTGGCCGCGTCGACGAGTTTCCGGGCGATCAGCGGGAACACGCCCAGCAGCGCGAAGGAGGCGAGCAGGCCCGGCGACAGGATGCCGGCAAGCGAGTCGATCTGAGCGAGGCGGGTGCCGGCGTTCACGTAGACAAGGGTGCCGGCGAGCATGCCGAGCTGGCTCACCCAGTAGAAGGTCCGGGTGCGGATCTGCGTCAGGCCCATCACCAGATTGATGACGAAGAAGGGGAAGGCGGGCACGAGGCGCAGCGTGAAGAGATAGAAGCCACCGTCCTTCTTTACCCCGGCGTTGATCGGCGCAAGCCGGTCGCCGAAGCGCGACTGCACGAACTCGCGCAGCACGAAGCGTGAGGCGAGGAAGGCGAGGGTGGCGCCGATCGTCGAGGCGAACGAGACGATCAGCGTGCCCCACCACAGCCCGAAGATGGCGCCGGCGACGAGCGTCATGGCCGCGGCGCCGGGCAGCGACAGGCCGGTGACGGCGACGTAAAGGGTAAAGAAACCGAGGGCTGCCGCCACTGGCCGCGCGTCGCGCCAGGCTTCGATCGCGGCCTGCTGGCGCCTGAAGAAATCGAGGTCGAGGTAGCGGTCGAGATCGAACAGGAAGAACAGCGCGATCGCGAGGACGAGGGTGGTGGCGAGCACGAGTCGGCCGGCTTTCATTGCGAAGCTCCTGTCATTACAGACCGAATCGCGGCGTCGCGGCCGGGTCTCGGCGAGGCGAGTTCACCGACTGGCGTCACGGCCGATGGCTTCAAAAATCGGGTCGAGCTCACGCGCCAGTTCGTCGAGCCTGGGGCTGCCATAAGGGCCGAACACGCTGCCCGGCGTACGCCACGACAGCGTCGCCGTGCCGTCGGCGTTCTCGGTCACGTAGTAGCGCAGCGGCGCCTCGACGCCGGCCGGCACGCTCGCCTGGAGCATGCGTACCGCGTAGTCGTTGCGGAACACCATCACCACCGCGTTGCCCGGGATCTTCACGCCGCGCGCGGCGGCGCCGCGGCTCGCGCTCGCGACGGCGACGACTGCGAGGCCGTGCCTGTCGACCGCGCTCTGAAGTCGATCGAGCAGTTCCGGAAAGGGATATGCGCTTGCAATCGTGCGCAAGCCGTCGGGCGGGGCGGCGTGGGCGACGGCGGACAGGACGGCCAGGGTGGCGAGCATCGGCGCGATCGCGTGGCGCAGGCTGATCTTCTGCATGGGATCTCCCGAAAACGGAAAGGCGGAACCGCGCCCGGTGCGTCCGGTTCCGCCCGTTGGGGGCAGGTTGTCGGGGCTGGGCGGGCGCGCATGAGACTTAGTCGCGCGGGGACCGCCGGTCCTTACAGATCCGATCGGTTCGTCGCGGCCAGCCGCGCGAGGCCGAGACACTCGGGCAGGACGGATAGGTCGTCGATCTCGCCGTCCGGCGTCGCCGGGATGCGCTCCGGTTCCTGGCCGAAGCGGTTGCACCACAGCACACGGAAGCCGAAAGCCTTCGCCGAGAACGCGTCCCAGCCGTTCGACGACAGGAAGCAGATTTCTCCTGGCGCGGTGTCGAGCCGCGTGGAGGCGAGGCGATACACCGATGGATGCGGCTTGAACACGCGAACCTCCTCGACCGACAACACGGCGTCGAAGAGCGCCTCGAGGCCGTTGTTGCGCACCACCGCCCACAGCATCGGCAGCGATCCATTGGAGAGGATCGCCAGTTTCATTCCCGCCGCTTTCAGCTCCTGCAGCGCCTGCGGCACTTCCGGGTAGCATTGAAGGCGCAGGTACAAGTCCATCAGCCGCTCGTGCAGGCCGGGCCGGTTCAGGCGCAGGGTGGCGAGCGCGAAATCGAGCGCGTCGCCGGTCACCTGCCAGAAATCGGCGTAATGCTGGCCGAGTCCGCGCAGCCACGTGTACTGCAGTTGCTTGTGGCGCCAGAGCTCGGACAGGCGCTGCCAGTCGTCGCCGAGCTCGTCGCGTGCGCCTTGCGCCGCGCTGTTGAAGTCGAACAGGGTGCCGTAGGCGTCGAAGACGCACGCCTCGATGCCGGTCAGTCGTGTGGGTTGCATGGGTCACCTCCTGGAAACGTGCCCGTCGGTTCGGGTTCTGGTTATCGCGAACGGGGAGTCAGCGAGCGAAGTCGTTATCGACCTGCAGCCCTTCGAGCATCTTGTTGAAGCCGCTGAAGAGGTCGACCACGGCCATCAGCTCCACGAGTTCTCCGTCCGTGCTCCCCATCGCACGCAGCGCTCCGGTGTGGGCCTGTACGCAGTAGTCGCATCCATTGGTCGCCGATACGGCGACGGCGATCATCTCCTTGGTCTTGCGGTCGAGCAGGCCGGGGCCCATGATCGCCTTCACTCGCTGCCAGCTGGCCTGCAGGTAGGCCGGGTTGTGCGCCATGACCTTGAAGAGGTTGGGCACGGCGGGCATGCCGAAAGTCTTGCGAATGTCCTCGTAAACTTCCCGCACGACGCCGACGGCGTCGTTCTCGCTGACGTAAGCCACGGTTGCCATTTCTTTTTTCCTTGGTGTCGATGTTCGAGGGCGGAGCCGCCGGAGCGGCGACGATGGCGGCTGCCGGCGGATGTCTTGCGCGAATTTCCGGTCAGCGCGGATCGGTCCAGCGGCGTTCGGCGAACTTCGCGTCGAGTTGGGTGTGGAACAGGTGGTTCGAGTAGTTGCTGAGCGTCTTGACGGCGATCGCGAGGACGATCTCCAGGATCTGGCGCTCCGTGTAGCCCGCGGCCAGGAAGGCATCCACGTCCTTGCGCCGGGGCAGGCCGCGGCTTGCGACCATCGTGCGCGTGAATTCGGCGAGCGCTCGAAGCCTTGCGTCCGGAATCGGGCGGCCGTCGCGGATCGCGTCGGTCACCTCGACCGGCACGCCGGAGAATTTGTCGGCGATGAGGCTGTGCGCACCGACGCAGTATTCGCACCCGTTCTCGCGCGAGATGGCGAGGAAGACGACCTCCTGTTCGGCCGGCGTGAAGCCGGAATCCTGGCGGAAGGCGGCATAGCCGTCGAGATAGGTGTTGAGCACGCCCGGCGAATGCACCATGTTGGCGTACATGTTGGGGATGAAGCCCACCTGCTTGAGCGCCTTGTCCAGCACTGCCTTCGCGCTGCCTTCGGCGGTTTCGGGTGATTGGGGGGGCAGGGTCAGTTTGTATTCGGCCAGCATTACGCTCTCCTTCCGGGTTAAATGGACCAAGCGGTCCAAAAATGGCGCAAAAAAATCAACGCAGGGCGCTCATCGCGACCTCGACGACTTTTTCGAGCTCGTCGGCGGGAAGTCCCGCCTTGACCATCGTGCGCAGCCCCGCCATCGTCGTCAGCAGGTAGCGCGCGAGCACCGCGGCATCGGCGTTGCGCGGGATCTCGCCGTGTTCCTGGGCCATCTCGATAGCCGTCCGGAACATGGCGGCGAAGTCCCGTGCGGCATCCTCGACGCACGCGGCGACGGCCGCGTCGCGTCCCGCGAACTCGGTCGCCGTGTTCATGATGAGGCAGCCGCGCCGCGGCCCCGGCTCGCGGGCTTCGCGCGCATTCGTAAGGAGCATCTCGCGCACGAAGGCCAGCGGAGACGCCGCCGAATGCAGCATTTCGCCCATGCGTTCGACATGCCGGCGGCGAAAACGCACGAGGCAGGCCTCGAACAACTGCTGCTTGCTGCCGAACGCGTTGTAGAAGCTGCTTTTCGACAGCCCCATTGCCGCGAGCAGATCGGACAGGGAGGTTGCCTCGAAGCCCCGCAGCCAGAACACCCCCATCGCGGCATCGATGGCGAGCTGGGGGTCGAATTCGAGGGGGCGGCCGGTTTGCATGAGTGTATTCTGTACCGAGCAGTCCATTTGTCAAGCTTGCGCGAGCCCGTTCGTGATTTTTTCGCCGGTCGGTGCGTCGTCCCATCGCAGCGAACGGTAGTCGAGGTCTCGCGCCAGGGCCGGTTTGATGACCGCGAAATAGGGTGACACGTCGAAGTCGCGCGGCGCGAACAGGCTGTGATGGCGCACGTGCAGAAGCTCCTCGACACAGCCCAGGCAGGCTGGGTCGCGGCTCGCGCGGCGCGTCACGATCGGCAGGATCGGGTAGCGTACCGACTGAAATGCCTGTGCGATCAGGGTGGAGCAGATTGCGCGGGTCGGATCGCCGCTGCCCAGCGCGAGCATCCGCCGCCGGAAACGTTGCGGGACCGGCGGCGTCGGCAGCAGATACCGGGCGAGATCGAAAACGTTGCGTAAGTCGTACTGATGGCCGATGCGTTCGATCGCATAGGTGACGACCCGGCGACAATCCTCTTCCATCAAGCCGCTCGGGCGGCAGATGCGGGTGTGCAGCCCGGCGAACTCCTCGACGCCGACGCTGCGCACACCTGCCACGATGTCGGCCTCGACGAAGCAATGGCCGCGCGGCGCGCGCCCGCTCAGCGCGTCGCCGACGTACAGCGCCGCATGCGACCACGTCGACTGCGTCAGATACTTGATCGCGGTGCTGACGCGCGAATGCCCTTCGACCAGCAACACGTCGCCTGGCCGAAGACAGACGAGCAGTTCCTCGGCCGGCGTCGGCTGCGAGAGGGTGTGGACGTGGATGGGGCGGGTCAGCGCGCGCCCGAGCCAGCGGCCCATCCGGTCGAACAGGAATCCCATCGCGCGTGCCTCGGACAGGGCAGGGCGGATCAGGGCTCGCTGCCGGAATCGCCTTCGCGCAGGCGTCGTGTGGCCTTGCGCAGGAATTCGAGGTGCTTGCCGTAATTGGTGCAACCGCTGCATGCCATCGTGTGCAGCAGCAGCGCGAGGCGCTCGCGCAGCGTCAATGCGCGCTCATGGCTTTCGGAAATGAGTCGGGTTACCTCCTTGCAGTTCATCATGTGACGGTCTCCCCCTGGAACCAGCGGTTTTCGAGACATTCCCGCAGTCCGAGACGGGCGCGGTGCAGGATCACCCAGCAGTTGCGATCGGTGATGCCGAGCCGGCGGCAGATCTCGCCGGTCTCCAGCTCGAGGAATTCCCGCATCATGTAGACGCGGGCGATGCGGTCCGGCAGATGGTCGAGGCAGGCCTCGAATACCGCCCAGAATTGCCGCTGCGAGAACGAGGCTTCCGGATCGGCCCACGTGGCCGGGCGGTCCTCGGGGTTCCAGAAGCCGCGCTTGTCGAACAGGGCGTCGAAGTCCTGGAGTTCCCCGTCGTCGTCGGTGGCCTGGATGAGGTCCGAGCCGCAGATCTCGCGCGACGAAGCGCGGATGTGATCGACGATCTTGTTGCGCAGGATTGCGAACATCCAGGTCTTCAGCGCCGCCCGCCCGGCGAAGCCGTTGGCATTGGCCATCGCGGCGATGAGCGCTTCCTGCACCATGTCTTCCGCCGCTCCCGCATCACGCAGCTGCAGTTTCGCGAAGCGCAGCATGTCGCGGCGGATCGCGATGATGGACGGATCGTCCCACAGGATTCCCGTCGTCAGGCCCTCGCTCTGGTTCATCGCGTATTCCTCCCGCATTCCCGGGTCGCATTGAGTGCAGCACTGTAGCTGGACACGCAATACGGCACCAGAAAATTCAGCAGGCCGCGGCCCCAATCGATCGCCCCTCCGTCAAGCAGGACGCCTCCCTGGTTGACCCCGTTCAGCACCACGCCGACCGTCAGCGACACCTTCAGTGCCGTGCAGACAATTTCGGGCCGGCAGGCCGCACATAGCACCGCGACCGGACGACTCATGCCGGACAGCTCTGCGGCAGGCTGTCGAGGAGATCCTGCAGCGGGACGCGGCCGGCGGCGGACTGCACGACGCGCGCGATGAGCGCGATGTCGGCGGCCGGCACCAGCGCGCGCGCGTCGCCCCTGCGCCCGGTCGATGCGACGCCCAGCGTCCCCTCGGGCTTCGCCGTGACGCGGTACTCGCCGCCGCAGGAGCGGCAATGCACGACGTCGCCGGGCGCGCTGGCGCGCGTGAGCACGAGCGTCGGCCCGCACATCAGGCAGCTTTGCAGGGGAATGCCGTCGTCGCTGTGGCCGACGATGTGCGCGAGCACGCCGCTGTCGGCGAGTGCGAGAAAGTGGGTGCCCAGGCCAGTGTCGAACTGCGTGCCCAGATGTGCGCCGACGATGTCGAGCGCGGTATCGATGGGCATGCCGACACGGTAGGGACGGGTGCTCGTCATCGCATCGAAGGCATCGCAGATTGCCACCAGGCGGGCGTCGAGCGGGATCTCGTCACCCGGCAGGCCGCGCGGGTAGCCGCGGCCGTCGGGACGCTCGTGGTGCGATTCGACGGTCGGCAGCACCAGGGCGGCGAGCGGATGCGCCGCGAGCAGCCGTGCGCCGATCTCCGGGTGCGTGCGGATCGTGGCGAGCTCGTCGGCGTCGAGACTGGCCGGCTTTCTCAGGATCGCATCGGGAATGCCGATCTTGCCCAGGTCGTGCAGGAAACCGCCGATCGTCACGCGCGCGACCTCCGCATAACCGAGGCCGGCCTTCTCCGCAAGCAGCTCGGCATAGCGCGAGACGCGCCACAGGTGCCCGCCGGTATAGGGGTCGCGCGCCTCGACGATCCACGCGATCACCAGCAGGCTGGCAAGCAGCTCATGCTCGCGGTCGGCGCCGGGGGCGTGGGACGGCGGCGCGATCCATCGCCCGAATGCATTACGGATGTTCATCGTGTTCTCCTCCCCGATTCGTCGCGCGAGGATGGGGCCACCTTACGGGGGCGCGGGAACTTCTCATCGCACTTCGCGTAGCGCCGCTACCAGCTGCTCGACCGATACCGGCAGATAGCCGGTGATCTCGAGCGCACGATCCTCGAAGACATCCTCATCCGGGCGCGCACGCAGACGGGCCGCGATGACCGCGTCGCGATGCCGCAGGATGCCTTCGATCCACGGCCGGTAGAGGCGCAGCATCGCGCCCAGCCAGCGGTTCGCCGGCCACGATGGCCAGGCGTGGTCGATCTCGAATCGTCCGAGCATGCGGATGACGTCCTCGGCCGGATACCAGGTTTCGCCCGTGACCCAGCGGTTGGTCGCGAACAGGCCGATCGGCTCGCCCCAGGCGTCCATCGAGACCGCGACGAGGTGGCTGATCGCGTCGTCGCCGGCGGGCCAGGGCTCGGCCGCTGCATGGAACGCGAATGGTGCCACGTCCGCCGGCATGCCGCCCGCACGCAGGAAAGTATGGAAGTGGCCATGCTCCGCATCGCCGCGATGGGCGTGGTAGTAGTACTGCGCGTGCGTGTCGGTGTCGAACACGTCGTCCTGCGGGTAGTGCGCCATCTCGACGAATTCGCCCTGATCGCGCAGTACCTCGCCGACGATGTTGAGGCCGCCCTTTGCCAGCACGCGCCGGCAGTCGAGCACCTCCCGGCCGGCGTCGAGCAGTTCGCGCCGGGTTTGCAGGTCGAGCTCGTGGAAGGCCGGCAGGTAGTGCGACAGCGGCGGTGGTGCGGACGGGCCGGCGAGCTCCGCCCCGTCCACCGACGGAGCCGGCACCGGCCCGTAATCGGTGGCGACGGCGATCATTTTGCCGCGCAGGGATTCCTGGCTGCGCAGGGGTTTTTCGCTGCGCACGGGTTCTTCGCGGCACACGGATTCTTCGCCGCACAGGGGTTCTTCTTCATGTGCTCCTTGTAGCCCTTCTGCTGTTCTTCCGTGTACGCGACCAGAGCCGCGAGGTCCCTGGACTTCCAGTCGAGCGGCTTGCCGGCCATCGGCGTCGCGATGCATAACTGCACCATCTCGTCGAGATGGATCTGCTTCATGCCGGCCGTGTTCACCGCCATTTCGACCCGGTGCGGATAGGGTTTGGCGAAGCTCGCCTTGTAGGCGGCGTAATCCGTGTGGCAGGTCGCACACGAGCTGTTGTTGGTCGACAGGCTCTTGTCGGAAAAGAGCTTCTGGCCGGCAGCGACGAGCTCGGCGTGGTTGCCCTTGTAGGGCTTGTAGCCCGCCGGACGCTGCAGGGCCTTCGCCGCGCAGGGATTCTTCGCGGCACACGGATTCTTAGCGGCGCATGGATTGGCCGCGCAGGGGTTCGCGGCGCGCGGCGCCTGGCTTCCCGCTGCGCAAGGATTGCCGGCTGCGAAAGCCGCTAGCGGCAGGCCGAGGGCGGCACTGATCAGGCCGGCGGAAACTCTCGCGGCGAAGGTGCGACCGGTACGACACGTATTGGCGTGGTTCATGGAAACGTCCCTCCATCATCAGGTGAATTTTTATGCACGACAAACCGTCTGCCGAAGCAGATGGTCCTTTGAGTTAGTCGCGTCCGGCGGTGAGTCCTTACAGCCGGGATACTTTTTTTTGCGCTTCTCTTTGCGGCCGGAAGCCGACCCGATGTAAGGACGGGGGCGCCACAACGACCAATCAGGAGGATGAGGACTTCCGGCGAACGGACGGGGGTATTGATGAAGTACACGCATGTCCGCCACTTCGCCGTCGCGCTGATCGCCCTTGCGGTGTCGGCGTCGGGAGGGGCGGTCGAACGCAACGGCTTCCGGCTCGACGGGGCCGCCGTTCCGGTCGACGAGATCCTTCCGGGCGGCCCGGCGCGCGACGGCATTCCCGCAATCGACCACCCGCGCTTCGTGCCCGCGGCACAGGCGCGCCACGTCAAGCCCGGGGATCGCGTGCTCGGCGTCGTGCGCGGAGAGATTTCGCGCGCCTATCCGATCGCGATCCTCAACTGGCACGAGGTCGTCAATGACCGCTTCGGCGACGAGGCGGTTGTCGTCACCTTCTGCCCGCTGTGCGGCACCGGCATGGCGTTTGCGGCACGTATTGCGGGGCGGGATCTGTCGTTCGGCGTGTCGGGGCTGCTCTACAACAGCGACGTGTTGCTCTACGACCGGCAGACCGAGTCGCTGTGGTCGCAGATCATGGCGCAGGCCGTCACCGGACCGCTGCGCGGACAGCGCCTTGTCTTCCTCGCCACCGCGCACACGACCTGGGCCGAGTGGCGTGCGCGCCATCCCGCGACCGATGTCCTGTCCGCCGACACCGGCTACGGCCGCGACTACGCGCGCGACCCCTATGCCGGCTACCGCGAGAGCCCCGATCTGATGTTCCCCGTCGCGACGCAGGACAAGCGCCTGCATCCGAAGGAGCAGGTGATCGGCCTGACACTTGGCGGCGAGCACAAGGCCTACCCGTTTTCGGCCCTTGCGCGGGCCGGCCGGCGCGTCCTCGACGATCGCGTCGGCGGCCAGGCGATCCGCGTCGAGTTCGATGCCGAGGCGCGTACCGGGCGGGTGCTCGACGCCGACGGACGCGAGTTGCCCAGCGTGACCGCGTTCTGGTTCGCGTGGCTCGCCTTTCATCCGCAAACGGCGCTCTACGAGGGCAAATGAAGGCCGCGTCGCGACGCGTTTCACATCGCTTGACTCCGTAGTTGACTGCGGAGGTACGGTTGGCGAACGGAGAAGGATCGTCGAGGGCGAGAGGAGTTTGAAACCATGAAAACCCGTACCTTGCTGCGAACGGGCATTGCCGGATCGGCGGTCGCGGCCGTGTGCTGCGCCACGCCGGTTCTCGTGATTCTGCTGGGGGCCGTGGGGCTCTCCGCATGGGTCGGCTGGCTCGATTACGTGTTGATGCCGGCGATGATGGCCTTCGTCGGCGTCACGCTCTACGCGCTGCGGCGGCAGCGGATGGAAAACGCCTGTTGTGAGCCTGAAACCGAACTCGGGCCGGACTGGAAAAAGGGGATTTCAAATGAATGAGTGCGAAGCGCTCGTGTGCCATCCTGCGATTCCGTTTCGACCGGTGGCCCGACCATGAAACCCGGCGGCTCCCGCATCCCGACCGACCCCCGGCACCGCTTTCCCTGGTACGCGCGCCTGGTGTTCGCCAACCAGCGCCGCCGCTACGGGTGCGAGCTCGAACCGGCACGCCTGTGGGCGCGCACGCCGAAGGTCTTCGCCGCGCTGTCGCTGCTCTACGGGGCGCTCGACCGGCGCCGCTCGCCCATCGAGCCCGCGCTGCGCTCGCTCATCACGGTGCGGGTGTCGCAAATCAACTGGTGTGCGTTCTGCGTGGATATCAATTCGGCCACCTGTCTCAAACGCGGCGTGAGCGAACCGCAGCTCGCCGAGCTCGCCGGGTTCGAGCAGTCGGCCCAATTCGATGCGCGCCAGAAGGCGGCGCTTGCCTACGCGGAGGCCATGACGCGCACCGATGCCGGCGTGGACGACGCACTCATGGCACGCCTGAGGTCCCATTTCGGTGATGACGCGATCATCGAGCTGACGGCGCTCGTCGCCTTCCAGAACATGTCGAGCAAGTTCAACGCGGCGCTCGCGGTGGCGCCGCAAGGCTTCTGTCGAACCGGCGGCGGGCGCGCCGGCGCGACCGACTCGATACCGCACGCGGATTCGACTGCCGCAGGCGGCCATCAACACGGCAATTGAACGGATGACCCCCGTTTCGCCCCGAGCTTGTCGAAGGGCCGGGCGTGGACGGTTCGGCCCAAACGGTGCTTGACAGGGCCATCGCATCGAACGAGGAAGCAGCTTTGAGTACCTTGCCGCCACAGCCTCTGCCGCACCGGATCCCGTTCGTCCGCCGGCACCCGCGCCTCTTCCGGCTATGGGTCGGTGTTTTGATCGCAGGCTGGGCGGCCGTCTTCGCCTTTACCTTGCGCCTGATCAATGCGTTCGATTTCGGCGCCGGCGGGTTGGCCGCGACGGTGGCGATGCGCTTTGCGGTCGAGACCGCGGCATTCACCGCGCTCGCATACGCCGCCCTCCGCAGCCTGCCGCTGGGCCTCAAGCCCGGCCTGCGCGCGACCACTGCGCTGGGCCTGTGGATCGCCCTCGTCGTGCTGGGCGATTGCCTGTCGCGCCTCGAATACGGCGCGCTCGATACGATGCTGGCCTTGCTGCGCGACGCGATGGGGCCAGGCGACATCGTGCTGGCGGTTCTCGCCTACATGCTGGCGCTGGCGCTGCCTTTCGTTCCCGGCGTCGAGATCGGCCTGATGATCATCATGCTGTTCGGCGCTGCGGGGGCCATCGCCGTCTACGCGGCCACGATCGCCGGGCTTGGCCTCGCCTTCGCCGCGGGCCGTCTGATTCCGGCGCGCAGCTTGATGCACTTGCTGGAGCGCGTCGGCGTCGCCATTCCCGACGAGCCGCTCGACGCGGCGATGCGCGGCCTGGTGGCCGGCGGGAGAACTGGCGGGGCGTGGCGGCGGGTGGTCGCGCGGCTCCTGGCCTATCGCTACCTGACGCTTGCGGTTGCGTTCAACCTGCCCGGAAATTCGGTGCTCGGCGGCGGCGGGGGCATCGCTCTGCTGTGCGGGGCGAGCCGCCAGTTCGCGTGGCACTGGTTCGTGCTCACGGTGGCGGTGGCGACCGCGCCGGTGCCGCTGCTCGTGGTCGCCGGCGGACTCGACGTCCGTGACCTCGTCCACGTGCACGACTTCGTCGAGAACGCGATCGGACGACTCGTCACCGGGTGGTGACGGGGGGCGGAACGGCCGGGTCGAAGCCCTGCGCCTTGCCCGTGCCCTGTCGTCACGCGGACGCCTCACTGTCGTGCAGGGCCGCGATCAGCGGGCAGGAAACCTTGCCCCGATGCGCCTTGCATTCGCTCACCAGCGTCGACAGCGCCGCTTCCATGTGCAGCAGATCCGCCAGCCGTGCGCGCACGTCGGCGAGCCGCAGCGACGCGATCTCCGCGGCCTCGCTGCAATGGGTGCCGTCTTCGAGCTTCAATAACTGGCCGATTTCGTCCAGGCTGAACCCGAGCCGCTGCGCCGCTTTCACGAACCGGACCCGCCCCACTGCGGCGCGCGGGTAGCGGCGGATTCCGCCGTAAGGCCGGTCCGGCTTGGGCAACAGGCCCTTGAGCTGGTAGAAGCGGATCGTCTCCACATTGACCCCGGCGGCCTTGGCGAAAGCGCCGATGGTCAGGTTTTCCGGCTCCTCGTTCATGGGCTTGACTCCGTAGTTGACTACGGAAGTAACTTTAGTGCACCCAGCGCAGACCCGGAAGGAGAATCCCGTGCACCATCTGAAAAACGGCCGTGGCGCCTTGGCCGCGGGCGGCTTCGCGGCCATCCTCGCCTCGACCTGCTGCCTCGGTCCGCTCGTGCTGGTCGCGCTGGGCTTCTCGGGGGCGTGGATCGGCAACCTCACGCTGCTGGAGCCGTACCGGCCGATATTCATCGGCGCGGCGTTGACTGCGCTTTTTTTTGCCTGGCGCGGCATCTTCCGCCCTGCCGATGCGTGCAAACCGGGTGACGTCTGCGCCGTGCCTCGGGTCAGGACCACGTACAGGCTCATCTTCTGGATTGTGACCGTGCTGGTGGCGATTGCGCTCGCCTTCCCCTATGTCCTTCCAATGTTCTATTGACAGGAGATCGTCATGAAGAAGTTTATTGGCGTTGCGCTCGCCGCCGCCCTCGCCACGCCCGCCTGGGCGGCGCAGAAGACGGTCACGCTGTCCGTGCCCGGGATGAGCTGCGCAGCCTGCCCGATCACGGTGAAGACGGCGCTTTCGAAAGTGGACGGCGTACAGAAGGCCGAGGTCAGCTACGGGAAGCGCGAAGCGATCGTCCTCTTCGACGATGCCAGGACCAATGTCGAGGCCCTGACCCGCGCCACCGCCAATGCTGGTTACCCCTCCACCGTCAAGCAGTGAGGATGGGATCATGACTCAGGCAATCGCGTTGTCCATCTCGGGAATGACGTGCGCTTCCTGCGCCGGGCACGTCAAGACGGTGCTGGAGCAGGTACGTGGTGTGCGGGTGGCGGAGGTTTCCTACCCCGGGGGGCGGGCCGACATCAGGGCGGAAGACGGCGTGACCGTCGAGGTTCTGACCGCCGCCGTGGCGGGGCTCGGTTACGGGGCACGCGGGATCGGTGCGCCGGCGGGCGCCGTCGGCGAGTCCTCCCGCGAGTTCGGAGCGGGAGCGCAGCGTGGCGGCGAACATCCGCTGCACGTGGCCGTGATCGGCAGCGGCGGCGCCGCGATGGCGGCGGCGCTCAAGGCCGTCGAGCGGGGTGCGCGCGTCACGCTGATCGAGCGCGGCACCATCGGCGGCACCTGCGTCAATGTCGGCTGCGTGCCGTCGAAGATCATGATCCGGGCGGCCCACATCGCCCATCTGCGCCGCGAAAGCCCGTTCGACGCGGGCATCTCCGCCGCGTCGCCGGTGATCCTGCGCGAGCGGCTGCTGGCGCAGCAGCAGGGGCGCGTCGATGAGCTGCGCCATGCCAAGTACGAGCGCATCCTGGACGGCAATCCGGCGATCACCGTGCTGCACGGCGCGGCGCGCTTCAGGGACGGCCACAGCCTCGCCGTGCGCCTGAACGCGGGCGGGGAATGCGCGGTGACCTTCGACCGCTGTTTCATCGCCACCGGTGCGAGTCCGGCGATCCCGCCGATCCCGGGCCTGAAGGAGACGCCGTACTGGACCTCGACCGAAGCGCTGGCAAGCGACACGATACCGGAGCGCCTCGTCGTCGTCGGTGCGTCGGTGGTCGCCGTCGAGCTGGCCCAGGCTTTCGCCCGGCTGGGGTCCAGGGTGACGGTCCTCGCCCGCAGCACGCTGTTGCGCAGCGAAGATCCGGCCGTCGGCGAGACGCTGACCGCCGCCTTCCGCAGCGAGGGCATCGAGGTGCTGGAGCATACGCAGGCAAGCTGCGTCGATTACCGGAACCACGAATTCGTGCTCGCCACCGGCCAGGGCCAACTCGTCGCCGACAAGCTGCTCGTCGCCACCGGGCGTAGTCCCAACACGCGCGGCCTGAACTGCGAGGCCGCCGGCGTGGCGCTGGACGCACAGGGCGCGATCCTCATCGACGCGGGCATGCGCACGAGCGCGCCGCACATTTATGCCGCGGGCGACTGCACCGACCAGCCGCAGTTCGTGTACGTCGCCGCCGCTGCCGGCACCCGCGCGGCGGTGAACATGACCGGCGGCGAGGCGCGCCTCGATCTGAGTGCCATGCCGGCCGTGGTGTTCACCGACCCGCAGATCGCCACGGTCGGGCTTTCCGAAGCCGAGGCACGGGCGAAGGGAGTCAAGACGGGCAGTCGCTCGCTCTCGCTCGACAACGTTCCGCGCGCGCTCGCCAATTTCGACACGCGCGGCTTCATCAAGCTCGTGATCGAGGAAAGTTCGCGCCGGCTGATCGGCGTGCAGGCGGTGGCGCCGGAAGCGGGCGAGCTGATCCAGACGGCGGCGCTGGCGATCCGCGCCGGGATGACGGTGGAGGAACTGGCCGACCAGTTGTTCCCGTACCTGACGATGGTCGAAGGACTGAAGCTCGCCGCGCAGACTTTCCGTAAGGACGTGACGCAGCTGTCCTGCTGCGCGGGGTAGTGCGAGGATGGTCATGCGCCCGAACTCATGAGGAGGAACACGGTGAAACAGATAGCGCGAATCACGGTTCTGGCCGTCGGCCTGATGCTGGGGATGGCGTCCGCGATGGCCGCGCCGCAGACCTACAAGCTGCGCGTCGACGGGCTGTCCTGCCCGTTCTGCGCCTATGGCATCGAGAAGAAGCTGGGCGCGGTCAGCGGCGTCGAGCACGTGGCGGTCGACATCGCCAGCGGCACCGTTACGGTCACGATGGCGGACGGTGCGGTGCTGGACGAGGCCGTGGCCAGAAAGGCGGTGAAGGACGCCGGGTTCAGCCTGCGCGGCCTCCAACCGGCCGCCGCCGCCCCGCAGGAGGCGGGACAGGCGAAATGAAGGCCGCACTCAAGAGCGGTCTGGCCGTCTTGGGCCTGTCGGCCGCAACCGCCTGGGGTGCGCCGATCACCTTCAACACGGCACTGCCGGTGCACGAGGGCGGCTGGGTGCTGCGCGAGCAGTTCGTCTTCATGAAGGTCGCCGACGATCCCACGCCTGCCCGACGCGACATGAGGGTGAGCGGGCTGATTTCGGTGCTCGGCTATGGCGTGACCCGGGACTTCGCGCTGTTCGGCATGCTGCCCTGGTTCGACAAGCGCGTGGACATGCGCATGGGCGGACAGGATCTCACCCGGCGCGAATCCGGCGCAGGCGATCTGACCGTGCTGGGGCGCTACACCGCCTACCAGTACGATGCGCCCGGTCGCACGCTGCGCATCGCGCCGTTCCTGGGCGTGAAGGCGCCGACCGGCGAGGATGACGCGCGCGACCGCCTGGGGCGCCTGCCTCCGCCGGTGCAAGCCGGATCCGGTTCGTGGGACGTGCTCGGCGGTGCGGTACTCACCTGGCAGACCCTGGATTTCGAGCTCGACAGCCAGGTGAGCTACAAGGCCAACCGGGAAGCCAGGGGCTTTGAGGCCGGCAACGTCGCCGCCCTCGACGCCTCGCTCCAGTACCGCCTGTGGCCGCGCAGCCTGGGGGCCGGCGTCCCGGCCTTCCTCTATGGCGTACTCGAAGCGAATCTCGTGCATGCGGCCAGGGATCGGGTGGGGGGCGCCGACGATCCGAACTCGGGGGGGACGACGCTGTTCCTCACCCCCGGCCTGCAGTACGTGACCCGCAAATGGATCGTCGAGGCCGGGGTCCAGCTTCCCGTCATCCAACATCTCCATGGTGCGGCGCTCGGGACCGATTACGTCCTCACCGCCGGCTTTCGCATCAATTTCTGAGGCGCCGAATGCAGCTTCGATCCATCGCAAAGTGGGGGCGGAACATCACGCTCGTGCTGGCCGCGCTGATCGCTGCGGGCTGGCTCGCATTCGTGCCCCGCGCCAAGGGGCCGCCCTACGCGTTCGTCGCCGCGTGGGGCGAAAAGGGCAGCGCACCGGGCCAGTTCGACGATCCGACCGGAATCGCGGTGGTGGGCGACGAGGTGTACGTCGCCGATTCGCGCAACGGCCGGATCCAGGTCTTCGACTTCGACGGGCGTTTCAGGCGGCTATTCGGGACCCCCGGGAGCGGCCCCGGCCAGCTCGGCCGTCCCATGAACCTCAAGGTGCATGAAAGGCGCCTTTACGTCGCCGAGTACTTCAACGACCGCGTCCAGGTTTTCGGCCTCGACGGCCGCTCGCTGCGAATCATCGGCAGGCCGGGGAACGGGCCGGGCGAATTCAGTGCGCCCGGCGGCGTGGCGGTGGCGCCGAACGGTGATCTGCTGGTGGCCGACTTCTATAACCAGCGCGTCCAGCGGCTCGGCGCGGACGGCACTCCGGTGCGCCAGTGGGGCGAAACGGGCAAGATCGGCATATGGGGGGGCGAGTTCAACTATCCCACCGATGTCGCGGTCGGCCCCGACGGCACGCTTTTCGTTGCCGACGGCTACAACGACCGCATTCAGGCCTTCTCCCTCGCCGGCGCATTGCTGCGCAAGTGGGGCGGCCCGTTCGCGATCAACATCTTCGGCCCGTTCAACGGCTGGTTCGCCACGGTGACCAACGTGACGGTGGATGGGCAGGGCCATGTGTTCGCCGCCGACTTCTACAACCATCGTATCCAGAAATTCGCCGCGGACGGCACGTTTCTGACGGCCCTGGGCGCCAAAGGAAGCGGTCCGGGGCAGTTCGATCACGCCATCGCCGCTGCCGTGGCCGACGACGGCACCGTCTTCGCCGTCGATTTCGGCAACAACCGCATCCAGAAGTGGCGCCAGGCGCGGCCTGTGCTCGGAGGCTGACGGCCATGAGCGCAATCGCACGGGTTTCGTCAATCGAGGACCGGCGAATGCGTCCCCGATGCTTTGCGAATACACGTCGGACATGACGCTGTAAGGGCGGGCTTCGCGCACGCGACTAAATCCTTGAGTGGCAAGCATGTCGCTCGATCGGACTCAAGGAGATAGCCATGACAAGCAGGACAGGAACCCTTCGGCGCGCTCGCACCTATCGCAGACCAGCCCGCATAGCAGTCGCGACCCTGATACTGGCCGCCACGGCGGGCGCCTCGGCGCACACCGACTACTCGGAGAACGGCTCGACGCACTGGCTCGAGCACGTTCAGGCATCGCCCAACCCGGCCAGCGAGCGGCAGCTCGCGCCCTACGGTCATGCCGCCCCCGCCGCCGCACCGGGCAGGGTGATCGTGGTCGGCAAGGACACGCGCTATTTGAACGTCGAGCAGCTCGAAACGGTCGCGATCCGGAGCGGTGACCAGACCGTCAATTGGACCTTCGATACCATGCCGCGGCGCAGCTTCCCGCTCTCGAAGATCATTCCCGGGACCGACGGCGTGACGGTCTACGTCGCCGAGAGCCCGCTGTACAGCGGACGTTGATGTCGGCCGTCGATTCATCCGTTCGCCCTGAGCCCTTCGACAAGCTCCGGGCGAACGGTATTTGCTCGCCGGTCAATAGCCCGGCTCGTGCGGGCGTCAGCGTTCCCGCCTCGCCCAGGCCATCGGCGATGCGCCGAGCCGGGTCGAAAAAGCGCGCGAAAGCGCCGTGGTGCTCCCATAGCCGACTTCCTCGGCAACGATCTTGACCGGCTTGCCCTTGCGCAGGAGGGTTTGCGCGAGACCGATGCGCCAGTCGGTCAGGTAGTCGAGCGGGGTCTGTCCCACGGTTTCCCTGAAGTTCACGGCAAAACGGGCGCGCGACATGCCGGCACGCGCGGCCAGTTCCTCCAGCGACCACTTGCGCGCCGGCTCCGCGTGCATCGCCTGGATTGCGCGGGCGAGCCGGGGCTCGGCCAGGCCCGCGAACAGACCGGTCGGCATCAGGCGGTGCTCGATCGTATGACGCAGCACGTGCACCAGGACGACTTCGCACAGGCGGTCGACGATGGCCTGCCGACCGGATCGCTGCTCGAACGCCTCATCGAGCAGGAGGGCGAGCGTGCTCGCGAGCGCAGGCAGGTCGGCGAGGCGGATCACCAGTAAAGGAGGAAGGGCGCGCGCCAGGGGATTGCCCAGGCCGCCGCCGAACTCGACCGACGCGCAGACGACGTCCGCCCCCGTATCGCGATGGGTGCGCAGGCGGTGGCCGGCGGGCCGGGGGTAGAACAGGAGGCTGGGCTCCTCGATGTCGATGAGGCGGCGATCGGCGCCCTGCACCTGGAGCGGCCCGCGGCGCACGACGTGCAGGTGCCCCGCTTCGTCAGTGGCCTCGAAGGTCGTCACGCCGCACAGCGTGCCGGAATAGAAGACGCGCGCACTCAGCGCGAAGCGGTCGAGCAGGGATGACAGGCGGTCCATGAGATGTGAGACGAAAAGTCGTTAAAACGATACGGAGAGAGTCCTTGAGTATCGTTCGATCGCTCATTCTATGCACCGTGCACTTCCGCACGCAAATGCATGAATGGAGATGATGATGCCCACGATCCTTCCCTTGAATATTTCCGACGCCGACGAACCGACCGCAGCGACGCTCAACGCAGTCAAGGCCAAGCTAGGCGGCGTGCCGAACCTCATCGCGACGCTCGCCAATTCTCCGGCGGTGCTGCAAGGCTATCTGCAGTTCTCCGAGACGCTCGGTGCCGGACTGCTCAGCGCGCGCCAGCGTGAGATCGTTGCGCTGGCGACCGCCCAGGAAAACGTCTGCGGGTACTGCCTGAGCGCGCACAGCCTTCTCGGCAAGGCCATCGGGCTGAGCGAGGACGAGATCCGCCTGGCGCGCGCCGGCACGGCCAGCACCCCGCGTGAGGCCGCGATCGCGTCCTTTGCCCGTCAGCTCGTGAAAACGCGGGGGCGCCTCGATTCCGGTGCGGTGGCGCATGCGCGGGAGGCGGGGCTGTCGGACGCGGTGATCCTCGAAATCATCGCCAACGTCGCACTGAGCGTGCTGACCAACTACACGAACCACGTGGCAGGGACGGTGATCGATTTCCCGGTCGTGGAAGTCGCCTGAACGCAGACGTGAAAGCCAGCCAACCTGAGGGAGTTCGAGATGAAGCACGATGAGCATGAATCCGTTGCGGGCCGCCGCGACGTGCTGAAGGGTGTGATGGGGGCTGCCGCAGTGGGCCTCGCCACGGCGTTGTCGCCGACGGCGCACGCGCAGGCGAAGGCCGGATCGCCCTACGCCGACCCGGAGAAAAGCGCGCTGCCGCCGAGCAACATGGAATTGACGAGGGGCCGCACGGCCCTGCTGGTGGTCGATCCGCAGAACGACTTCCTCAGCGAGAAGGGGGTCGCGTGGGGTGTCGTGGGCGAATCGGTCCGCGAGCAGGGGACGGTCGCGAACATCGAGCGTCTGTTCCGGGCCGCCAAGGCCGCCGACATTCCCGTCGTGATCTCGCCCCACTACTACTATCCGAGCGACAAGGGCTGGAAATTCGAGGGTGCGCTCGAGAAGGTGATGCACAAGATCAAGATGTTCGACCGGTCGGGGCCGCTGAATCTCGGCGGTTTCGAGGGGTCGGGCGCGGACTGGCTGGAGCGGTTCAAGCCCTACATCAACGACGGCAAGACGATCGTCGCGTCGCCCCACAAGGTGTATGGGCCGCAGAACAACGATGTCGTCCTGCAACTGCGCAAGCAGCGAGTTGATCAGGTGATCCTAGCCGGCATGTCGGCCAACCTGTGCATCGAGAGCCATCTGCGGGAACTGCTGGAGACGGGGTTCGAGGTCGCGGTGGTGAAGGATGCGACCGCCGGTGCGAAGCTCCCCGACGGCGACGGTTACCTCGCGGCGCTGACCAACTTCCGCATGATCGCGAACGCGGTGTGGTCGGCAGACGAGGCGACGCGCCGTATCGCGGCGATGGCGGGCTGAGCTGGCGCACGACCGCGGCACCTTGGGCGCCGCGGTCGTCCCGCGAAGAAGTTCGGAGCAACTGTAAGGATTGGCGCGCCGACCCGACTATTTCCCATCAACGACACGACGACCGCGACAGGAGCACACGATGCACCCAACGTTTCCCTTGCTCGCCGTAACCGATTTTCCCCGCATCCGGCGGGGGACGATCGAGACGCTGCAGGTGAATCTCGGCTATCGCTGCAACCAGAGTTGCGTGCATTGCCACGTCAATGCCGGGCCGACCCGCAGCGAGGAGATGTCGGTCGATACCGCGAACGCGGTGCTCGATTTCATCGCCGCGAGCCCTTCGGTGACGACGCTCGACCTGACCGGCGGCGCCCCGGAGATGAACGCGAACTTCCGGCGCCTGGTCGAGGCGGCACGTGCCCGCGGCCTGCGCGTGATCGACCGCTGCAATCTGACGATCCTGGAGGAGCCGGGCTACGAGGACCTGGCGCGATTCCTCGCCGATCAGGGGGTGGAGATCGTCGCCTCGCTGCCGTGCTACCTGGAAGACAACGTCGACCGGCAGCGCGGCAAGGGTGTGTTCGAGGCGAGTGTCCGCGCACTGAAGAAGCTCAATGCGCTGGGCTACGGGGCTTCCGACCGCAGCCTGCAGCTCAGCCTGGTCTACAACCCGCAGGGCCCGGTGCTGCCGCCTCCGCAGGCGGCGCTGGAGGGCGCCTACCGCGAGCATCTCGGCGAGGCGTTCGGCATCGTCTTCAATCAACTCTTCACGCTCGCGAACATGCCCATCAAGCGCTTCGGCAGCCTGCTCGTCTCGAAGGGGCAGTTCCACGACTACATGCGCACCCTGCGCGACGCGCACCGCTCGGAGAACCTCACCGCGGTGATGTGCCGCAGCCTCGTCAGCGTCGATTGGCAGGGCTATCTCTACGATTGCGACTTCAACCAGCAGCTCGACATGCCGATCGCCGGCGGCGGCCGTCCGCGCCTGCATCTGCGCGACGCGACCGCCGCGACGCTCGGCGGCGGCGTGATCCGTGTCGCCGACCACTGCTACGGCTGCACGGCGGGGCAGGGGTCGAGCTGTGGCGGCGCGCTGGGCGAGGGCCATTCCGAAAAATCGAGGTGTGCGGCCTGACCGGCGTGTCGCCGCGGATCCGACATTCAACCCCGAGGGAACACAAGCCATGCATGAACTCGTGAAGGACTATTACGGCAGCCGGCTGCAGGGCAGCGAGGACCTGCGCACCACCGCCTGCTGCGATGCGAGCCTGACGCCCGCGTGGCTGAAGCCGCTGCTCACCAGGGTTCATCCCGAAGTGCTGTCGCGCTACTACGGCTGCGGGCTCGTGTGCCCGCCGTTGCTCGACGGCTGCGCCGTGCTGGACCTGGGCTGCGGCTCGGGGCGCGACGTGTACGTGCTGTCGCAACTGGTCGGCGAACGCGGGCAGGTCGTCGGCGTGGACATGACCGAGGAGCAGCTCGCCGTGGCGCTGCGGCACCGCGATCATCACCGCGAAGCCTTCGGCCATGCCCGCGACAACGTGGGCTTCATGCTGGGCTATATCGAACATCTCGACGAACTCGGGCTGCCCGACGCGAGCTTCGACGTGGTCGTGTCGAACTGCGTCGTGAACCTCTCGCCGGACAAGGACGCGGTGCTGCGCAACGTCTTCCGCCTGCTGAAGCCGGGCGGCGAGTTCTACTTTTCCGACATCTATGCCGACCGCCGCGTGCCGGCACAGGTGCGCAACGACCCCTTGCTGTATGGCGAATGCCTCGGCGGGGCGCTGTATTGGGGGGACTTCCTGGCGCTGGCGAAACGCCACGGCTTCGCCGATCCGCGCCTGGTCGAAGACCGACCGATCGCGATCACCGACCCTGCCCTGGCCGAACGTGCCGCGGGGGTCGGATTCCACTCGGCGACCTACCGCCTCTTCAAGCTCGACGGCCTGGAGCCGCAGTGCGAGGACTACGGGCAGGCGGTGATCTACCGCGGCACGGTGCCGACGATGGCGCAGCGCTTCCGCCTCGACAAGCACCACGACATCGAAGCCGGGCGCGTCTTCCCCGTGTGCGGCAACACCTGGCGCATGCTGCACGAGACGCGTTTCCGGCCGCACTTCGAGTTCATCGGCAATTTCGAGCGCCATTACGGCCTGTTCGCAGGCTGTGGCAGTTCGATGCCCTTCGACCGCGACGCGCAGACCGCCCCGGGCGGCTGCTGCTGAGGAGGCGCGATGCAATTCCTGTCGAGGAATCTGTTTTTCGTGGTGACGCTCGTCGCCGCCCTGTTCGCCACGGGATGTGCGCGCGAGTCGGGCGAACATCTCGTCGTGACCGGATCGAGCACCATCGCGCCGCTCGCGACGGTGCTCGCCGAACGCTTCGAGGCCACCCATCCGGGTGTCAAGATCGACGTGCAGGCCGGTGGTTCGGCACGCGGCGTCGCCGACGTGCGCCAGGGTTTGGCGAACATCGGCATGGTGTCGCGCGCGCTGAAGGCGGACGAGGGGGACCTCCTCGCCGACACCATTGCCCGGGACGGCATCGCGATCATCGTGCATCGCGACAACCCGGTGGCCGCGCTCACGCGCGAGCAGATCATCGCGATCTACACCGGCCAGGTGCGGGACTGGAAGGCGGTCGGCGGCGCTGATGCGCCGATCACGGTGGTGAACAAGGCCGAAGGGCGCTCGACGCTCGAGCTCTTCCTGAGCCACTTCAAGCTCGAGGCCCCGGCCATTCGCGCGGACGTCGTGATCGGCGACAACCAGCAGGGGATCAAGACCGTGGCGGGCAACCCGCAGGCGATCGGCTACGTGTCGATCGGCACGGCCGAATACGAGGCGAGCCGCGGCACGCCGATCCGCCTGCTGCCGCTCGGCGGCGTCGAAGCCTCGACCGCGGCGGTTGCCGCCGGGCGCTTTCCATTGTCGCGCCCGCTGAACCTGGTCCATCGCAGCGAGCTTTCCGGCATCGCGCGCGACTTCATCGCGTTCGCGCGCTCGGCCGAGGTGAACGACCTTGTCACCGGCCAGTATTTCGTACCGCCGGCCGTCCGCTGACCGCCTGCTGTATCGCGCGCTCGCGATCTCCGCGGGTGCCGTGGCGGCCATCCTCGCGCTGATCCTCGTCTACCTGACGGCGGCGAGCGCCGGCCTGCTCTTCGCCGACGCGGGGCTGTGGCGGCTCGACTGGCATCCTTCGCTCGGCGCCTACGGCCTGCTCGCAATGCTCGTCGGTTCGCTGGCGGTGAGCGTGCTGGCCGTGCTTTTCGCCGTGCCGCCCGGCCTGGTGCTCGCGGTGTGGGGGCGTTTCTTCGCGCCGCCGTGGCTGGGCGGGCTGTACCGCGGCGCAATGGGGCTGCTGGCGAGCATTCCGTCGGTGGTGTATGGCTTCTGGGGGCTGGTGGCGCTGGTGCCGTGGCTCAATCGCTGGGCGCCTCCGGGGGCGAGCCTGCTCGCCGGGGCACTGGTGCTGGCGCTGATGATCCTGCCCATCCTCGTGCTGCAGGCCGACCTCGCGCTCGACGAGGCGCGGCGCCGGCACCTTGCCGCGGCCATGGCGCTGGGCGCTTCGGTCAGCGGTACGGTGCGCCGCGTGCTCCTGCCGACGGCCGCGCCGCAGCTGCTCCCGGCGGTCCTGCTGCAGCTCGGGCGGGCGCTGGGCGAGACGATGGCGGTGCTGATGGTGGCGGGCAACGTGGTGCAGTTGCCCGAGGCCATCACCACGCCGATCCGTACGCTCACCGCGAACATCGCGCTCGAGATGGCCTACGCCAGCGGCGCGCATCAGACCGCGCTGTTCGCCAGCGGATGGCTGCTGCTCGTGCTGGTGACACTGATCATGCTCGGCGCGCGCGCGATGGCCGGACGCTTCGCGGCGGGGCCGGCCGGCGGGGGGAAGGGCGATGCGCATTGACGCGCTCGATCGCGCGACGCGCAGCGATCGCCTGCACGGCCGCTGGATGGGCCTGTTCGCGATGTTGACGCTGCTGGTGCCGCTGCTCCTGATCGGCGAACTGCTGGTCGACGGGCTGCCGGCGCTGGGCGCCGACTTCCTGCTGCGTGCGCCGACGGACGCCGGGCTGGGCGGCGGCATCGGCTCCGTGCTCGTATCCACGCTGTGGGTGCTTGCGGTGTGCCAGGGTGTCGTGCTGCCGCTGGGGCTGGGCTGTGCGCTGTTCCTCGTCGAGCACGTGCGGGCCGGGAGCCGTCTCGAACGCGCCCTGCAACTCACGCTCGACATCCTCGGCGGCGTGCCCTCCATCGTTTTCGGGCTGTTCGGCAACCGCTTCTTCGCGGTCGAACTGGGGCTGGGTTTCTCCATCCTGTCCGGCGGGCTGACGCTCGCCTGCATGGTGCTGCCGCTCTTCATCCGCGCCGCGGAGCAGTCCCTGCGCCTGTGCCCCGACCGCTACCGTAGCGCGGCCGCGGCGCTGGCCTTGTCGCGCTGGGGCTTCGTGCGCCGCATCCTGTTGCCCACCGCCGCCCCGGGCATCGCACTGGGCGTGGTGCTCGCATCCGGCCGTGCGCTGGCCGAGACGGCGGTGCTGCTATTCACCGCCGGCTACGTGACGCGCTGGCCCGGAAGCTGGTTCGACTCGGGCCGCACGCTGGCGGTACACATCTACGACCTCGCGATGAACGTATCGGGGGGCAGCACCAATGCCGCCGCGAGCGCGCTGGTCCTGCTGGTGCTGGCCATCGGCATCCAGGCACTCGCCGTCGCACTCGGCCGGATCTCGAGGGGAGCTTCAGCATGATCGATGACCGCAAGACCGCGCCCGCACTCGAACTCGATGACGTGTCGGTATCCTACGGCAAGCGCCCGGCCGTCCGGCATGCGAGCCTCAGCGTCGCGCCGGGCGAGCTGATGGCGCTGGTGGGACCCAGCGGCTGCGGCAAGAGCAGCCTGCTCGCCGCCATCAACCGCATGACCGACATGGTTCCAGGATGCCGCGTCAGCGGCGACATCCGCATCGACGGCGCCTCCGTGATGGGGCAGGGGATGTCGCTGCCACGCTTGCGGCGGCGGGTCGGCATGGTGTTCCAGCAACCCAACCCCTTTCCCCTGTCGATCGCCGACAACCTGCATTTTCCGTTGCGCGAGCACGGCATCGGCCGCCGCGACGTGCGCGAACGCATGGTCGAGCGCGCGCTGCGCGATGTCGGCCTGTGGGGCGAGGTGGCCGGACGCCTCGACCAGTCGGCGCTGACGCTTTCGGGTGGCCAGCAGCAGCGGCTGTGCGTCGCGCGGGCTATCGTCCTGGCCCCCGAGGTGCTGCTGCTCGACGAGCCGTGCAGCGCCCTCGATCCGATCGCGACGGCGTCGGTCGAACGCCTGATCCGCGACCTGAAGGGCCGCTACACGATGCTGATGGTCACGCACAACCTCGCGCAGGCGCGACGGCTCGCCGACGCGGTCGCCGTGTGCTGGGTCGAGAACGGCTGCGGCTGCGTGGTCGAGAGCGGGGCAACCGAGCATATCTTCATGAGCCCCGGTCACCCGGCCACCCAGGCCTACTGCCGAGGGCTGGCGGGTTAGGCGACTCTCGCCGCACCGAAAATCGGGGGTTCGTCAGCAGTCTGAAGGCCGGTCGAAAGACCGGCCTTCCCGCTTTTGGCCAGTCGATCTTCGATTCCCGCGTGTGCGGGCGGCATCCCCCATCTCGTCACATCTTGCTGAACAGGTATGCGAATGCGACGAAGCCCATTACGATCCAGAAGGCGAGAAATGCGGGCCAACGGACCCTGTTGAACCAGCTGTCGTCGATTCTCCGATGCGGCGATCCGGGTGTGGCGGCCGCGTGCGTGCGACGGTCCTCGGTGGAAAGCTCCGGTGGGGTACCGCGTCCGGAGTAGTAGTTGGCGGTTGACATGATGGACACCTCTTCCCGAACGGCTACGCGCTGGTTTCGGGTCGCATTCGTTATCGATCCGGTCCCAGTTCAATTACCTTAGACATCCGCCACGCGCGGTCGCAGGAAGTTTTGCACGGCGCGCAGAAAAAAACGGGGGACGCAACTTGCGTCCCCCGTCCAGGCGGCATTCGGGTAGGTCGGGCGCTCGCTCAGGCGCCTGCCGCCTGGATGCGATGGAATACCTCCGGAAGGTTGACGATGCGGTTTCCCACCAGGGCGATGCGCTGCTCGGCGACGCCGGCACGATGCAGCCTGTCGAAGCTGCCGCGCTCGGCGACCCAGACACGCACGTGCGGGTGCTGATCGATCAGTTCGGCGAGCATCAACGCTCCGGTCGCGTCCAGGTACGACACGTTGCAGAGGTTCAGGGTGCGGATCTTTCCGTCCTCGAGGTGGGCGTGGATCTCGTTCTTGAGGGCGGAACTGGTGAGGAAACTGATGCCGTTATTGACGGTGAGTACCGGGTGACCGTGCAGGTCGCGCACGTCGAGGCGGTGGTCCGCGAGCATGCCGCGCAGCGCGAGAATGAGCATCAGGGCAATGCCGACGGGCACCGAGACGGTCAGGTCGATGGTCACGGTCAGCAGGACCGTGAGGGCGGTGAGCATGCCTTCGCGGCGGTCGATTCTTGCGATGGTGCGGATTTCATGCACTTCGATGAGGCGTCGTGCGGTGAGCAGGAGGACGGCAGCGAGCGAGGCCATGGGCAGCATGCTGATGAATCCGTACAGCAGTGCGACGAAGGCGGCGAGGAACACGGCGTGGACGATGGCGGCCGTCTTTTCCGTTCCGCCGCTCATGACGTTGGTGCTACCGCGCACGATGACGCCGGAAGTCGGCAGTCCGCCCACGAAGGGGACGACCAGGTTGGCGAGTCCGAGGCCGAACAGTTCGCGGTCCGGGTTGTGCCGGGTGTTCGTCATCGCGTCCAGGGCCTTGGAGGAGAGCAGGGACTCGACGGCGATCAGGATGCCGAGGGTGAAGGCTGCGGGCAGGATCTTGTCGAGATGGGTCGTCAGGGTCGCGAGGAAATCCGCGGAAATGCCCACGTTGTCGACCGAGATTTCGTACAGGGCGCCGATGGTGCGCACCGGGTGGCCTGTGCTGGCGAGCGCGAGGGACAGCATCGTGCCGGCGAGGAGGGCGATCAGCGGTGCCGGAAGCCAGCGCGCCATGCGCGTCTTGCCCCACGTCACGGCTGCGGTGACCGTCGCGATCATCACGACCAGTTCCCAGAGGTTGCCTTCGCGCAGATGCGTGGCGGTGAAGGCGAGTTTTTCGATGATGTCATGCCCCTTGGCTTCGATTCCCAGTCCGGCGGGAATCTGACCCAGCAGGATCAGGACGCCGATGCCGGTCGTGAAGCCGACGATGACCGAGTGGGGCATGAGCTCCATCGCCTTGCCCAGACGCAGCAGGCCGATGGCGATGACGACGAGGCCGGCGAGGAAGGTCGAGGCGAGCAGTACCGGCAGGCCGTGTTGCGCCATCAGGCCGTAGAGGATGGTGATGAAGGCTGCGGCGGGGCCCGAGACCTGGAAGCGCGAGCTGCCGAAAACGGCAGCGATGAGGCCGCCGACGACACCGGAGACGATACCGGCCATCGGGTTGGCGCCCGATGCGATGGCGAAGGCGATGCACAGCGGAAGCGCGACGACCGCGACGATAAAACCGGAAAAGATGTTGTTGGGGCTGAAACCCGATATCAATGTTTTCAAGCTGACCTCCTGGATCAATGCAGGGCGGCGTGACGCGTCTCAGGACGCGGCAAGCAGTGCCATGGGGCGTTGTCGGTGGGGAAGCTGGGGGGCGGCCAGCGGCGCGAAGGCGAGCTGCGCGGGGTCATAGGCCTCGATCACGCCGTGTTCGATGACGTAGTACCAGCCATGGATGTTCAGATTGCCCTCGGCGACGCGGCGCGCGACGGCGGGGTAGGTCATGAGGTTGGCAAGGTGCTGGACGACCATCGCCTTTTCGGTTGCGCGCATGACGTGATCACGCTCGTTGCTGCCGACGAACCCGGCCGGCTTCCGGTGCTGCTGTTCGCGAGCGCTCTGGGCGAGGACGAGGTCGCGCACGCTGCGCCCCTGTGCGAGCCAGCGATAGGTGAGTTCGAGTTCGTCGTGATGTCCGGCCTGGTACAGGGCGGCGCAGGCGCCGCAATGCGAGTGGCCGCAGACCACGATCTCCGACACGCCGAGGACGGAAACCGCGTACTCGATGCTGGCGCCCGTGGAGTTGCACTCCTGCCCCGGGCGATACGGCGGGACCATGTTGCCGACGTTGCGCATCACGAACAGGTCGCCGGGATCGGATTGGGTGACCGCGTGGGGAATGATGCGGGAGTCGGCGCAGGTGATGAACAGCGTGTCGGGATTCTGACCCTTGTCGACGAGTTCGGCGAACTTCGCCCGGTTTCTGCGGAAGTAGCCGCGGTGGAACCGTGCGACGCCTTTTACGAGGGAATCGACCATGTTGAACCTCCTGTGAAGACGGGAACGGCGTGTGCCGCAGGTCCCTTTCGCAGCTTCCGTGCCAGAGGGGATTATCCTTATTGAAATCAAGGTTTTTCTGCAGCGCCGGGTCTGGCCTGCCGAATGTCGTGTCGTGACGCGGTGGAAATCTGTCGGCTGCTGGCGACTGAATCGGCGATGTGCAGATAAGGCGATGATATTGCAGACATTATTTTGTCGCTGCGAAACGACACCCCGATTTCGTATGCCGTTGGGGAAATTTCCCAGCGGCCCTGTGCCGTCGAAGCGGAGACGCCCGCGCCGTGGGCGAGGCAGCAGTCAGCCGCGCCGTGCGCGCCAGCGCGCGTGGATTTCACGCAAGGCAGACAGGCCGCCGAGCGGAACGGACAGGCCTGTACCGCCGGGAATCCCGGGCGCACGAGGGTTGATGCGGATCAGGGTTCCGTCGGCGCGTTCGCCGAAACGCCGTATCGTCGGGATGTCGATGCCGGCACCCACTTCGACGACGGCGAGGCGCCCGACGCGCCCGAGCCATTCGGCCAGCGCACATTGCTGTGCGGCGCTGCGCGAGTCGATCCAGTCCCAGTCGTCGAACATCAGGACGTTGGGGCGCGCGATGCCTCCGCAGTGGCGGCAGCGCGGCAGCTCCGAGGTCAGGCGGCATTCGGCATCGTCGACCCGGGGCGCGAACCCGGCCGCCTCCCAGATGTCGTCGCGACAGGGGCCGAGGCACTGCAGGTGGTGAATGGAACCGTGGATTTCGGCGACGCGCGACGCGGGGAATCCGGCCTTCTGGAACTGGCCGTCGACATTGCTCGTCAGGACGAATGCGCCCCAGGGCATGTCGTCGGCGATCTCGCGCAACAGGCCGAAGCCTTCATGGGGAACCGTTTCGCGGTAGAGGCGCAGGCGGTGGCCGTAGAACCCCCAGGCGCGCTCCGGGTCGGCGCGGAATGCGGCGGGGTTGGCGATGGCGGTGAAGGACGTCCGGCTGCGCGAAAGCGCGGGGTACGCGGTCCAGAAGCCTTCGTCGCCGCGGAAGTCGGGCAGGCCCGAGTCCACGCCCATGCCGGCGCCGGCAGTGATCAGCAGGGCGTCGGCGCGTGCCAGCACCGCAGCGCACCGGTCGAGTGTGGCGGAAACTTCGGAAGTCATGGGCCGACGTGGCCGAAGGGCAGGGTCAGCTCCCCGTGCCGGCACTCGTGCCGGCCAGGCGCCGCAGCACGCCGAGCATGTAGCGCCCGGCGCGGCCGCTCGGTTCCAGCCCGTTCTGCCGCTGTACCTCCTCGATCGCTTCGCGGCTGGTCTTGCCGATGACCCCGTCGATTTCCCCGACCGGGTACCCGAGGCGCGTGAGCAGGGTCTGCACTTCGCGGCGTTCGGCCCGGGACAGCCCGGGGTCATCGGTCGGCCAGGGTCTGACAAACGCCGCGGCGCCGCGGAGCCGATCCGACAGATGGGCAATGGCGAGCGCGTAGCTTTCGGCCGTGTTGTACGAGTAGATCGCGTCGAAGTTCCGCAGCACGAGGAAGGCCGGGCCGCCTTCGCCGGCGGGCAGCAGGATGGCCGCCGCGGTGGTGGAGGGTTCGAGCGGGGTTCTGTCGATGCGCTGGATGCCGAGCCGCATCCAGTCGGCGATCGAACGCTTGTTGTGCCGGCCTGCAAGCGAAGTATCGAAGCCGGCGGGCAGCGCTACTTCGTAACCCCAGGGTTGCCCGCCGATCCAGCCAGCCTTGGCGAGGAAGTTCGCGGTGGAGGCGAGGGCGTCGGGAATGCTGTCGACGAGATCGCGCCGTCCGTCGCCGTCGAAGTCCACCGCCACGCGGGCGAAGGTGGAGGGCATGAACTGCGTGTGCCCGAAGGCGCCGGCCCAGGAGCCGGTGAGGCGGGCCGCGTCGACGTCGCCGTTTTCGATGATCCGCAGCGTGGCGAAGAATTCGCCGCGAAAGAAACCCTGCCGCCGCCCCTGGCAGGACAGCGTCGCGAGCGAGGTGAGCAGCGGGCGCTTGCCGACGGTGCGGCCGAAGTTGCTCTCCACGCCCCACACCGCCACGATCGTCGCCGGGTCGATGCCGTAGGCGGCTTCCACGGCCTGCAGGGTCGTGGCCCACTGCTGCATCATCGCATGCCCGTCGGCGATGCGTTCGTCGTCCACCAGCCCCGCCAGGTAATCCCAGATCGGCGTGCGGAACTCGGGCTGGTAGTCGAGCTGGCCGAGCACCGAGTTATCGGGTTCGAGGTTCCTGGCGTACGTGTCGAACGTTTCCGGCTTGATGCCACGGGTTTGTGCCTCCGTGCGCAGGTCGCCGATGCAGCGGTCGAACGAAGCATCGGCGGCGGCGGGCAGGGAGAGCAGGGTGGTCGCGAGGAGGCTGCAGACAAGGGGGGGCTTCAGGGTCATCACTGGCAGGCTTGGGTGCGCGAATATGCCGATGGTACTCCCCTTGCGCCCGTCTCGCCGAATGGCGGGAAGCGTCGGCACCTGTGGCATGCTTACTGGTTTTGCCAATCCCGCGCAGCTCGTGCCCGCTGCGCGCCCTGTGAGCCGTTCGATGGAAGTCGTGCTTGGAATCATCCTGCCGGTGTTCGGCACCCTGGGGCTGGGTTATGTCGCGGCGCGCCTGGGCCTGTTCGACGAGGCGGCGAACCGCGGCCTGTCCGTGTTCGTGTTCAACTTCGCCCTGCCGCTGATGCTGTTCCGCGCGATCGCGCAGACGGACCTTCCGGAAGCCTTGCCGTGGGGTTACCTGCTGTCGTATTTCATCGGCGCGTTCTCGGTGTTCGGCCTGTCGATGCTTGCCAGCAGGCTGCTGTTCGCCCGCAACCTCGCGGAGCAGGGGGTGCTGGGGCTGGGGGCGAGCTTCTCCAATACCGCGATGCTCGGCATTCCGCTGGTCGTGACGGCCTTTGGCCCGTCGGCAGCGCTGCCGCTGTTCATGCTGATTGCGGTCCATAGTCTCGTGATGCTGCCGCCGACGACAGCGCTGATCGAAACCGCGCGCGGGGGCAACCAGTCGCCCGCCCGGCTCGTGCTCGGCCTCGTGCGCAGCATCGCCGCAACGCCGATCATCTGGGGCCTGAGCATCGGCCTGACGCTGGCCACGCTGGGCGTGTCACTTCCCGGGCCGGTGGATGCCGTTGCAAAGAGCCTCGGCAGCGCGGCCGCACCGTGCGCGCTGTTCGCCCTCGGCGCCTCGCTCACCCGCTACCAGGCGGGCGGCAATCTGCGGGAGCCCCTGATGCTCGTGCTGCTGAAGACCATCGTCCATCCCGCGCTCGTCTGGCTGCTCGCGACCCGCGTGTTCGAGGTTCCCGATCTGTGGGCAACCGTCGCCGTGACGCTCGCTGCCTTGCCGACGGGTGTCACGCCCTATCTGTTTGCGCAGCGCTATCAGGCCGGCCTGGCGACCTCCGCTTCGGCAGTCTTTCTTTCCACGATGCTGTCCGCCGTGACCCTGTCGGCCCTGCTGCTGGCGTTGCGCACCTGACGGTCACGAGACGCGGAGCGGGACAGATTCCCGTTCAGGCACGCCGGCGTTCACGCGCGCCTTGCAGGATTCGCTCACATTTCCGGCGCGGCCCCCCCGGCTGCAGAGTGGCACTTTTGACGTATCCTTCGGGCATTCCCTGCGGAAATCGGCGCGGAAGTCCTCCGTCTTCGCCCGGTTTGCGCGCCCGAACTTCGATATGGATCAGCATGAACCTGCACCCCGTAATCCTCTCCGGCGGTTCCGGCACCCGGCTGTGGCCGCTCTCGCGCGAGCAGTATCCCAAGCAGCTGCTGGCGCTGATCGGCGACGACACCATGCTCCAGCAGACCGCGACCCGGCTCGACGGCTTTTCGGGGAGCCTTCCCGTCGCCGCCGAGCCGATCGTCGTGTGCAACGAGGAGTACCGCTTCATCACCGCCGAGCAGATGCGTGCGATCGGCCGTCCGACTTCCCGCATCCTGCTCGAACCGGTCGGCCGCAACACCGCGCCCGCGCTGACGCTGGCGGCCCTTTCGGTGGTGCGGGAGGATGGCGACGGCGTCCTTCTGGTCATGCCCGCAGACCACGTCGTCCGCGACCGCGAGGCCTTTCACCGTGCCGTCGCGACCGGGCTGGAGGCGGCGAGGGCGGGCGCGATGGTCACCTTCGGCATCGTCCCGGAACGGCCGGAAACCGGCTACGGCTACATCCGCTCGGGTAGCGAATGCAGTCCGGGGGTGCGCGAGGTCGAAGCCTTCGTCGAAAAACCGGATGCGCGCACGGCGGCGGAGTATGTCGCAAGCGGTGCCTATCTCTGGAACAGCGGTCTGTTCATGGTGCGCGCCAGCCTGTGGCTGAAGGCGATCGGCCATTTCAATCCCGCGATGCTGGCCGCCTGCGACGCGAGCGTCGGCGCGGCGGCGCGCGACATCGACTTCGTCCGCATCGGGCGGGACGCGTTCGAAGCCTGCCCGTCCGACTCGATCGACTATGCGGTGATGGAGAAGCTTGCCGGCACGCCCGGGCTGGGCATCGCCCCGCGCGTCGTGCCGATGTCCGTCGGCTGGTCCGACGTCGGCGCCTGGGATGCGCTGTGGTCGCTCGCCGACAAGGACGAAGCCGGGAATGCCGCACGTGGCGATGTCGTGCTCGAAGGCACGACCAACAGCCTGGTCCATGCCACCAGCCGCATGGTTGCGTGTGTCGGGGTCGACGGGCTCATCGTCGTCGAGACGCCCGATGCCGTGCTGGTCGCCCACAAGGACCGCACGCAGGACGTCAAGCAGATCGTCTCGCGTCTCAAGGCGGACAAGCGCAGCCAGGTCTACGCCCATCGCAAGATCCACCGGCCGTGGGGCTGCTACGATTCGATCGACAACGGCCAGCGTTTCCAGGTCAAGCACATCGAAGTCAAGCCGGGTGCGGCGCTCAGCCTGCAGATGCATCACCATCGTGCCGAGCACTGGATCGTCGTGCGCGGCACGGCGAAGGTCACGCGTGGCGATGAAACCTTCCTGCTGACCGAGAACCAGTCGACCTACATCCCCCTGGGGGTGACCCACCGTCTCGAGAATCCGGGAAAGCTGATGCTCGAGATGATCGAGGTCCAGTCAGGCGGCTATCTCGGCGAAGACGACATCGTGCGCTTCGAGGATACCTACGGCCGCAAGTAGGAGAGCGTTACCGGGCGGACGGGCCTTGCACCCGTCCGCAATCGTTCCGGATTACCAGAGCTGCCACCACGGACGGGTGTCCTTCGGGCCCCCCGCGTAATACACGCTGTTCGGGAAGTTCTTGCGCATCACGCGGTCGGCATCGTCGCGCAGATCCTTCATTCCCAGCGAGTCGTAGCTCTTGACCAGCATGAACAGCGCCTCTTCGTTCGCCGGCGCATTCGGATAGGTCTTGACCACTGCCTGTGCACGGTTGATTGCCGCCACGTAGGCGCCGCGCTTGTAGTAATAGCGTGCGACATGCACCTCGTGCTGGGCGAGCGAATTCACGAGGTACTGCATGCGCTGGCGCGAGTCGTCGGCATACTTGCTGTTCGGGAAGCGGCTCACGAGCTGGCCGAAGGTGTCGAAGGACTCCTGCGCCGCTTTCGGGTCGCGCTCCGAGAGATCCTGGTTCGACAGCCCCGCGAGCAGGCCGAGGTCCTCGTTGAAGGTCGCGAGGCCCTTCAGGTAGTACATGTAGTCCGTATTCGGATGGTTCGGATGCAGCTTGATGAAGCGATCCGCCGCCGCGATCGCCAGCGCCGGCTCATAGGACTTGTAGTGGGCGTAGGCCACCTCGATCTGCGCCTGCTGCGCATAGCGGCCGTAGGGGAATCGCGCCTCGAGTTTTTCGAAGAGCTTGATCGCCTGCTCGTAGGAACCCTCGGCCATGTAATTCTTTGCTTCCGAGTACAGCTTCTGGGCGTTCCAGCCGGCCGTCTCGTCGACCTGTTCCGGCAAAAGGCCGCAGCCGCCGAGCAGCAATGCACCGATAACCGCTAAACTTCCAAGGGTGAACCTGGCCATCGAAAAAACTCGCGTGAATGAACCGGATGATTATAGCCCACAGGACGGGGCTGCTTCGCACCACCGGCTGATGATCCCGACCGATTGCGCCGGCCTGCGGCTCGACCAGGCGCTTGCGCAGCTGTTTCCCGCGCACTCGCGCAGCCGTCTGCAGGCGTGGCTCAAGTCCGGGCGCGTCAGCCTCAACGGCGGCCTGCACGACGCAAAATTCAAGGTGTGGGGCGGTGAAGTCCTCGAAGTGGACGCGGCACCAGCGCCCGAGGAGGTTGCCGAGGCGCCCGAGGACATCCCGCTGAACATCGTGTTCGAGGATGCCCACCTCCTCGTCATCGACAAGCCGGTCGGGCTCGTCGTGCATCCCGGCAGCGGAAACTGGAGCGGCACGCTCCTCAACGCCTTGCTGCATCATGCGCCCGAGCTCGCGGGCGTGCCGCGCGCCGGCATCGTGCATCGGCTCGACAAGGACACCAGCGGCCTGATGGTGGTCGCCCGGACCCTCGAAGCCCAGACCGACCTCGTGCGCCAGCTCCAGGCGCGTACCGTCAGGCGGCACTATCTCGCGCTCGTGCATGGCACGGTGACGGGCCCCGGCGTCGTCGACGCCGCGATCGGCCGCCACCCGTCGCAGCGCACGAAGATGGCCGTGCATTCGGCCGGGCGCGTCGCCGTGACGCGCTATTCCGTGTGCGAACGTTTCACGCGCGCGACGCTCGTCGAGTGCCGGCTCGAGACCGGGCGCACGCACCAGATCCGCGTCCACATGGCGCACGTCGGCCATCCGCTCATCGGCGATGCGACCTACGGCCGGCGGCGCAGCGGCAACGCAGTCCTGGATGCCTTCCCGCGACAAGCCCTGCATGCCTTCCGCCTCGGCCTCGTTCATCCCGCGACCGGCGAGGAAATGGCGTGGGAGTCGCCCCTGCCGCAGGATTTCGAAAGCCTCCTCGCAATCATCCGCACGGAGCTGGCCGCATGAGTCCCGACTGGTTCGAACCCGACTGGCCTGCCCCCGAGCGCGTGCGGGCCCTGGTCACGACGCGGCATGGCGGCGTCAGCGAGGGGCCGTGGGCGAGCATGAATCTCGGCAGCCACGTCGGCGATTCGCCGATTGCGGTGGCCCGCAACCGGGCGATCCTGCGCGCCATCGTGCCGTCGGAACCCCACTGGCTGGACCAGGTGCATGGCACCGATGTGTGGGATGCCGCGAGCGCGGACGCCGGCGGTGCTCCGCCGCGTGCCGATGCCTCGGTCGCGCGCGAGGCCGGTGCGGTATGCGTCGTCATGACGGCGGACTGCCTGCCGGTGCTCTTCTGCGATGACGAAGGGTCGGTCGTGGCCGCCGCTCATGCGGGATGGCGCGGCCTCGCGGCGGGCATCCTCGACGCCACGGTCGCGCGCATGGGCGTCCCGCCCGGGCGCATCATGGCCTGGATGGGGCCCGCGATCGGGCCTGAGGCCTTCGAGGTCGGCGGTGAAGTGCGGGAGCGCTTCATCGCGGCCGACGGAAAGGCCGAGCGTGCGTTTTATCCGGCGCCATCGGACGGCAAGTGGTATGCCGACCTGTTCGAGCTTGCGCGTCAGCGTCTGCGGTCGATCGGGGTCGAGCGCGTGTCCGGCGGCGACGTGTGCACCCACTCCGACCCCTTGCGCTGGTTTTCCTATCGCCGCGACGGCGTGACCGGGCGGCTGGCTTCGCTGGTGTGGCTCTCGGAATGAGAGCGCACCGGATTGGCTATTGATCGCTATTCGAATCGGATCTATCGTGCGACGGAGCCTCGCTCGCGTCTTCCCGACGCGCCGCGGCGCGACGGCGAGCCGGGGTTCCCGCAAGCCACAGAAACAATGCCAGGGGGGCGGCCCCCCAGAATACGAACGTGAGAACCCCGCCGACGACCGTCGTGTCGGAGATCGCCGCGATCAGCACGACGTACAGCCAGGCGATTGCGATAATGTACATGGCGCCGATTCTACCCGCGGCAACGCGGATCCGTCGTCAGGGGCCTTTGCGGCCCGGAGAGAATCAATAGAGTGACCAGCGTGTTCCGCATGCGTCCGAACCCGCGCCTCAGGAGGGGCTGATGTCCGAATCCGACAACAATCAGGGCAACCCGGCAATTCAGGGGATGCTTCAGTTCGGCCAGGCGATGGCGCAGAACTTCTTTCAGGCCATCGCGCGCCAGCATGCCGTCATGCAGGACAGCGGCGGCGAAGCGGCTCCCAACGTCCCCATGCCCGAAACGGAAGTGTTTGCGCGCCTGCAAAAGGAGTTTGCCGAGCGCCACGCCGCGCTGTGGTCGACGATGCTGCAAGTGAAGCCGGGTGAAACGGTGGCGCCGGTCGTGTCGCCGGAGCCGGGGGACCGGCGGTTCGCCTCGCCCGAATGGACGGCGAGCCCGGTCTTCGACTACATCCGCCAGGCTTATCTGCTGAATGCCAGCTTCCTTCGACAGGTTTCCGACGAACTGCCGATGGCCGACGGCCGCGCCAAGTCGCGCCTGCAGTTCCTGACGCGGCAATACATCGACGCACTCGCGCCGTCCAACTTTGCCGCCACCAATCCGGAATTCATCAAGACCGCCCTCGACACCGAAGGCGAGAGCATCACCCGCGGGATCAAGAACCTGATCGCCGACCTCGAGAAGGGCCGCGTGTCGATGACCGACGACGCGGCTTTCGAGGTCGGGCGCAACATCGCGGTTTCGCCCGGCGCGGTCATCTACGAGAACGAGCTGATGCAGCTCGTCCAGTACGCGCCGCTGACCGACAAGGTCGCCCAGGTGCCGCTGCTGATCGTGCCGCCGTGCATCAACAAGTTCTACATCCTCGATCTCCAGCCTGACAACTCGCTGGTGCGCTTCGCCGTGGAGCAGGGATTCACGGTCTTCCTCATCTCGTGGAAGAACCCCAAGGCGCCGGAAGCGACCGCCACATGGGACGATTACCTCGAAAAGGGGCCCCTCAAGGCGCTGGAGGTCGTGCGCACCGTCACGCGTGTGAAGAAACCAAACGTGCTCGGGTTCTGCGTTGGTGGCACGATATTGACATCGGCCCTCGGTGTCGCGCGTGCGCGTGGCGAAGATCCCGTCGCGAGCCTCACGCTGATGACGACGCTGCTGGATTTCGCCGATGCGGGAGAGCTCGGCTGCCTGGTCGACGAGGCCAGCGTGGCGGCACGCGAAGCCGCGATCGGCAAGGGCGGGCTGCTGCCCGGGCAGGAATTGGCGAACGTGTTTTCCGCACTGCGTGCCAACGACCTCATATGGCAATACGTCGTGGGCAACTACCTGAAGGGGAACAAACCGCAGGCGTTCGACCTGCTGTACTGGAATTCCGACAGCACGAATCTGCCGGGGCCGTTCCTGACATGGTATTTGCGTAACATGTATCTGGAAAATAACCTCCGCATGCCGGGGAAGCTCAAGATGCTCGGCGTGAAGGTCGATCTCGGCAAGGTCGACGTGCCGGCGTATCTGCTCGCGACACGCGAGGATCACATCGTTCCGTGGAAGGGTGCCTACCTGTCGCGCAGCCTGTTGGGTGGAGAAACGACCTTCGTGCTCGGCGCCAGCGGCCACATCGCCGGTGCGGTGAATCCGGCATCGAAGAATCGGCGCAGCTATTGGGTGAATGCATCCGGCGCCGCCGATCCGGACGAATGGCTGGAAGGGGCCGTCGAGCAGAAAGGCAGCTGGTGGCTGCACTGGATCGAATGGCTGAAGACGTACGGCGGCAAGCAGGTCGCCGCGCGCGGCCGAATGGGTAACGCGAAATATGCGCCGATCGAGCCTGCGCCGGGGCGCTACGTGAAGGAAAAGGCTTGACCGGCCCGATTGACTGAAGAACAAGAATTATCCAGTGGCAGCGGACACGGGGGCGCTGCCGCAAATGCATGGAAACCCTTCGTGAATCGATCAACGGGAGAGGAGTAAGTTTATGGCAAGAGTTGCACTAGTGACCGGTGGCATGGGTGGCCTGGGCGAGGCGGTCTGCATCAAGCTCGCCGCGCTGGGCTACAGGGTCGTGACGACGCATTCCCCGGGCAACACCAAGGCCGCTGAATGGCTGCAGACCATGAACAACATGGGCTACGGCTTCAAGGCCTACCCCTGTGACGTGTCGGATTTCGATTCGTGCAAGACCTGCGTCGAGACCGTCACCCGGGAAGTGGGGCCCGTGGACGTGCTGGTGAATAACGCCGGGATCACCCGCGACATGACCTTCAGGAAGATGACCAAGGCCGACTGGGATGCCGTCGTCTCTACCAACCTCGACAGCGTGTTCAACATGACCAAGCAGGTCATGGACGGCATGGTCGAGCGCAAGTGGGGACGCGTCATCAACGTTTCGTCGGTCAACGGCCAGAAAGGTGCGTTCGGCCAGACCAACTACTCCGCCGCGAAGGCGGGGATGCACGGCTTCACCAAGGCGTTGGCGCTGGAAGTTGCGCGTAGTGGCGTAACCGTCAACACCATCTCGCCGGGCTATATCGGCACCAAGATGGTGACGGCCATCCCGCAGGAAATCCTTGAATCCAAGATCCTGCCGCAGATTCCCGTGTCGCGTCTGGGCAAGCCGGAGGAAATCGCCGGACTGGTGGCCTACCTCGCATCCGAGGAGGCCGCATTCGTGACCGGCGCCAACATTTCCATCAACGGCGGCCAGCACATGTTCTGACCCGGACCGGATCGGTCCGAGAACGGCGCGTCTCCCGAGGGGGGCGCGCCGTTTTGTTTTGCGGTGCAGCAAAAAGTCCAAAAACTGCCTATAATTTGTCCGCTTTGCGGTAATGCAATGCCGCACGGTTGCCAGAGGAAGTGCGCTGCATGCGGTTGCGGTGCGACCCGCGCGCTTCCCATCACCAATCTGCAAGAGGATTGCACCATGACTCAGAAAGTCGCACTCGTTACCGGCGCCATGGGTGGTTTGGGCACCGCGATCTGCCAGTCGCTGGCCAAGGACGGCCTGAAGGTCGTTGCCAACTGTCTGCCGGGTTTCCCGCAGAAGGATGAATGGCTTGCCAAGCAGAAGGCACTCGGCTTCGAGTTCATCCCCGCTGAAGGCGACGTATCCGATTACGAGTCCTGCAAGGCGATGGTCGCGAAGATCGAAGCGGAAGTCGGCGCGATCGACGTCCTGGTGAACAACGCCGGCATCACCCGCGACAAGTTCTTCCCCAAGATGGAGAAGGGCCAGTGGGATGCGGTGATCAGCACCAACCTGAACAGCCTGTTCAACGTCACGCACCACGTATCGCCGAAGATGGCCGAGCGCGGCTGGGGCCGCATCATCAACATCTCGTCGGTGAACGGCGTCAAGGGCCAGGCCGGTCAGACCAACTACTCGACCGCCAAGGCGGGCGTGCTCGGCTTCACCAAGGCGCTCGCCGCCGAACTCGCAACCAAGGGCGTCACCGTGAACGCCATCGCCCCGGGCTACATCGGTACCGAGATGGTCATGGCGATCCGCGACGATATCCGCCAGGGCATCATCGACACCGTCCCGATGAAGCGCCTCGGCAAGCCCGAGGAAATCGGCGCGCTGTGCTCCTACCTCGCGTCCGAACTCGCCGGCTATGTCACCGGTGCGACCATCAACATCAACGGCGGCCTGCACATGTGCTGATGCAGTATTCCGCTCCCGCGGATCGCTGCGAGACCCCGCCAATTGGCGGGGTTTTTATTTCTGCACCGCGGTATAATTTCACGGCACATGTAGAGCGGAACGACCGCCGCCGAGGAGAGGTAGTGATGGCTGAACAGGCTCGTCTCATCAAGAAGTATCCCAATCGTCGTCTGTACGACACCCGAACCAGCTCCTACATCACGTTGGCCGACGTGAAGGAACTCGTGCTCGGACGCGAAGAATTCCAGGTCGTCGACGCCAAGACGGGTGAAGATCTGACGCGCAGCATCCTGCTCCAGATCATCCTCGAAGAAGAGGCGGGCGGTGCCCCGATGTTCACCAGTGACCTGCTCGCGCACATGATCCGCTTCTACGGCAATGCGACGCAGGGGATGATGGGCAAGTACCTCGAGAACAACATCAAGGCCTTTACCGAGATGCAGGCGAAGCTGCAGGAGCAGGCCCAGGCGATCTACGGTGAGAACAGCCCGATCAGCCAGGACCTGTGGGCCCAGTTCCTGAACTTCCAGGGGCCGGCGCTGCAGAGCGTGATGGGTACCTACGTCGATCAGAGCAAGAAGATGTTCTCGCAGATGCAGGAGCAGATCGAGAGCCAGACCCGCAACATCTTCACCGGTTTCCCGTTCCCGAGCTACGCCCCGGCCGCCAAGGAAGAGCAGGCCGCGCCCCAGCAGGCCAAGGATGTGAAGGCAGAAGCAGCAACTGCGAAAACCGGCCGTTCGAGCCAGAAGTAAGATTTCGACCGGGGCACTCTCGACCCCGGGCAACACCTCCCCCCCCTCAGAGCATGACCCAACACAAGACCTCCGGCGTACCGCGAGTCGGTTTCGTCTCCCTCGGCTGTCCCAAGGCGACCGTCGACTCCGAACATATCCTCACGCGCCTGCGGGGCGAGGGGTACGAGATTTCAGGCAGTTACGACGATGCGGATATCGTCGTCGTGAACACCTGCGGCTTCATCGATGCCGCTGTCGAGGAATCCCTCGATGCGATCGGCGAAGCGCTTGCCGAGAACGGCAAGGTCATCGTCACCGGCTGCCTCGGCGCCAAGGACGACGTGGTGCTGGCCGCGCATCCGCAGGTCCTTGCCGTCACGGGGCCGCATGCGACCGATGCGGTGATGAAGGCGGTGCACCAGCACCTGCCCAAGCCGCACGACCCGTTCACCGACCTCGTGCCGCCGCAGGGCATTCGCCTCACGCCGAATCACTACGCCTACCTGAAGATCTCGGAAGGCTGCAACCACCGCTGCTCCTTCTGCATCATCCCGTCGATGCGCGGCGACCTCGTGTCCCGCCCCATCCACGACGTGATGCGTGAAGCCGAGGCGCTGGTCGATTCGGGCGTGAAGGAGCTCCTGGTCATCTCGCAGGACACCAGCGCCTACGGCGTCGATACCAAGTACCGCACCGGGTTCTGGAACGGCCGGCCGCTCAAGACGAAGCTGATCGACCTGGCGAAGGCGCTCGGCGAACTCGGCGTCTGGGTGCGCATGCATTATGTGTACCCGTACCCCAGCGTGGACGAACTGATTCCGCTGATGGCCGAAGGCAAGATCCTGCCTTATCTGGATGTACCGTTCCAGCATGCCAGCCCGCGTATCCTCAAGGCGATGCGGCGCCCGGCAAACGCCGAGAACGTGCTCGAACGCGTCCGTGCATGGCGGAGCATCTGTCCCGATCTGACGATTCGTTCGACCTTCATCACCGGCTTCCCCGGCGAGACCGACGAGGACTTCGAACTGCTGCTGCAGTTCCTCGAAGAAGCCCGGCTCGACCGTGTCGGCGCGTTCGCCTACTCTCCCGTCGAGGGGGCAGAAGCCAATCAGCTTGCGGATCCCGTCCCCGACGAGGTCCGCGAGGAGCGCCGCATGCGGCTCATGGAGTTTCAGGAGGACATCTCGACCCAGCGGCTGGAACGCTGGATCGATCGTGAAATCACGGTCCTCGTGGACGACATCGAAGAGGACGGCGCAATTGCCCGTTCGCCGGGAGATGCTCCCGAGATCGACGGCCTCGTCATCATTCCGAACGGCGAGGGCCTGGTGCCTGGCGAATTCGCCCGCGTGCGCATCACCGATTGCGACGTGCACGACCTGTACGCCGAACCGCTCGCCTGACGGGCCTGCCGATGTTCGAGCCGATGCCGCCGAAATCCGACAAGGCCGGCCCGGTCATCGGATTGGCGCTGGGCAGCGGTGCCGCGCGCGGCTGGGCTCACCTCGGCGTGCTGCGCGTGCTGGCGCGCGAGGGCATCGAACCGCAGATCATCTGCGGTTGTTCGATCGGGGCGTTTGTCGGCGCCGCGATGGCGTCCGGCGATCTCGAAAAGCTCACCCAGTGGGCCGAAGCACTGAAGTGGCAGGACGTGGTGTCTCTTCTCGATGTCAGCCTGCGGGGCGGACTGATCAAGGGGCAGAAACTCATCCAGTTCTTCGAGCGCAACTTCGTCGACCGCGATTTTTCCCAGCTCGATCGCCGCTTTGCCTGTGTTGCGACCGAACTCGAGACCGGCAGGGAGGTGTGGCTGCGCGAAGGCAGCGTCTCGCGGGCGGTGCGGGCGTCGATCGCGCTGCCGGGGCTCTTTACTCCCATCCCGCGCGATGGGCGCCTCCTGGTCGATGGCGGACTCGTGAATCCCGTCCCGGTGTCGCTGTGCCGTGCGATGGGCGCCGACATCGTGATCGCCGTCGATCTTGGCTCGGACATGGTCGGCAGGGCATGGCGCCCGACGCCGGCGGATGAAGAAGAGACCACCGATGGATGGACGGAGCGACTCTTCGCTCGACTCGGTCTCACGATGAGCGCCATCGGCAACGGCAGCGGACGTAGTGCTCCATCGCCCGCAACGGAAGCCGCGTTGCCGTCCCTGATGACCGTGCTGACTTCCAGCATCAACATCATGCAGGTGCGCATCGCGCGCAGCCGGTTGGCGGGGGAGCCTGCCGACGTGCAGATCTCGCCGCGGCTGGGCCATATCGGCACGATGGACTTTCACCGCGCCCGCGAGGCCATCGCGGAAGGCGAGGCCGCAGTCACCAACATGCTGCCCGCCCTGCGCCATGCGCTGGGCCACACCCTTCCGGACCAATCCGCGTGACCGAACTCGTAAAAGCCCTCTCTGCCGCCGTCGGGCCGTCGCATGTGCTGAGCGACACCGCCTCGATGGCGCCCCATCTTGCCGACTGGCGCGGGCGTTATGTCGGGAGCGCGCTTGCCGTCGTCAAGCCGGCGGACACCCGGCAGGTTGCGGCCGTCGTGCGAGCCTGCGCAGCGGCGAACGTCCCGATGGTGCCGCAGGGCGGCAATACCGGTCTGTGCGGGGGGGCGACGCCTCTGCCTGACGGTCGTTCCGTGGTCATCAACCTGTCGCGGATGAACCGTATCCGCAGCGTCGATGCCGCAAACAACGCGCTCATTGCCGAAGCCGGTTGCACGCTCGCCGCGGTCCAGCAGGCCGCCGACGCGGAGAATCGCCTGTTTCCGCTGTCGCTGGCGTCGGAGGGCAGTTGTCTCGTCGGCGGCAACCTATCGACCAATGCAGGCGGGGTGCAGGTCTTGCGCTACGGCAACATGCGCGATCTGGTTCTCGGCGTGGAAGTCGTGCTGCCTGACGGCCGGATCTGGGATGGCCTGCGCGCACTGCGCAAGGACAACACCGGCTACGATCTCAAACAACTCTTCATCGGCGCCGAAGGCACGCTCGGAATCGTCACGGCGGCGGTCCTCAAGCTGTTCCCGCGCCCGCGTGCCCGTGCCACCGCCTGGCTTGCCGTGCCGCACCCCGCAGTCGCCGTGGAGCTCCTCGGCTTCCTGCGCGCGCGCTGCGGGGAGCGCGTGACCGCGTTCGAGATCGTCGGCCGCGCTGCGCTCGAACTGGTGCTGCGCCATATTCCGGGCGCTCGCTCGCCGCTGGCGGGCGACCACGGCTGGTGTGTCCTGCTCGAGCTCACCGATACCCTCGACGCACAAGCGCTGGATGCGATGCTCGAAAGTGCCATCGCGGCTGCGCTCGACACCGGGCTGGTGACCGATACCGCCATCGCCGCCAGCGTGGCGCAGGCAGCGGCACTGTGGGCCTTGCGCGAGAACATCTCCGAAGCGCAGAAGATCGAAGGCGTCAGCATCAAGCACGACATTTCGGTGCCCGTGAGCCGCATTCCGGAGTTCCTGGAACGCGCGCACGCCGAACTGACTGCGATGTGGCCGGGCGTGCGCATCGTTGCCTTTGGCCACATCGGCGACGGCAACCTCCATTACAACCTGTCGAAACCCGACGCGCTCGACAACGCGGCGTTCGTCTCGCGCACGGCGGAGGTCAATCGGGTCGTACACGACCTCGTTGCCTCCCTGCAGGGGTCGATTTCGGCCGAGCACGGGCTGGGTCAGTTGAAACGCGACGAGAATGCCCGCTACAAATCGGATCTCGAACTCGAACTGATGAGGGCGGTAAAGTCCGCCTTCGATCCGCGCGGGCTGATGAATCCGGGGAAAGTGCTCTGATTTCCAAAAAAACGGCGAATCAGGGTTTACAGGGTCCGGGGGGCACCCTATAATGCGCGCTCTTTCGCCGTCGGGGGTATAGCTCAGCTGGGAGAGCGCTTGCATGGCATGCAAGAGGTCAGCGGTTCGATCCCGCTTACCTCCACCAGTCGAAAGAAAACAGTGCAGTCCCCATCGTCTAGAGGCCTAGGACACCGCCCTTTCACGGCGATAACCGGGGTTCGAATCCCCGTGGGGACGCCAGTATTTAGCGAGGCGTCGAGCTATAATGACGAATCGCATTCCGGTCGGTAGGGCCGGGCATGGGTTAGTGTGGAGTGGTAGTTCAGTTGGTTAGAATACCGGCCTGTCACGCCGGGGGTCGCGGGTTCGAGTCCCGTCCACTCCGCCAGCAATAACGCAGACAATATCTGCGAAAAATGTGAAGTAGATGTTGCAAAGTGCTTGCGGTTGGTCGCGCCAAAAGCTAGAATGCGCAGCTCTGTTGGGGGTATAGCTCAGCTGGGAGAGCGCTTGCATGGCATGCAAGAGGTCAGCGGTTCGATCCCGCTTACCTCCACCAACGAAGCAACAAAAAGACGTTGTCCCCATCGTCTAGAGGCCTAGGACACCGCCCTTTCACGGCGATAACCGGGGTTCGAATCCCCGTGGGGACGCCAGATGCGGCAAGGCGTGGAAAAACGGCTTGCGAGCCGGCAGGAAGATGCCGGTCACTGGTTGATGCGGAGTGGTAGTTCAGTTGGTTAGAATACCGGCCTGTCACGCCGGGGGTCGCGGGTTCGAGCCCCGTCCACTCCGCCACTTAAAGAGAATGGGAGCCTCCGGGCTCCCATTTTTTTCGTCCATACGTTCCATGCATATGTCCGCCGCACGAGTCCCTCGTGCGGACGTTCTGCATCTCCCCCCTGTAAGCACGGCTGCGGCCTTGTGTCGCCACATGCTGGCGCAGCGTTTGGACATTAAGCTATATTCGGTACATACGCATCAGTATGGTCCCTGTTGGATCAGGGCTGTTGCGTTGCTTACCAAGGGAGCGGGTTCGATGGATTTGAAGAAGATCGGCGTGGTTGGCGCCGGCACGATGGGAAACGGCATCACGCAGGCCTTTGCCGTGGCCGGATTCGACGTGGTGATGATGGACGTGGTCGAGGCTGCGGTGCGGCGCGGTCTGGCAACCGTAAGCGGGAGTCTTGATCGCCTGATCAAGAAGGACAAGATGACGGAGGCGCAGAAGGCGGAGACGCTGGCGCGAATCACGACGGCGACCGACGTCGCCGCGCTTGCCGACTGCGACCTCGTGATCGAGGCGGCCACCGAGAACCTCGAGCTCAAGCTCAAGATTTTTGCCCAGCTCGATGCGACCATGAAAGCCGATGCGGTGCTCGCCTCGAACACATCGTCGATTTCGATCACCAAGCTCGCTGCATCGACGAAGCGCGCGGACAAGGTGGTCGGCATGCATTTCTTCAACCCGGTGCCGATGATGGCGCTGGTCGAACTGATCCGCGGCCTTCAGACCTCGGACGCGACCTATGCAGCCGTCGAGGTCGTTGCCAGGGCGGTCGGCAAGACGCCGGTCCAGGTGCGCAATAGTCCGGGTTTTGTCGTGAACCGGCTGCTGTGCCCGATGATCAACGAGGCGATCTTCGCGCTGGGCGAGGGGCTTGCGACGGCTGCCGAGATCGACGAGGCGATGAAGCTCGGCTGCAACCATCCGATCGGACCGCTGGCGCTGGCCGACATGATCGGCCTCGATGTCGAGCTGGCCGTGATGCAGGTGCTGTTCGAGGGGTTCAAGGATCCGAAGTACCGTCCGGCGCCGCTGCTCGTCGAGATGGTCGAAGCGGGTTACCTGGGTCGCAAGACCGGGAAGGGCTTCTACGACTACAAGTAAGCTCGCCGGATCCGGACCCTTGCGCAATCCGGTTTCGATCGTGAAAACAAAAACGCCACCCTTGAGGTGGCGTTTTTCTGGTCGGGAGTTCCCGATCATCCGCGGCGCATGGCGTCGAAGAACTCCGCGTTGCTCTTGGTCGCCTTGACCTTGTCGAGCAGGAATTCCATCGCGTCGATGTCGTCCATGCCGTAGAGGAGCTTGCGCAGCACCCAGACTTTTTGCAGCACGTCCGGTTTCATCAGGAGTTCCTCGCGGCGGGTACCGGAGCGGTTCACGTTGATGGCCGGATACACACGCTTCTCGGCCATGCGGCGGTCGAGATGCAGTTCCATGTTGCCGGTGCCCTTGAATTCCTCGTAGATCACGTCGTCCATGCGGCTGCCGGTGTCGATCAGTGCAGTGGCGATGATGGTGAGCGATCCGCCTTCCTCGATGTTCCGCGCAGCGCCGAAGAAGCGTTTCGGCTTCTGCAGGGCATTGGCGTCAACGCCACCGGTCAGCACCTTGCCGGACGCCGGCACCACCGTGTTGTAGGCGCGCGCGAGGCGGGTGAGGGAGTCAAGCAGGATAACGACGTCCTTCTTGTGCTCCGTCAGGCGCTTGGCCTTCTCGATCACCATTTCGGCGACCTGCACGTGGCGCGACGCCGGCTCGTCGAAGGTCGAGGCGACGACTTCGCCTTTGACCGAGCGCTGCATTTCGGTCACTTCCTCGGGGCGTTCGTCGATCAGCAGTACGATCACGACCACGTCCGGATGATTGGCCGTGATCGCGTGGGCGATGTGCTGAAGCATCACCGTCTTGCCGCTCTTCGGCGGAGCCACCAGCAAACCGCGCTGTCCTTTGCCGATCGGTGCGATCATGTCGATGATGCGGCTGGTGACGTTCTCTTCGCCGCGAATGTCGCGCTCGAGCTTGAGGCACTCGTTCGGGTGGAGTGGGGTGAGGTTCTCGAACAGGATCTTGTGCTTGCACGCCTCGGGCGCCTGGCCGTTGATCTTGTCGAGCTTCACCAGTGCGAAATAGCGTTCGCCGTCCTTCGGAGTGCGGATCTCGCCCTCGATGGTGTCGCCGGTGTGCAGGTTGAAGCGGCGGATCTGCGACGGCGAGACGTAGATGTCGTCGGTTCCCGCGAGGTAGGAAATGTCCGGCGAGCGCAGGAAGCCGAATCCGTCGGGGAGCACTTCGAGCGCGCCGTCACCATAGATGGGCTCGCCTTTCTTGGCCCGGTTCTTGAGCAGGGCGAAGACCAGCTCCTGCTTGCGCAGGCGGTTGGCGCCTTCGATTTCGTTGGCGACCGCCATTTCCAGCAGCTCGCTGACGTGGAGAGACTTGAGCTCCGATAATTGCATGGTGAGAGGGCGCGACGGGGCGCAGATGGATGAAACCAGTGGAGGAGGGAACTGCAGAAAGACGCTGCTGCGGCGCCGGAAGGCCGGCTTCTGGAGCGGGAGGCGCCGCGCAGGCAGGCCGGGACTTTAGCCCCGGTCAGAGATTGCTGTCAATGAATGCCGTCAGCTGTGACTTCGAAAGCGCACCGACCTTGGTCGCTTCGACGTTGCCACCCTTGAAGAGCATGAGCGTCGGAATGCCGCGGATGCCGAATTTTGCAGGGGTTTCCTGGTTCTCGTCGATGTTCAGCTTGGCAACCTTGAGCTTGCCCGCATACTCCTTGGCGATGTCATCGAGGATCGGTGCGATCATCTTGCACGGACCGCACCACTCGGCCCAGTAGTCAACCAGCACGGGGGTTTGTGCCTGGAGCACCTCGGCCTCGAAGTTGCCGTCGGTGACGTAATGGATATGCTCGCTCATGATTCCTCGCATCAAGGTCTTGCAGGTGATTCGGATTGGGAGGCGGGCCGGATCGGCCCTCTGGACAATGGCAGACCTGGGTCGCCACTTCAGACTATTGGGAAAAGTTATGCCAAGCCGCCGCGAACGTCAAGACTCTTCGCCGGGATGAGGGTTTGCCCGCGCGTGTGTCAAAAGAGCGAGGGTCTCGGCTATATTGTCGGAAAAGCCGGTGCGCCCGGGATCCGGCGGGCCTTGCTTGATTAACTGGAGTGGAACGATGGCTTACGTTGTGACTGAATCTTGCATCCGCTGCAAGTATACCGACTGTGTCGATGTGTGCCCGGTGGATTGTTTCCGTGAAGGGCCGAACTTTCTCGTGATCGACCCGACGGAGTGCATCGACTGCACCTTGTGTGTGGCCGAGTGTCCCGTCGAGGCCATTTACGCCGAGGACGACGTGCCCGAGGGGCAGCGCCACTTCATTGCACTGAATGCCGAACTGGCGACGCAGTGGAAGCCGATCGTCGAGCGCAAGGACGCCCTGCCCGACGCCGAGGAATGGGCATCGCGCAAGGACAAGCTCGGCGAGTTGAAGCGTTGAAGTGGTCCCCTCGGCAAGACGTGGCCGGCGCGCACCGACAGAAGGTGAAATAATGCGTAGGGTGCGGGGGGTGGAGTCTTTCCCTGACCGGAATTGTGCAATATGATGCACTCGGATGGGTTGATATGAACTTGGAAAGGGGATTGGCATGCTGGTGAGCGAGATTCTTGCGATCAAGGGCAAGGTGCTCTACACCATAGCGCCGAACAAGAGCCTCGCCGAGGCGGTCGAGATCATGACCGAGCAGGACGTCGGTTCGCTGGTGGTGTTCTCGCACGGGCAGATGGTCGGCATGCTGACCTTCCGCGAAGTGCTGCGCGCGGTGCATAAGGGTGGCGCCGGATGGGGAAAGATGGCGATCGAGGACGCGATGTTGTCAGGTCCGGTCGCCGCATCGCCGAACATGGAAATGGATGAACTCCGGCGTCTCATGGTGGAGCATCGCCAGCGTTATCTGCCGGTGATGGACGGAACCACTCTGCTCGGGGTGGTTTCCTTCCACGACGTGGCCAAGGCGGTGCTCGAGGAGCAGAGCTTCGAGAACCGCATGCTCAAGAATTACATCCGCAACTGGCCGCAGGAGCCGGGCGAACAGGAGTGATGCGCGGCTGACGCAGCGCGTTTGGCCGTTTCGTCCGTCGTGCCCCGGGGGTATGGCGGATGAGCACAAGAAGTCCTCGCACAATGAGGCGAGGGCATGCAGCTGGAAGTCGGCAGCGCCGAAGGGCGCTGTCGTCAAAGCCTCGGGAGGGCTTCGCCGGATGCGGTCGGTCCGGTGCTGATTCCAACTGTCGGAGGAGGTGCTGTGGAAAGGATCTGGCTCAAGAGCTATCCCCCCGGAATTCCCGCGGAAATCGACGTGAACGAGTTCGCGTCGCTGGGCGACCTGTTTGCGAAAGGGGTGCGCCAGTACGGCGACCGGATTGCCTACGTGAACATGGGAAAGTCGATCACGTATGCGGAACTGGATCGGCTGTCGGCCAGGTTTGCCGGCTATCTCCAGGGCGAATTGAAGCTGCCGCACGGTTCACGCGTCGCGCTGATGATGCCCAATGTCCTGCAGTACCCGATCGCAATGTTCGGGGCGCTGCGTGCCGGGTATACGGTCGTCAACGTGAACCCGCTCTATACGGCACGCGAACTCGAGCACCAGCTCAGGGATTCGGGCGCCGACACCATCGTCATCGTCGAGAATTTCGCCAGCACGCTCGAGAACGTCGTGCAGCGCCTGAAGGTACGGAACGTCGTGGTGACCAGTCTCGGCGAGTTGCTTGGCTTCCCGAAAGGCATGCTCGTCGACTTCGTCGTGCGCCGTGTCAAGAAGCTGGTGCCGCCGTGGAAAATTCCCGGACATGTGCGCTTTTCCGAGGCGCTTGCAGCGGGGGGAAGACATCCGCTGAAAGCCGTCGATGTCGGGCACGGGGACGTTGCGTATCTGCAGTACACGGGCGGCACCACGGGAGTCGCGAAAGGCGCAGTGCTGACCCATGGCAACATCATCGCAAACCTGCAGCAGGCGCACGCGTGGATCAAGCCCTACCTGAGAAAGGAGGGGGAGATCATCATCACGGCCTTGCCCCTGTACCACATCTTCTCGCTGACGGCGAACTGCCTGACCTTCTTCAAGATCGGTGCAATGAATGTGCTGATCACCAACCCGCGGGACATCCCGGGTTTCGTCAAGGAATTGGCGAAGTACAGGTTCACGGCGATCACCGGCGTCAACACCCTGTTCAACGCGCTGCTCAACAACGAGGACTTCAGCAAGCTGGATTTTTCGTCCCTGCACATTGCGCTGGGTGGCGGCATGGCGGTACAGCAGGCCGTCGCGGAGAAATGGCGGCGCGTGACGGGGCGGCCGCTCGTGGAGGCCTACGGCCTCACCGAGACGTCGCCCGCGGTGACGATCAATCCGCTCGATCTGCCGCAATTCAACCATTCGATCGGGCTGCCGATCTCGTCCACCGAAGTCAGCATCCGCGGCGATGGCGGGGAAGAGGTGCCGCTTGGTCAGCCCGGTGAGCTGTGCGTTCGCGGACCGCAGGTCACGCAGGGTTATTGGCAGCGACCCGAGGAGACGGCCAATGTCTTCACGGCGGATGGATTCCTGCGTACCGGCGATGTCGCGACCATCGATGAGCGGGGGTTCGTCCGCATCGTGGATCGCAAGAAGGACATGATTCTGGTGTCGGGCTTCAACGTCTTTCCGAACGAGGTGGAGGATGTCATCGCCAGCCACCCGGGCGTGCTCGAGGTGGCCGCCGTCGGAGTCCCGGACGAGCGGACCGGCGAAGCGGTGAAGGCGTTCATCGTGCGCAAGGATCCCGCGCTGACGAAGGAGGCGGTCGTCGCCCATTGCCGGGCGAACCTCACGGCCTACAAGGTGCCGCATCTGGTCGAGTTTCGCGAGGAGTTGCCGAAGACGAACGTCGGCAAGATCCTGCGGCGCCTGCTGCGCGACGGGCAGGCGTGAGACGCGTGCTTGTGTTTCCTTCGCGCCTGTGTTTAGATTCGTCCGCTAATCGCTTGTTTTTATCCCGAATGACCCGTCTGGTTCGCGCCCTCGTAGTAGTGTCCGTACGCGTAGTAGTAGGCGTAGGCGGTCGCGCGTCTCGAGGGTAAGGGCACAGAAGCAAGCAACGGATTCCTAACCCCCGCCGGCGCGCAAGCCCGGCGGGGGTTTTGTTTTTTGCGCCGCCGGTTTTGACGCCCGACACCGAACCGAAGGAGCGCAAGATGATGCAAATGACCGGCGCCGAGTTGATCGTGCGCCTGCTTGAACGGCAGGGTATTCGTACCATTGCAGGAATCCCCGGAGGGGCGATCCTGCCCCTGTACGATGCCTTGTCGGGGAGCGAGACCATCCGGCATGTGCTCGCTCGCCACGAGCAAGGGGCGGGTTTCATCGCGCAAGGCATGGCGCGCGTGTCCGGGCGCCCTGAAGTGTGCTTCGCGTCGAGCGGTCCGGGGGCGACGAATCTGGTGACGGCGATTGCCGATGCCCGCCTGGATTCCATTCCGATGGTGGCCATCACCGGCCAGGTGCCGCTCGCGATGATCGGCACCGACGCGTTCCAGGAAGTCGATATCTACGGCATGACGGTGCCGATCACCAAGCACAATTTCCTCGTGCGCTCGGCCGCGGAACTGCTCGAAGTCATTCCTCAGGCATTTCGCATCGCGATGTCCGGCCGGCCGGGGCCGGTTCTCGTCGATGTGCCGAAGGACGTGCAGAACCAACTCGTCAGCTTCGAGGCGTTGCCCGAGCCGGCGGTGCCGGATCCTGCGCCATCGCCGGACCTCGAGGCCATCGCTGCCGCGGCGCGGATGATCGACGCGGCAGAACGTCCGGTGCTGTATCTGGGCGGAGGCGTGGTCCACTCGGGCGCGTCGGGACTCGCGGTCAGCCTGGCAGAGCAGGCGGGGCTGCCGACGACGATGACGCTTATGGCGCTGGGTACGATGCCGGTCGACCATCCGCTTTCCATCGGCATGCTCGGCATGCACGGTGCGCGCTGCACGAACTTCATTCTCGAGGAATCGGACCTGCTGATCTGCGTCGGCGCGCGCTTCGACGATCGGGCGATCGGCAAGGCCGCGCAGTTCTGCCCCAACGCGAAGATCATCCATGTCGACATCGATCCGTCCGAGTTGCACAAGATCAGGACGGCCCACGTGGCGATCAACGGCGACGTGGCGGCCGTGCTGGAGGCCTTGCTGCCGCAGGTCAAGCCGATCCTGCGCAAGCGCTGGCTGTCTCACGTGGATAGCCTGAAGGCGCGCTTTCCCATCGCGATGCCAGGTCGCGACGATCCGCGTACCCATTACGGGCTCGTGCACGCCGTGGCCGCCGCGCTGGACGACGAGGCCATCATCGCCACCGACGTGGGGCAGCACCAGATGTGGGTCGCGCAGGCCTACCCTTTCCGCCGGTCGCGCCAGTGGCTGACCTCGGGCGGCTTGGGGACGATGGGCTTCGGGGTCCCGGCCGCGATCGGTGCCGCGCTCGCGGAGCCTGAGCGGACCGTCGTGTGTTTCACCGGCGACGGCAGCTTCAAGATGAATATCCAGGAACTGGCGACGCTCGCCGAGGAGGGGCTGAACGTCAAGATCGTGCTGATGAACAACAATTCGCTTGGTCTCGTGTATCAGCAGCAGAGCCTGTTCTACGGCAAGCGGGTGTTTGCTTCCAGGTATCGCGGCGAGCCGGATTTCCTGAAGATTGCTGAAGGTTTCGGCATCGCGGCGGTGGATCTGGACACTGCCGCGAATCCACGTGCGGCGCTCGCGCAGGCCCTGCAAAGTCGCGGGCCATGCCTGATTCACGCATCGATCAGCCGCGAGGAATTCGTCTATCCCATGGTGCCGCCGGGCGCTGCAAACACTGAAATGATCGGAGATTGAGCATGATCGAACAAGTTGCCGAGCCCCTGCAGCAGCAAGGCTTCGCCAAGGTGGTGCTGGAACTGGAAGTGAACAACCATCCCGGCGTGATGAGCCACATCTGCAATCTGTTCGCGCGCCGCGCGTTCAACGTCGAAGGCATCCTGTGCATGCCGATGGCCGATGCGAGCCGGAGCCGCATCTGGTTGCTGGTATTCGAGGACCAGCGGCTGGAGCAGATGGTGCTGCAGGTCGAAAAGCTGGTCGATGTGCTTTCCGTGCGCCGCCACGGGGCCGAGCACGAGGTGTTCGAGCGCCTCGAGAAGTTCTTCCTCTGAGGCGCGCAAGCGGGGCGGGCGCGGCCAATGCGCCTGCCTCGATCGGCTGGCCGGCAGGGGCGTTTCGGCGCTGTGCTAAACTGCAAAGTTCTATCCGCCACCTGTTTCAGTCGAGATCGCGATGTCCGGCAACACCCTAGGCAAACTGTATTGCGTCACGTCGTTTGGTGAATCCCACGGTCCCGCGATCGGCTGTGTCGTCGATGGCTGTCCGCCGGGATTGCCGATTTCGGCCGAGGAGATCCAGGTTGAGCTGGATCGGCGCAAACCCGGGACGTCGCGGCACGTCACGCAGCGCCGCGAGCCCGATGAGGTGGAAATCCTGTCGGGCGTGTTCGAGGGGGTGACGACCGGCACGCCGATCGCACTCCTGATCCGTAACCAGGATCAGCGCTCGCGCGATTACGGCAACATTGCCGAGACGTTCCGGCCCGGTCATGCGGACTACGAGTACTGGCAGAAATACGGGATTCGCGACCATCGCGGCGGCGGCCGGGCGTCGGCGCGCGAGACGGCGGTGCGGGTGGCTGCCGGCGCCATTGCCAGGAAGTGGCTGAAGGAACGCTACGGCGTCGTGATCCGCGGCTTCATGTCGCAGCTCGGACCGATTCCGATCCCGTTCGAGAGCTGGGACGAGGTTCCGCGCAACCCGTTCTTCGCGCCGAACGCCGCCATCGTCCCGCAACTGGAAGCCTACATGGACGAACTGCGCAAATCGGGCGACTCGATCGGCGCGCGCATCGACGTGGTCGCGACAGGCGTTCCGATCGGCTGGGGCGAGCCCGTGTACGACCGGCTCGATGCCGACATCGCGTACGCGATGATGGGCATCAATGCCGTGAAGGGGGTCGAGATCGGCGCGGGCTTCGAGTGCGTGACGCAGCGTGGTACCGAGCACTCCGACGAGATGACGCCCGACGGCTATCTGACGAACAACGCGGGCGGCGTGCTCGGCGGCATCTCCAGTGGCCAGGACATCGTCGTGAGCATGGCGGTCAAGCCCACCTCCAGCATCCGGCTCGATCGCCGCTCGATCGACAAGCAGGGCAATCCGGTGGTCATCAACACGCAGGGGCGTCACGACCCCTGTGTCGGCATTCGTGCGACGCCGATCGCGGAGGCGATGCTCGCGATCGTGCTGATGGATCATGCGTTGCGCCATCGGGCGCAATGCGGCGACGTGACGACGGAAACGCCGAAGATCGCGCGTCTGGCCCCGCAGGGCGTGCAGCGGATTCCCGCTCCGCGCGCTTGAGCGGGGACGTCTTGCACGCCGCCTGGCGAGCCCGTCGCGGGCCGGCAGGCGGCGTTTGTCCGAATCGGGCCTAGGCACCGCCGTGCTCCCCTATTGGCGGCTCTCGGCCTACTACTTTTCATACTTCGCGTTCGTCGGCGCGTTCTCGCCGTATTTCACGCTATACCTGCATTCGATTGCGCTGTCGGCCGCCGACATCGCGATCCTGATGTCGCTCATGCAGGTCATGCGCGTGATCGCGCCGAACATGTGGGGGTGGCTCGCCGAGCATTTCGGTCGCCGGCTCGTCATCATCCGCCTGTCCGCCTGGGCGAGCCTGGTCGGATTCGGCGGCTTCTTCTTTACGACGCGCTTTGAAGGGCTCTTCCTTGCGATGGCCCTCATGGCGTTCTTCTGGAGTGCGGCGCTGCCGCTCGTCGAGGGCCTGACCTTTGCCCATCTGGGCGCCCATCCCGGGCGCTACGGCAGCATCCGCGTGTGGGGCTCGGTCGGTTTCATTGCCGCCGTGCTGGGTGTGGGCTACGTGCTCGATTTCCTTCCGCTCGACGCCGTGCTCTGGATGACCGCCGTGATCCTTGGTGCGATCGCATTGTGCTCGGCGGCCTTGCCGGAGGCCGAGCGGCCGCCGGCGCATCGTGAAAGCGCGAGCCTGCGGGAGACCTTGCGTCGCCCCGAGGTGCGGGCCTTGCTGATTGCCTGCTTCCTCATGTCGGCTGCGCATGGTGCGCTGTATGTCTTCTATTCGATTTTCCTGGTCGATCATGGCTACGACAAATCGGTCGTCGGCGCGATGTGGTCGCTCGGGGTCATTGCGGAGATCGTCGTATTCATGTTCATGCCGCGGTTGCTGCGGCGCCACTCGATGCGGGCGATCCTGATCTTTGCATTTGCGTGCGCGGTGGTGCGCTTCGCTGCGATCGGCTGGGGGGTGGGTTCGCTCGTCGTGCTGGGGTTCGCCCAGCTTCTCCACGGTGCGACCTTCGGCGCCTATCACGCGGCCGCGATCGCGGCGGTCAACCAGTGGTTCCGGGGAAAGCTGCAGTCGCGCGGGCAGGCGCTCTACGGGAGTATTTCCTTCGGCGCGGGCGGGATGCTGGGCGGGCTCGTGAGCGGATTCACGTGGGATTCGATGGGGCCGGCATGGACCTATACTCTCGGGTCCCTGTTCGCGCTCGCGGGGCTTGCCTGGCTGGTGCTGGGTTGGCGCAGTGACATGGAGTCGATGATGGAAGGGGAGGTGCGATGAAAGCTCGATTCGTGAGGGTGATGTCGGTCGCGGCCGCGGCGTGGCTCGTGGCGGCCTGCCAGACAGTGCAGACGACCGGCGCCGGAGCCGTGGGCGTGGATCGCAGCCAGATGATGATGGTGTCGGCCGCGGAGGTCGAGCAGGCGTCCGGCAAGCAGTACCAGCAGGTGATCGCCGAGGCGCGCCAGAAGGGGGTGCTCAACCGCGATTCTGCGCAGCTTGCGCGCGTACGCGCCGTTTCCAATCGCCTGATTCCCCAGTCCGTCGTGTTTCGGCGTGATGCGGCGCAGTGGCACTGGGAAGTCAATGTGATCCAGTCGGACGAGCTCAACGCATGGTGCATGGCGGGGGGCAAGATGGCCGTCTATTCGGGCCTGATCGACCAGCTGAAGCTCACCGATGACGAACTGGCTGCGGTGATGGGGCACGAAATCGCGCATGCGCTGCGCGAGCATTCGCGCGAGCAGATTTCCAAGGCGATGGTGACCAGCGTGGGGGCTTCCGTCGCAGGAGCGCTCCTGGGAGTCGGGGAACTCGGTACGGATCTCATGAGCATGGTCGGCAAGGTGACGTTCGAGCTGCCCAATTCCCGTCTGCACGAAACCGAGGCCGATCGCATCGGTGTCGAGCTCGCGGCACGCGCGGGCTACGATCCGCGTGCCGCCATCAGCCTGTGGGACAAGATGAGCTCGCGCTCCAACGGCGGGCCTCCGCAGTGGCTGTCCACCCACCCCGGGCACGACACGCGGCGCAAGGATCTTGCCGATTACGCCCAGCGGGTGATGCCGCTTTACGAGCAGGCACGCCGCTGAATGCGGGGCCGGACGACGCTCCGGCGGCCGCTACCCAGTCGGCGGCACGTGTGAAATAATCAAAACCTTTTCCTTGTCTTTCCGCGGGATATATTGGATGGAAGCCCAGACGCTGTACGAAAAGTTGTGGTCCAGTCATGTCGTCCACGAAGAGGCCGACGGCACTGCGCTCATTTACATCGACCGCCACCTGGTGCACGAGGTAACCAGCCCGCAGGCCTTCGAGGGACTCAAGCTCGCCGGGCGCAAGCCGTGGCGCGTGAGTTCGATCGTCGCGACCGCCGACCACAATACGCCGACCGATCATTGGGAACGGGGCATCGAGGATCCGGTCTCGCGCCAGCAGGTCGAGACGCTCGACGCGAACATCCGCGAGGTCGGTGCGCTCGCGTATTTCCCGTTCAAGGATTCGCGCCAGGGCATCGTGCATGTGATCGGGCCGGAAAACGGGGCGACGCTGCCGGGCATGACCGTCGTCTGCGGGGATTCGCACACCTCGACGCACGGCGCGTTCGCCTGTCTGGCGCACGGCATCGGCACCTCCGAGGTCGAGCACGTGATGGCGACGCAGTGCCTGCTGCAGAAGAAGTCGAAGACCATGCTGGTGAAGGTCGAGGGCGAACTCGGGCGCGGCGTGTACGCGAAGGATATCGCCCTTGCCGTGATCGGCCGTATCGGCACGGCCGGCGGCACGGGTTACGCGATCGAGTTCGGCGGCAGCGCGATCCGCGCGCTGACGATGGAAGGGCGCATGACCCTGTGCAACATGGCGATCGAGGCCGGTGCGCGTGCCGGCCTGGTCGGCGTCGACGACATCACGATCGACTACCTGCGCGACAAGCCCTTCGCGCCGAAAGGCGAGCAGTGGGAGCAGGCGGCCGCCTATTGGCGCACCCTGAAATCGGACGACGCTGCACACTTCGATCGTGTCGTTGAACTCGATGCAACCCAAATCCTGCCGCAAGTTACCTGGGGCACTTCGCCCGAGATGGTCGAAACCGTCGCCGGCCGCGTGCCGGATCCGGCAAAGATCGCCGACCCGGTCAAGCGCGAAGGTGTCGAGCGCGCGCTCAAGTACATGGGCCTCGCGCCGAATACGCCGATCAGCGAGATTCCGGTGGATCAGGTGTTCATCGGGTCGTGCACGAACTCGCGCATCGAGGACCTGCGCGAAGCCGCGGCGGTCGCCAAGGGGCGCAGGAAGGCGGCGAGCGTCAAGCGCGTGCTGGTCGTTCCCGGTTCGGGGCTGGTGAAGCATCAGGCCGAGGCCGAAGGGCTCGACAAGGTCTTCATCGAGGCGGGTTTCGAGTGGCGCGAGCCGGGCTGTTCGATGTGCTTGGCGATGAATGCGGATCGCCTCGAGCCGGGCGAGCACTGTGCCTCGACTTCGAACCGCAACTTCGAAGGGCGGCAGGGCGCCGGCGGCCGAACGCATCTCGTCAGTCCCGCAATGGCTGCCGCTGCGGCCGTGACCGGACGTTTCGTGGATGTCCGGGAACTCTGACTGCATCCGGCGCGACTTCGCGCCGACGACCGAACTTGACAGGGATGGCCGGGCCATCCAGAGGGTAGTGAAAGAATGAAACCGTTTACCTCACTCGACGCGCTGGCCGTGCCGCTCGATCGTGCGAACGTCGATACCGATGCGATCATCCCGAAGCAGTTTCTGAAGTCGATCAAGCGCAGCGGCTTCGGTCCGAACCTCTTCGACGAATGGCGTTACCTCGATCACGGTGAGCCGGGTCAGGACTGCACCAGCCGTCCGAAGAACCCGGATTTCGTGCTCAACAAAGCACGTTACCAAGGGGCGCAGATCCTGCTCACCCGCGACAACTTTGGCTGCGGCAGCTCGCGTGAGCACGCCCCCTGGGCGCTGGAGGATTACGGCTTCCGCGTGCTGATAGGCACGAGTTTCGCCGACATCTTCTTCAACAACTGCTTCAAGAACGGCGTGCTGCCGATCGTCCTGCCCGCTGCCCAGGTCGACGAACTGTTCCGCCAGTGCGAGGCGTCCGAAGGCTATCGCCTCGTGGTTGATCTGGCCGCGCAGACGATCACCCGCTCGGACGGCACGACCATCAAGTTCGACGTGGATCCGTTCCGCCGGGAATGCCTGCTGAACGGCTGGGACGATATCGGTCTCACGCTGCGCCACGCCGACAAGATTCGCGCTTTCGAGGAAAAGCGCCGCGCCGAACACCCCTATTATTTCGCCTGAGCAGCGCTGCAAGGGCACCAGGAGAAGACTGCTGATGAAGATTTGCGTTCTGCCGGGCGACGGGATCGGTCCGGAAATCACGGCCGAGGCCGTCCGCGTGATCCAAGCGCTGGATCTGAAGTTCGAACTTGAAGAGGCGCTGCTCGGCGGCGCTGCGGTCGATGTCACCGGCGACCCGTACCCGGAAGCGACGCGCAAGCTCGCGCGCGAAGCCGATGCCGTGCTGCTCGGCGCCGTCGGCGGCCCGAAGTGGGACAACCTGCCGCGCGAGCAGCGCCCCGAGCGCGGCCTGCTGGGCATTCGCAAGGATCTCGGCCTGTTCGCCAACCTGCGTCCGGCGATCCTGTATCCCGAACTCGCGAATGCCTCCACGCTCAAGCCGGAGGTCGTGTCGGGCCTCGACATCCTGATCGTGCGCGAGCTCACCGGCGACATCTACTTCGGCCAGCCGCGCGGCATCGAGAACCGCAACGGCGAGCGCTACGGCTTCAACACGATGCACTACACCGAGTCGGAGATCCGCCGCATCGGTCGCGTCGCCTTCGATGCCGCCCGTAAGCGCAACAAGCGCCTGTGCTCGGTCGACAAGATGAACGTGCTGGAAACGACGCAGTTGTGGCGTGACGTGATGATCGAGCTCGCCCCCGAATATCCGGACGTCGAACTCACCCACATGCTCGTCGACAACGCCGCGATGCAGCTCGTCCGCGCGCCCAAGCAGTTCGACGTGATGGTCACCGGCAACATGTTCGGCGACATCCTGTCCGACGAGGCCTCGATGCTCACCGGTTCGATCGGCATGTTGCCTTCGGCCTCGCTCGACGCCAACAACAAGGGCCTCTACGAGCCTTCGCACGGCTCGGCACCGGACATTGCCGGCAAGGGTGTGGCAAACCCGCTCGCGACGATCCTGTCGGCGGCGATGATGCTGCGCTATACGTTCAATAACGAGGCCGCGGCTGCCCGTGTCGAGACGGCCGTGAAGAAGGTTCTCGCGCAGGGGTATCGCACCGGCGACATCTACGAGGCGGGTACGACGAAGGTGGGCACGAAGCAGATGGGCGATGCCGTTCTGGCGGCGCTCTGAGATTTTTGGCAATTCGAGGTATAGCAAATGAACAAGGTTGGTCTGGTCGGTTGGCGTGGCATGGTCGGTTCCGTGCTGATGCAGCGCATGGTCGAGGAGGGCGACTTCGCCCACATCGAGCCGGTATATTTCTCGACGTCCGCGGCCGGCGGCAAGCCGCCCGCCTTCGGCGGCAAGGAAGCCGCCCTGCCGCTGCAGGACGCGTCGAACATCGACATGCTCAAGCAGATGGACATCGTGATCACCTGCCAGGGCGGCGACTACACCAAGGCCGTCTATCCGCAGCTGCGTGCCACCGGCTGGAAGGGGCACTGGATCGATGCCGCCAGCGCGCTGCGCATGGAAGACAACGCGGTGATCATCCTTGATCCGGTCAACATGAACGTCATCAAGGATTCGCTCGTGAAGGGCGGCCGTGACTGGATCGGCGGCAACTGCACCGTCTCCCTGATGCTGATGGGCCTTGGTGGCCTGTTCCAGAACGATCTCGTCGAGTGGGTGTCGGCGATGACCTACCAGGCGGCCTCCGGTGCCGGTGCGCAGAACATGCGCGAGCTGCTCGCACAGATGGGCGCGCTTCATGATGCAGTCAAGGCCGAACTGGCCGATCCCGCGTCCGCGATCCTCGACATCGACCGCAAGGTCGCCGCGACGATGCGCTCGTCCGACTTCCCGGTGAAGAACTTCCGCGGTGCCGCGCTCGCCGGTAGCCTGATTCCGTGGATCGACGTGCCGGTCGACAACGGCCAGTCGAAGGAGGAGTGGAAGGGCGGCGCCGAATGCAACAAGATCCTCGGCCGGCCCGCGTTCCGCAGCGCCGGCAGTATCCCGATCGACGGCCTGTGCGTGCGCATCGGCGCGATGCGCTGCCACTCGCAAGGCCTCACGATCAAGCTGCGCAAGGACGTTCCGCTCGACGAGGTCAGTGAGATCATTGCCAAGGCCAACGACTGGGTGAAGGTCGTGCCGAACGAGCGCGAGCTCTCCGAGCGCGAGCTCACGCCGGCTGCCGTCACGGGCACGCTGACCGTGCCGGTCGGCCGCCTGCACAAGATGGCGATGGGTCCGGAATATCTCGGTGCCTTTACCGTCGGTGACCAACTCCTGTGGGGCGCCGCCGAGCCCCTGCGCCGCATGCTGCGCATCCTTCTCGATCGCTGATTGTCATAACGCGGAAAGCGGCGTCTTGATCGCCGCTTTCCGTGCCCCGTGCCGCGGAACCGCTGGGCAGAAGCGGGTTCCGCAGGCCCAAAATAGTCTTGGCAATTAAAGAATTGCTGCCAAGATTTAAACAAAATGTTAGATTGCCGGGGCATGATGGATGCCCGGCCGCGTCCGCGACGTCCATATTCCACGCAGGTAGGTACCCAGACTAAGGGTGCGGATGATATGACAAAGATGAAGACATCGATCAAGGCTTCCCTGATCGCGACGGCGATCGCCATGCTCCCTCTGGGTAGCAACGCAGCAGGACTCGGTGCGATCCATGTTTTCAGCGGCATCGGACAGCCGCTCAGGGCAGAGGTCGAGCTCAACGCGAGCAACGAGGAACTGCAGTCGCTTTCGGCGCGCGTTGCCTCTGCTGAAGCGTTTCGGCAAGCCAATCTCCAGTACACCAGTGCAACGTCTGCGGTACGCCTGACGGTCGAGCGCCGGGGCAGTCGGTCGGTCGTCAAGATCGCCAGCGAAAGGCCTTTCAGCGATCCATTTGTCGATCTCCTCATCGAGCTGAACTGGGCATCCGGCCGGCTTGTGCGCGAATACACCTTCCTGCTCGATCCCGTTCCGGCAGGGGCGCCGGCTCCCGCTGTCGGGCGTGGCGCCGCGCCGGTCGCCGCGCCTGCTGCGCCTGCGCTGCGCAAAGTGCCGGCGCCACAGGCGCAGGCACCGGGAGCCGCCGGGGGCGAGCGCGTCGAGGTCAGGAAAGGCGATACGCTGCATCGCATTGCCGAGGCGAACCGGCCCGAGGGGGCGAGCCTCGACCAGATGCTCATCGCATTGTTCCGCGAGAACCCGGACGCCTTTGATGGCGGCAACATCAACCGCCTGCGCTCCGGTTCGATCGTGACGGTGCCGCCGGAAGCGCGTGTGCGCGAAATCGAACCTGCGCAGGCTCGCCGCGAAGTGCAAGCCCAGTCCGCGGATTTTGCTGCCTACCGCCGGAAACTCGCGGGTACGGTTGCTGCGAGGCCGGCTGCTCCCGAGGCCGCTCCGTCGCGCAGCGATACCGGAACAATCGTGCCCAAGGTGGACGAACCGGCAAAGGCGGCTGCCGGCGATCAGGTCAAGGTGTCGGGGGCACCGTCGAAGGTCAAGGGCGAAGACCCGCGCCTCGCTCGTCTGCAGTCGCTGGAAGAAGAACTCGTTGCGCGCGACAAGGCGCTCCAGGAGGCAAACGACCGCGTCTCGGCGCTCGAGGCCAATGTCAAGCAGATGCAGGAACTCCTGAACCTGCGTAGCGAAAACATGGCGAAACTGCAGCAGCAGGCGACTGCAGCAGCCCCGGCCCAGCCACAGCCCGAACAAGCGCCCGCGGTCGCGCCGTCGCAGCAACAGGCTCAGCAGCCGCCCCAGGAGTCGGCGCCGCCGGCGGCTGCTCAGGCGCCGAAGCCGGCTCCGGTCCCCGCTCCGGCCCCGGCGCCTGTCGAGGAGCCCGGGTTCGTGCAAAGCCTGCTCGGCGATCCGGTCGTACTGGCGGGGGGCGGCGGTATTCTCGCCCTGTTGCTGGCCTATGCGGGGATCAAGGCGCGGCAGCGGCGCAAGCAGGAGGCCGAACAACAGGGCGTCGAGTCGGTGGCCAGCGCATTCCCGCCGCCGACGAACTCGGTGTTCGGCGCGACCGGGGGGCAGAGCGTCAATACCGGTGAAAGCAGCGTACTGCATACCGATTTCAGCCAGTCCGGCCTTTCTGCAATCGATACGGACGAAGGGGTTGATCCGGTTGCCGAGGCCGACGTCTACATGGCCTACGGGCGTGATGCCCAAGCCGAGGAGATCCTGCTGGACGCGTTGAAAACCGACACGTCCCGCATGGCAATCTATCTCAAGTTGCTCGAGATCTATGCGCAGCGCAAGAATCTCAAGGCGTTCGAGAATACAGCGACGGATCTGTATTCCCGTACCGGCGGGGAAGGGGGCGACTGGGACAAGGCCGCCGAGATGGGGCGCCGTCTCGACCCGGAGAATCCTCTTTATCGCGCCTCGTCGGGTGGCGCCGCTGCCGGCCCTTCCGCCGGCGGTATGGTCGCCGCAGGTCTGGCCGCGGGCGCAGCTGCAGTTGGAGCGGCACCCGATACGCTGAATTCGTTCTCGACGGTGAGCCCCACGAGTCCGGATCCGCTGCCTACCCAGATGCCGGAAGGTGAAGACATCGAGGCTTTGCCGGAGGTGGACGCGAATGCCCTGGATTTCGACCTCGACGCGGGTCTCGATTTCGGCAGCGCCGTCGCGAGCGCGGCGCCCGCTGCACAGGCGCCCGCCGAACCGGTGTCCTTCGATCTCGACATCGGTGCGGTGACGGAGCAGCCTGCTGTGAGCGAGCCCGCGCCCGCGCCCGCGCCCGATCCGATGGTTGCCACCGTGATCGGGCAAGGGATGGATTTTGCAGCGGCCGATCAGTCTCTCGAGTTCGACCTGGCCGTTCCGGAAATTGATGCGGGGCCGGCAACCAGTCTCAACGAAACGGTGATCGCGTCGGATGTCGTGTCCGCCGCAGCCGGCGCGGCAGTTGCTCCGGACATGGAGAAGACGACGTTCGACAGCAACCTGCTCGATTTCGATTTCAATCTCGATGGTGGTGGGGGGCAGGCGGCTGCAAACCCGCCCTCGCTGGATCTCGGCAGTATTGATCTCAACCTGGAGGCAACGTCCGCCGCGCCGGTCGCGCTGCAGTCCGACGCAATGACTGAAGGTGGTCTTGCCCCGAGCGCGGACGTGATTGAAGAGGTCAACACCAAGCTCGAACTGGCTCGCGCCTATGAGGAGATGGGCGATACCGAGGGCGCGCGCGAGCTCATCGCGGAAGTGCTGCGCGAGGGCTCGCCCGAGCAACGGGAGGCCGCGACCCGATTGGCAGAGCGGCTCGGGTGACCGCTGCAGGCTACGGTTAGGCTGGATGTCCAGGGGCCGCCGCAGGGCGGCCCTCCCGTTTGATGCATTCCGGATTGCTCATTGCGCTCTGGACGGCGTTCGTCGTCGTCCTGCAGTTTCTTTCACCGAAGGCGCTGATGTTCGCGGTTTTTGCGTGTGTGTTCGCCGCATGGCGTTTTTCGCCGTCACGTAGCATGCGGCTTCTGAGGCGCGTGCGCTTCCTGATCCTCGCGATCCTCGTCCTCTTTGCGGGCTTCACCCCCGGTGAGGCGCTCCTGCCCGCATTCCCGGAGATCAGCCCCAGTCGCGAGGGCGTGACGATGGCGGCCGAGCACGCCGGGCGCCTGCTGGGAGTCGTACTGTGTGTGGCGATGCTGATGGACGCCTTGCCGGTTCGCCGGCTTGTCGGAGGTCTTCATGCGCTGTTACGGCCATTTGGTTGCGTCGGCCTTCCGAGCGAAAGGCTTGCCGTGCGCCTCGTGCTCGTCCTGCGGTACGTGGAATCTGCAGCGCCGGGTGACTGGCGTAGCTGGCTCGAGGGCGACCACGCCGACGGCGGCGGTGCGGAGGTGATCGCTTTCACCCGTGAGACTTTTGCGTGGAGTGATCTCGTGGCGATGCTTGTCGCGGTAGTCGTGGCGGCGATCTGGTTCGGAGTAGCACGATGAGAATCGCCCTCGGCGTCGAATATGCCGGCGATGCGTTTCAGGGCTGGCAGAGTCAGTCTCACGGGCGGACCGTGCAAGACCATCTCGAGGCGGCGCTCGCGGGCATTGCAGGCCATCCCGTGAGGCTGCATTGCGCGGGGCGCACCGACGCGGGCGTCCATGCGACGGTGCAGGTCGTGCATTTCGATACGACCTCGGCGCGTCCGATGCACGGATGGATTCGCGGTACCAACGCCCGCCTGACGTCACCCATCTCGGTCCGCTGGGCGGTTGAAGTCGCCGACGATTTTCATGCGCGCTTCTGCGCCGTATCGCGTCGCTACCGCTACATCCTGTACAACTCGGCCGTGCGGCCTGCGCTGCTGGCGGGGCGCGTGGGATGGTTTCACCCGCCGCTGGACGCAGCGACGATGGCCGAGGCCGCCCGTTCGCTTCTCGGGTGGCATGATTTCTCGGCCTTTCGTGCCGCCGGGTGTCAGGCGAAATCACCCGTGAAGCTGATGCACGAGGTCCAGGTCCGACGCGATGGCGATTACATCGTGTTCGATTTCTGGGCGAATGCCTTCCTCCATCACATGGTGCGCAATCTCGTCGGTGCGCTGGTGTACGTGGGCAAGGGGCATTACCCGATCGAGTGGATGGCCGAGGTGCTGGCATCGCGGGACCGAAGCCGGGCGGCGTTGACCTTCCCTGCGGATGGCCTGTACCTGTCGGGAGTCGAGTACCTTCCACACTGGCCGCTGCCGGACGAAGGGCGTATCATCGCCCTCCCGCGTATCCCGTTCGTCTGAGTGTCCAGAACCCGAATCAAGATCTGCGGCCTGACCCGTCCCGAGGACGTGTGCGCTGCCGTGGAGGCCGGCGCCGATGCCATCGGACTGGTGTTCTATCCGCCCAGTCCGCGTTTCGTCCCGTTCGAGCGCGCGGCGGAGCTTGCCGCGCTGGTCCCGCCGTTCGTGACGACCGTAGGGCTGTTCGTCAATCCCGATCCCGCCTACGTGCAGCAGGCGCTGGCGCAAGTACCGCTGCAACTCCTGCAATTCCACGGTGACGAGACCGAAGCGCAGTGTGCGATCCACGGGCGGCCATGGATCAAGGCCGCGCGAGTGCGCGCGGGAGTCGATCTGGTAGAATTCGCAGCTTCCCATCCGTTCGCCGCCGGGCTGTTGCTCGATGCATTCGTCGAGGGCTACGGGGGGGGCGGCAAGGTTTTCGATTGGTCCCTGATTCCGGAGCGCCTCGGGCGTCCGCTGATTCTTTCCGGCGGACTTGACCCCGAGAATGTCGGCGAAGCAGTCCGCCGCGTAAGGCCGTGGGCGGTAGACGTATCCAGCGGCGTGGAATCGGGCAAGGGTATCAAGGATGCGGCACGGATTGCCGCATTCGTCGCTGGAGTACGCAATGCAGACGGCTGACAAGCCATACCGGTTTCCTGATTCGCACGGTCATTTCGGCCCATACGGCGGCGTGTTCGTGGCCGAGACGCTGATTCCCGCGCTCGACGAACTGAATGCGGCCTACGAGGCGTGCCGGAACAATCCGGCCTTCATGGCCGAATTCGAGTACGAGCTCAAGCACTACGTCGGCCGGCCGAGCCCGATCTACCATGCGAAACGCTGGTCCGACTCGCTCGGTGGTGCGCAGATCTATCTCAAGCGCGAAGATCTGAACCACACCGGCGCACACAAGGTGAATAACTGCATCGGCCAGGCGCTCGTCGCGCGCTACATGGGCAAGCCGCGCGTGATCGCGGAGACCGGGGCGGGGCAGCACGGCGTGGCGACGGCAACGGTGGCGGCGCGCTACGGCATGGAATGCGTTGTGTACATGGGGGCCGAGGACGTGAAGCGTCAGGCCGCCAACGTGTACCGGATGAAGCTCCTCGGCGCGACCGTCGTTCCGGTCGAATCAGGGTCGAAAACCCTGAAGGATGCGCTCAACGAGGCGATGCGCGACTGGGTCACGAACATCCACAACACCTTCTACATCATCGGCACGGTGGCAGGCCCCCACCCGTATCCGATGATGGTGCGCGATTTCCAGGCGGTCATCGGCAAGGAGTGTCTCGTCCAGATGCCGGAGATGGCCGGACGGCAGCCCGACTGCGTGATCGCCTGCGTCGGCGGCGGATCGAACGCGATGGGAATCTTCCATCCCTACATCGACGTGCCCGAGGTGCGCCTGATCGGCGTCGAGGCTTACGGCGAGGGGCTCGATTCGGGCCGTCACGCGGCCAGCCTCACCGGCGGCACGCCGGGCGTGCTGCACGGGAACCGGACCTACCTGCTCCAGAGCGAAGATGGCCAGATCATCGAAACGCATTCGATCTCGGCCGGCCTCGATTACCCCGGCGTCGGCCCCGAGCACGCGTGGCTCAAGGACAGCGAGCGTGCGGAGTACGTCGGCGTGACGGACCAGGAGGCGCTCGCGGCCTTCCACGACCTCTGTCATCTCGAAGGCATCATTCCCGCGCTCGAGTCCTCGCATGCCCTCGCTTATGCAGCAAAGCTTGCACCGACCCTGCCGCGGGACAAGATCCTGCTCGTCAATCTTTCCGGCCGCGGCGACAAGGATATGCATACTGTCGCCGAGAAGTCCGGCATCCAGTTCTGACTCGTCGGGCCGAGCCGGGCCCGCGCATCCCGATACCGATCATGTCCAGAATCCAGTCAGTTTTTCAGAGCCTGCGGGCCTCGGGTCGGCGGGCGCTGATCCCTTTCATCACCGCCGGGGATCCCGCTCCCGAACTTACCGTGCCGCTGATGCACGCGCTCGTCGATGGCGGGGCTGACATCATCGAACTGGGGGTGCCGTTCTCCGACCCGATGGCGGACGGACCGACCATCCAGCGCGCCTCCGAACGGGCGTTGCGCAACGGCATGAGCCTGCGCAAGGTGCTCGCGCAGGTGGCCGATTTCCGTACGCGGAATGCCGACACGCCCGTCGTGCTGATGGGCTACGCGAACCCGATTGAGGCAATGGGTGTCGAGCGCTTCGTGTTCGCTGCCAGCGAAGCCGGTGTCGACGGTGTCCTGATCGTCGATTATCCGCCCGAGGAGTGCAAGACATTTGCGGCGACGCTGAAGGCGAGCGGGCTGGACCCGATCTTCCTTCTGGCGCCGACGTCCACCGAACAGCGCATCCGTGACGTGGCGCAGATCGGCAGCGGTTACATCTACTACGTGTCACTGAAGGGTGTGACCGGCTCCGGGGCGCTCGATTTCAACGATGTTGCCGCGCGCCTGCCGCAGATTCGCCACGGCGTCGGAATGCCTGTCGGCGTCGGGTTCGGTATCCGGGACGCGGAGTCGGCCCGTCGTATCGGCGAGGTCGCGGATGCCGTCGTGATCGGCAGCCGCATCATCGAGGAAATCGAGAACAGCCCGCGCGATCAGGCGGTGGCCCGGGTGAAGGCTTTTGTCGAGGGCGTACGTGGCGCGCTCGACCAGATTCAAGGAGCTCCGCGATGAGTTGGCTTCAAAAACTGCTGCCGCCGAAGATCAAGCGTGCAGAATCGGCGGCGCGCAAGTCCATTCCCGAGGGGTTGTGGAGCAAGTGTTCCGCGTGTGAGGCGGTGCTCTACCGCTCGGACCTCGAAAGCAACCAGAGTGTCTGCCCGAAGTGCGGGCACCATCAGCGTCTGCGCGCGCGCGCGCGGCTCGATCTGCTGCTCGACGCGGAGGGACGCTTCGAGATCGGCAACGAGGTCATGCCGGTCGATCCGCTGAAGTTCAAGGATTCACGGCGCTACACCGAACGCCTGTCGGCGGCGAACGACGATACCGGCGAAGCGGATGCGATGGTCGTGATGCAGGGATCGATCCTTACTGTGCCCGTCGTCGTCGCGTGTTTCGAATTCGAATTCCTCGGCGGCTCGATGGGGTCGGTCGTGGGCGAGCGCTTCGTGCGTGGCGCGAAGACCGCACTCGAGCAGCGCCTGCCGTTCATCTGCATCACCGCGACCGGTGGAGCGCGCATGCAGGAAGGGCTGTTCTCGCTGATGCAGATGGCCAAGACCACTGCTGCGATCACGCAGCTTGCCGAGCGCAAGCTCCCCTTCCTCACGATTCTGACCGACCCGACGATGGGGGGCGTGTCGGCCAGCTTTGCGTTCATGGGGGACGTCGTGATTGCCGAGCCGGGCGCACTGATCGGATTCGCCGGGCCGCGCGTGATCGAACAGACGGTTCGCGAAACCCTGCCCGAAGGTTTTCAGCGCTCGGAGTTCCTGCTCGAGAAGGGCGCGATCGACATGATCGTCGATCGTCGCGAAATGCGCTCGAAACTGGCGGAACTTCTCACTCTTCTCACTCGTCAGCCGGCCATTGGCGTCTGATCCCGATTCCGTTTCATGCTCTTTCCCGATTCCCTGAGCGGGTGGCTCGCGCTGCTCGAAAACCGGCATGTTGCGCAGATCCAGCTCGGCCTGGATCGCGTCGCCCGCGTACGCGACACCCTCGGCGTGCGCAGCGATGCCGTCGTGATCACCGTGGGGGGCACCAACGGCAAGGGTTCCACCTGCGCAATGCTCGAGGCCATTCTCCTGGCCGCCGGGTACCGCGTCGGTTGTTATACCTCGCCGCACCTGTTGCGCTACAACGAACGTGTGCGTATCGACGGGAGGGAAGTCGCCGATGAAACGCTGGTCGCCGCCTTCAACGCGGTCGAAGCGGCGCGCGGCGAAACGTCCCTGACCTATTTCGAGCATGGAACGCTCGCGGCATGGTGGGCATTTTGCCGGGAGCCGCTGGATGTCGTGATTCTCGAGGTCGGCCTGGGCGGGCGCCTCGACGCCGTCAACGCGATCGATCCCGACTGTGCGATCGTCACCGGCATCGCGATGGACCACATGGACTGGCTGGGTGACTCCCGCGAGAAAATCGGATTCGAGAAGGCGGGAATTTTCCGCGCCGGCCGTCCGGCGATCTGTTCCGATCCGATGGCCCCCTCCACGCTCGTGGATCATGCGCGTGCGATCGGTGCCGACCTTCGCCTCGTCGGCGAGGACTTCGGATTCTCCGGCGACCGCTCGCAGTGGGTCTGGTGGAGCAAGGGGGGTACGCGCAGGGGAGGGCTCGCCTACCCGGCGTTGCGAGGAGCCAATCAGTTGCTCAACGCATCGGCCGTGCTGATGGCGCTCGAAACGCTGCGGCAGCGGATCCCCGTCTCGATGCAGGCGATTCGCCAGGGATTGATGCTCGTCGAGCTCCCCGGGCGCTTCCAGGTGCTTGCCGGGCGCCCCTCCGTCGTGCTCGACGTCGCGCATAACCCCCAGGCCGCCGGCGTGCTGTCGGAAAACCTCTCGAACATGGGGTTCTTCCCCGAAACCTGGGCTGTCCTGGGGATGCTGTCGGACAAGGATGTGGAAGGCGTCGTGAAGCTGATCCAGGATCGGGTCGACCACTGGATGCTGGTTGGTCTGCCCGGCCCGCGCGGATTGAGCGCGGAGGCGCTGGAAGCGCGCGTGCGCACGGCCGGCGTGCGGGGCGACATCCAGCGATTCGAGCATCCCGCCGACGCCTACGCTGCCGCCCGGAAATCTGCCGGCGAGGGTGATAGAATCGTAGCCTTTGGCTCATTCCTGACGGTCGCGGATGTGCTGGCTGCCGTCCGCGCCGCTCGTCATTGAGGCTCTGCGTGACCGATAGCGACAACGTCGAACTCAAGAAGCGTGCGAGGCGCCGCTTGGTGGGGGCGGCCGCGCTGGCGCTGCTGGCCGCGATCATCCTGCCGATGGTGATGGACAAGGAGCCAAGTGCTCCCACGCAGGACATACAGGTCTCCATCCCCGATCGTGACGCGGACAACGCCCTGTCGCGCCCGATCGCCAGTCGTCCGGCCCGCGAACCGGAGCCCCAACTGGCGCCTCCGCCGGAGGAGCAGCCACCTAGTCCGACTCCACCCGAAACGCTGCGAGCGCAAGGCGCGCCGGTTGCGCCTGTGCCGGCGCCTGCAGTCAAGCCGCCGGCAGTACCGAAGCCTCCGGCGGCAAGTGCTGCGGCACCAACGGTCAAGCCTGCAGCGCCGGCAGCAAAGGAAGGCGGGACTGACTCCGCCCGCGCCCAGGCCATCCTCGAAGGAAAACCCCCCGTCACCGCTACGCCCGCTTCCGGCAACAGCTTTGTCGTCCAGGTGGGCGCTTTCAGTGACGGCGGTAAGGCTGCATCGATCGCCACGGATCTAAAAAAGCGCGGTTTCGCCGCCTACACTGAGAAGGTCGGCGCTGTGACGCGTGTCCGGATCGGGCCGTACGACGGGCGCGACGACGCCGAGAAGGTCGCGCTGCGGGTCAAGGCAAGCGGAATGAGCGGCGCGGTCGTGCCGAGATGAGCGCGCGCAGGCTGCTGCGATGACGGTATTCGATTACGTCTTTCTCGGAGTTCTTGCGCTGTCGGCTGCGGTGGGCATGTGGCGCGGGTTGGTCAGCGAGGTGATTGCACTGCTCGCGTGGGCCGTGGCGCTTTTCGCCGCATGGCGCTTCGCCGCCGATGCCGCCGCGCTGCTCGCGGGGGTGATCTCCGAGCCCGCGTGGCGGCAGATTGCCGGGTTCGCACTGATCTTCGTCGCTGTGCTGATGCTTGCGGCCTTGCTGCGGTTCCTGCTTCGCGAGTTTCTCAAGGCGGTGGGACTTGGCGCCGCAGACAGGGTGTTCGGTGCGCTGTTCGGCGTTGCCCGTGGTATTGCGATCGCCCTCGCGGTCGTGCTGCTCGGCGGCCTGATCGGCATGGCGCGTGAACCCTGGTGGGCCGGCGCAATGTTTGCTCCTCCGTTGGAGACGGCGGTCATCGCTGCCAAACCGTGGTTGCCCGATGTGGTGGCCACCAAGATTCGATTCAGATAGGTGCTATTCCATGTGCGGAATCATTGGGGTCGTTGCAAAATCCCCGGTCAATCAGTTGCTCTATGACGGACTGCAGGTGCTGCAGCACCGCGGACAGGATGCGGCAGGCATCGCGACGTCGGAGGGCGGGCGTTTCCTCATGCACAAGGGGCCCGGCCTCGTGCGCGACGTGTTCCGCACCCGTAACATGCGCAATCTGGTCGGTAACTGGGGTATCGGCCATGTCCGCTACCCGACCGCGGGGTCGGCCTGCAATCCGGCCGAGGCGCAGCCGTTCTACGTCAATTCGCCCTTCGGCCTGCTGCTGGCCCATAACGGCAACCTGACGAACTCCGAGGAACTGAAGCGCGAGATGTTCCTCTCGGACCTGCGCCACATCAACACCAACTCCGATTCCGAGGTGCTGCTGAACGTGCTCGCGCACGAACTGCAGGCGGCCGCCAAGGGATTCAAGCTCGACGAGGACGCGGTCTTCCGTGCCGTGGCAGGCGTGCATCGCCGTTGCCGCGGCGCCTACGCGGTCGTCGTGATGATTGCGGGCTACGGGCTGCTGGCCTTCCGTGATCCGTTCGGTATTCGTCCGCTCGTAGTGGGGCGCAACGACGTGAACGATGGTCATGAGTGGCTCGTCGCGTCCGAGTCAGTCGCGATGGACGTGCTCGGGTTCAAGACGCTGCGGGACGTGGCGCCGGGCGAGGCGATCCTTATCGACACCCAGGGCAATTTCCGCAGCCGCCAGTGCGCGGAAAAGACGGTAGAAGCGCCATGCATGTTCGAGTTCGTGTACCTCGCGCGTCCCGATTCGGTGATCGACGGCGTGTCGGTCTACGAGTCGCGCGTGAAGATGGGCGAGTTCCTCGCCGACAAGCTCAAGCGCGTTGTGCCGCATGCGGATATCGACGTCGTGATCCCGATTCCCGATTCCAGCCGTCCGGCCGCAATGGAGATGGCCCACCGGCTCAACCTCCCATACCGCGAAGGCTTCGTGAAGAACCGCTACATCGGGCGCACCTTCATCATGCCCGGCCAGGCGATCCGGCGGAAATCGGTGCGCCAGAAACTCAATACGATTCCGCAGGAATTCAGGGGCAAGAAGGTCCTGCTGGTCGACGACTCGATTGTGCGCGGCACCACGAGCCGCGAGATCGTCACGATGGCGCGCGAGGCGGGAGCCGTGAAGGTGTATCTGGCGTCTGCCGCGCCGCCGGTGCGTTACGCAAACGTGTACGGGATCGACATGCCGACCCGCAGCGAACTCATCGCCGCCGGGCGCGACGAAGAGGAGATTCGCCGCGTCATCGGAGCCGACGGTCTGATCTATCAGGACATCGGTGATCTCAAGGCCGCCGTCCGGGCGGTGAATCCCGCGATCAAGTTCTTCGAGACCTCCTGTTTCGACGGCAGCTACATCACCGGCGACATCACGCCTGAGTATCTGAACGGCATCGAGAACCAGCGCGGAGAAAGCAAGGCCGGCGACGACGGCGAGGGCGGGCAACTCGATCTGAACCTCGTCGCGAACCAGGACAACTGACCGCCATGAGCGAATACGAGTTCGACACCCTGGCAGTGCGCGCGGGTATCGCGCGCAGCCAGTTCAACGAGCACAGCGAAGCCCTCTATCTCACCTCGAGCTTCGTCTTCGACAGCGCCGCGCAGGCAGCGGCGCGCTTCTCGGGCGCGGACGAGGGCAACGTCTACGCGCGCTTCACCAATCCGACCGTAACCGCGATGCAGCAGCGCCTGGCCGCCCTCGAAGGGGGAGAGGCTTGTGTCGCCACCGCGTCGGGCATGTCCGCGATCCTGTCGCTCGCCATGGCGACGCTGCAGGCCGGCGACCACGTGGTCGCGTCGGCGGGTCTGTTCGGATCCACGCAGCAGCTTTTCGGGACGATCCTCGCGAAGTTCGGCATCGAGACGACCTTCGTGCCGGCGACGGATCTGGATGCGTATCGCGCGGCGATCAAGACGCGCACGCGCCTGTTTTTCATCGAAACCCCGTCGAATCCGCTCACCGCAGTCATCGACATCGCTGCCGTGGCGGACATCGCGCATTCGGCCGGCGCCATTCTCGCCGTGGATAACTGCTTCTGCACGCCGGCCCTGCAACGCCCGCTCGAACTGGGGGCGGACGTCGTCGTGCATTCCGCGACCAAATACCTCGATGGCCAGGGGCGGGTGCTCGGTGGTGCAGTCGTCGGCGGGAAGGCGATTCTCGATGAAGTGCTGAGGTTTCTGCGCACCGCGGGCCCGTCGATTTCGCCCTTCAACGCATGGGTGATCCTGAAGGGGCTGGAGACGCTGCGTATCCGCATGGAGGCTCAGTCGGCGACCTCGCTCGAACTCGCGCGCTGGCTGGAGCAGCAGCCGGGTGTCGTGAGGGTCTATTACCCGGGACTCGCATCGCATCCGCAGCACGCGCTGGCAATGCGGCAGCAGAAGTCCGGCGGGGCGATCGTCAGCTTCGAGGTTGCCGGCGGCCGCGAAGGGGCGTGGCGGGTGGTGGACGCAACGCGCATGATGTCGATCACGGCAAATCTGGGTGACACGAAAACCACCATCACTCACCCGGCGTCGACCACGCACGGGCGCATCAGCGCCGAGGCGCGCGCCGCTGCGGGCATTGGCGAAGGTCTGCTGCGGATCGCCGTAGGGCTGGAGTCGGTGGACGACCTGCGCGCAGATCTCGCGCGCGGCCTGGTTAGCTGAGCCAACCGGAAGAGCACGGAGGCGGCGGACGACGCCCGCCGGCTCCGGATCTGGGCGGTCAGGTCAGGGGCAGGGCTGGAAGTGCGCTCCGTCCCACAGAAGCCCGGTGGCTGTCCCGCGCCAGTCCGACAGCACCCACCGTTCGCAGACATGGCCGTCGACCTCGTGCAGGTGGCGTGCCGGCCGGTGCGTATGGCCGTGGATGAGGACAGGGTAATCGTGAGCGCGTAGCAGGGCGTCCACCGCGCCTGCGTTAACGTCCATGATTTCCTGGGGTTTTTCCTGCTTGGCGGTTTCGCTGTGGCGGCGCAGTCCCTCGATGACCTGCTTGCGCTCGACCAGGGGGCGTCGCAGAAAGGCCTCCTGCCAGGACGGATCCCGTACCTGTCGGCGGAAGGTTTGGTAGGCGTGATCGTCCGTGCACAGCATGTCGCCGTGCGTGAGCAATACCCGCCGACCGTCGAGTTCGATCAGCGTCGGATCGCTAGCGATGGTCATTCCGGCGCGGCGCGCAAAATCGTCGCCGACGAGAAAATCCCGGTTTCCGGCAACAAACACGATTTCCGTGCCCGCCGCGGCGACGGCGGCGAACGCGGTGCCGATCTCCCGATTCAGCGGAGAATCGCTGTCGTCATCCCCGGCCCAGTACTCGAACAGGTCACCCAGGATGTAGATCGTGCCGACCCCGCGCGCGGGGCCGGTGAGCAGGCTCAGGAGGGCGCGGGTGTTTTCCGGAGCCTGCTCTGACAGGTGCAGGTCGGAGATGAACAGGGCCGACATGGTGTCAAAGATCGAAATCGGGTCGGCCCGGCCGGATCAGACGATTTCGGCGCGCTCGATGACGACGTCCTCGACGGGGACGTCCTGGTGGAAGCCGCTCGAGCCCGTGCGCACCGCGCGGATGTTGTTCACGACATCCATGCCTTCAGTCACGCGACCGAACACGCAGTAACCCCAGCCCTGGATGTCCGGCGAACGGAAGTTCAGGAAGTCGTTATCGACGACATTGATGAAGAACTGGGCGGTCGCCGAGTGCGGTGCCTGGGTACGGGCCATCGCGATCGTGCCGGTGAGGTTCTTCAAGCCGTTGTCGGCCTCGTTCTTGATCGGTTCGCGTGTCGGCTTCTGGGTCATGCCCGGCTCGAATCCGCCGCCCTGGATCATGAAGTTCTTGATGACACGATGGAAGATCGTGTTGTCATAGTGCCCGGCACTGACGTACTCGAGGAAGTTCTTGACCGTTTCCGGTGCCTTGTCGGCGTCCAGCTCGAGGGTGATCGTGCCGAGATTGGTATGCAGCTTGACTGCCATGTGCGACTCCTTGGGGGCTCGTTATTTGGTTTGGCCGGTCTTGGCGGCCTCTACGACGCGGACCGACTCGATGATGACGGGCTCGGCCGGAACATCGCGCATGCCGCGGGCGATGCCGGTGCGGGTCTTGCCGATTTTCTGCACGACGCTCATCCCGTCGGTGACCTTGCCGAACACCGCGTAGCCCCAGCCGTCGCGCGACGGGTAATCGAGGAAGCTGTTGTCGACGAGGTTGATGAAGAACTGGGCCGTGGCCGAGTGGGGATCCGAGGTGCGTGCCATTGCGAGCGTGCCGATTTCGTTGCGCAGCCCGTTCTTCGCTTCGTTCTCGACCGGTGCGCGCGTCGGCTTCTCGCTCATCGAGCTGTCGAAGCCGCCGCCCTGGATCATGAAGCCGTCGATGACGCGATGGAAGATGGTGCCGTTGTAGTGTCCGCTCTTCACGTATGCAAGGAAGTTCTCGACCGATTTGGGGGCCTTGTCGGCGAACAGCTCCAGGACGACGGTGCCCTGGTTGGTCCGCATTTCCACAATCGGATTGGCTGCGTAGGCGCCGGCGAACCAGGCGAAAAGAATCAGGCTTGCGAGAAAGCGTTTCATGTCGAGTTTCCGTTGAGGAGAAAAATCCCGGGTGATTGTGTCAGGCCTTGCCTTCATAGACGATCTTCCAGTGACCGTCTTCCTTCTGCCAGTACTGACGCTTGCGGACGCGGTCGGACAGCCCGTCGCTGCGATAGTCCTGCTCGAAGGTCACGACCACGATGTCGTCGCGCCCCGGGTTGCGGAACATGCTCAGCTTGTCGAGGCGCACCTTGATCCATTGACGATTTGCCGCCAGCTTGCGCTTTTGATCCGACCATTCGGCGAAGTTCTGGCTGTCGCTGCGGAAGTCCCTGGAATAGTGCGACAGGTAGCGGCGGACGTCGCCGACGTTCTCCCAGTCGCGGCGCCAGTCTTCGATGGCTAGTTGCAGCGCGCGGCGCTCGGCCTGCCAGTGGTCCATCGATAGCCACTCGATCTCGCTGCTGATGATCACGGGCGTCAGGCCGGGCTGGACGAAGCTGGAAAGCTTGAGGAAATCCTGGTTCGCGAGGGTGACGCAGCCTTCCGAGGAGAGCGGCGGACGGGCGTAGGTGTTGCTGGGCGTGCCGTGCAGCCAGATGCCATGACCCGTGCGACCGAGGCGCCGGTCCCATTCGTTGGGATAATTGATCGGGAAGGCGCCGATGCCGTAGAGATCCGGCAATTTGGCCTGCTCGATGAAGGACGTGACTTCGTAGACGCCCAGTGGCGTCTTGTTGTCGCCTTCGACCCGCTTGTCCGTGCCCGCCTTGCCGTGGCTGACATAGTAGTCGGCGACGAAGCGGGGCTTTCCGCCTTCGTTGGCATAGACGTACAGGCGCGCCCGCTTGGTGTCGACGACGACTGCGTAGCGCTGGTCCGGTCCCATCTGGAGGAGGTAGCGCGGGATGTAGGTGGCTGCCGCGGGACGTTCGCGATAGGCGCGCAGGCGCGCAATGGCCTCGTCCCGCAGTTCGGTCACGCGCTCGGCAGGCGCCGACGCATTACCGAAGGTCGAGATGGGTTTGGCGCGGGCCAGCAGCAGGTCGCCCTTGATGAGGTGCGCGAGCCGGAAGTTGGGGTAGACGCGCAGTAGTTCTTCGGTGCGCTCGAGTGCCGCGTCCAGCCGGTTGGCTTCGATCTCGGTGAACACGTATTCCAGCGAGGCGTCCGGACCGGAGTCCGAGATGCCACGCTGCGAAGGCGCGCTTGCGGCCGCAAGCGGCAGGACCGCCGAGGCGATTGCGACCAGCAGTCGGACGAACAGCGCTCGCCCGGGCGTCATCCCCTTCATCCCCCGACGCGCTCCTGGCGGATGCGCCACGAGCCGTTGCGCTTGACCAGTTCGAGCGTCTTGGTCGTGCTGGAAGTGAAGCCCGCCGATTCATAGTTCTGGCGGAAACGTACCGTCGCGACGTCACCGTCGACCTTGGCATGGGGCTTCTCGATCTCGACCGCAATACGGCCGGGTTTGCCGACGCGTTGCTCGCGTTCGTTCTCCCAAGCCTTCCGGGACAGGCCGTCAGGAGCGCGGAACTCCTTGTCGTAGAAGGCGAGGTAGCCCTTGACGTCCTTGCGCGACCAAGCCTTTGCCCACGCTTCCACCATCTGCACCGCTTCGCGCTCGGTGCCTGCGGCGCTCGCAGCGGGTGCTGCCGGGTGTGCAGCGCCTGCAATCGCGGTGGCGGGCGCGGCGGGAACGGCCGGCGCCGGCGTTGTCGCCGCAGGGGCAGGTGCAGCGGGTTTTGCTGCCGCAGCCGCGTTCGCGGGGAC
>NZ_WTVN01000019.1 GCF_012910905.1 Aromatoleum toluvorans
GGGCCGGAACGCCCCACCGCCGCCCGCAGCAATCGCCCGCCGCGACACACAGGACAAGGAAGCCGAACGCCTCGCCGCACAGTGGCTGCGCCGCGTCCCCGACGAACCGGCAGGGCTGCTGCGCCGCAAACTCGAACTCGAACACCGCCGCCGCGAAAGTGGCGAAGTGGAGCGGCCATGGTGAGATCCGGCGGACTCCCTGGCGCAACGACGCTCGCGCTGGCGTGGCTGGCCCTCGCGGTCGCGCTGATCATCGCCGCGCCGCATCCGGCCTACGCCGAAGCGGGGGGCGACAGCGCACGGCCCGGCCAGGCCCTGTGGGTCGAAGCGGAACTGCAACCGGACGCGCTCCACCTCCACGCACAGGCGCGCTACACGCTGCGCCTCTACCAGGCCGTGAGCGTGCGCGAACTCGCCTTCCATGCCCCCGAAGCCGCACGCGCCGAGATCCGCCCGGCAGGCGAAACCACCCGCGAAGAGACCCGCGCCGGCCACCGCTACCGCGTCACCGAACGGCATTACGCCGTCTTCCCGTTCGCCAGCGGCCCGCTGCAGCTCACCGGCGGCCACGTGTCGCTGCGCACCGATGACGATTCCTCGCCCATACGCCGGATCGACGCTCCACCCCTGAACCGCCAAGTCAGCCCTGTGCCCGCCGGCCATTCGCCGCAAGAATGGCTACCCGCCCGTGCCCTGACGCTCACCGAAACCTGGCCCCCGGACGTGCCGCAACTGCCCCCGGGGCAAGCGCTGCGCCGCACGATCCGCATCGAAGCCACAGGCGTCGCGGCGGCACAGATTCCGCCACTCGCCCCCGGCGCGGATGGCTTTTCCCTGCATCCGGCACCTCCCCGCCTCGAAGAACGCACCGAAGACGGCTGGATCACCGGGATCCGCGAACAAACCTGGCTGCTCGTGCCCAGACAGGGCGGCGATTTCACGCTCCCCGCCTTGCAACTGCCGTGGTGGGACCCTGTCACCGGGCAGGCGCAACAGGCCACGCTTCCGGCGCGACCGATCACCGCCACGGCGCCACCCGGCGCCGCCGATCCGGCGGCGACCGAGCCGGACGCCCCCGCCGCTGCACTCGCCCCGACCCGGATGAGCGCTCCCGCAACTACCCGCGACGCAAGCGCACACACCACGGCCACCACGCTCCTCATCGCGATGGCGCTGCTGGCCGCCAGCGCCCTCCTCCTGCACCGCTACCGCCGCACCGCCACGCTCCGCGGCCTCCGCCGCGCCTGCCGCAACAACGACCCGACCGCCGCCCGCGCGGCCCTGCTGCAATGGTCCCGCGAAATCGGCATTCCCGGACCAGACAGCCTCCTCGCGCTCGCCCGTCATCTGGGCGGCGCCGCAGCCCACGCCGAACTCGCCGCCCTCGACCGCCACCTCTACGGCGATCCGCGCCAAGCATGGAACGGCCGCCGGCTCATCGCCGCACTGCGCAGCGAACACCCCGATCTTGCCCTTTTCCGCCTGCAACTATCGGGAATGACCCGAGGCAAGCCTGCCCTCCACCCGCAAGCAATGGTGGAAATACCAGATACATGCTGTAATTACCCACTGCGTGAGCCCGTCAATACGCCCGCGCCCTCCGGACCACGCCGGCCGGAACGAGCCATTTGCCCTGAAGTGATGTCCGCGCCGATCGAACATGCCCCCCCTCTCGACGTGCTGATGGTCAGCACGTCGTATCCGTCGACGCTCACCGACTGGCGCGGCCTCTTCATCCGCCATCTCTCCGACGCGCTCGCCCGACGCCGCGACCTCGCACTGCAACTGTGGGCGCCGCCGGGCGATTCGCACCCCGCCGTGCGCGCCGCCGCAACGCCGGCCGAGTCGGCCTGGCTCGCCGCGCTGATGCAGAAAGGCGGCATCGCCCACCTGCTGCGCAACAGCCCCCCGCAGGGGATGGCCCACGCACTGCGTCTGCTGCAATTCCTGCGCAGCACCTACGCGCGCAGCCGCCAGGTCGATGTCTATCACATCAACTGGCTGCAAAACGCCCTGCCGCTGCCCGCCAACGGACGCCCCGCGCTGATCACGGTGCTGGGGACCGACATGCAGCTGATGAAGCTGCCGCTGATGGCGACGCTGCTCCGGCGTGCGATGCGCGGCCGTGCCGTGGCGATCTGCCCCAACGCCGAATGGATGGTTCCCGAACTTACGGAACGCTTCGGCGACGTCGCGACGGTACGCTTCGTCCCCTTCGGCATCGACCCCGGCTGGTACGCGATCGAGCGAACTTTCGCACCCAACGCCCCCGCCCGATGGCTCGCCGTCACGCGACTCACGCGCGGCAAGCTGGGGCCCCTGTTCGAGTGGAGCGAACCGCACTTTCGCGACGGCACGCGCGAGTTGCACCTCTTCGGGCCGATGCAGGAAGAGATCACGCTGCCCGACTGGGTGCATTATCACGGCCCCGCCGCGCCCGCCCAGCTGATGGGCGAGTGGTTCCCGCACGCGCGCGGCCTCATCACCCTCAGCCAGCACGCCGAAGGCCGCCCGCAAGTCATGCTCGAAGCGATGGCCGCCGGCCTGCCGATCATCGCGTCGCGCCTGCCGGCCCACGAAAACATCGTCTTCCACGATGGAACCGGCGCGCTGTGCGACCGACCGCAGGACGTCGCGACGGCGCTCGAACGCCTCGAGGCACCCGACGCCAACCTCCGCGCCGGTGCCGCCGCCCGCGCCTGGGTCGCACGCGAAATCGGCACCTGGGACGACTGCGCCGCCCGCTACACTGCGCTTTATCGCCAACTCCTCGACGACGGCAAGGCATGAACGACGCGATCCTGCTCCTCGGCGCACATGGCTTCGTCGGCAATGCGCTGACCCGCGCACTGGCCGCTGCCGGCGCTGCCGTCGTCGCCGTCGGCCGCCACCCGGGCGCCGCTGCCGCTCCCGGGATCACGACGGTCCCCGCCGCCTTCGCCGAGCCGGCGCAATTCGCCGAATGGCTGCCGCGCTGCCGCGCAGTCGTGCATCTCGCGTCCGCCTCGACGCCGGGCAGCAGCGCCGGCAAGCCGCTGTTCGAACTCGACCGCAACCTGCGTCCCACCTTCGCCCTGCTCGAAGCATTGCAGACCCGTCCGCAGTGCGAACTGCTCTACCTGTCCTCGGGCGGCACGCTGTACGGCGACGCCGAGGTCAGCCCCGCGACCGAGCGCCACGTCATCCGCCCCAAGTCCTACTACGGCGCCGGCAAGGCCGCCGCGGAGCACTTCATCACCGCCTGGAGCGCCCAGTTCGGCGGTCACGCGACGATCCTGCGCCCGTCCAACCTGTACGGTCCCGGCCAGAGCACGCGCCAGGGCTTCGGCATCATTCCCACCGCCTTCGACGCGCTACGCGAAGGCACCCCGCTCACCGTCTGGGGTGACGGCAGCACCGTGCGCGACTACCTCTACATCGACGACTTCGTCGCCCTCTGCCTGGCCATCCTCGCCCGCCCGATGCCCGCCGGCACCCAGGTCCTGAATGCCTCCAGCGGCGCGGGCCTCAGCCTCAACGAACTCTTCGCGCACATCGAGAACGTCGCCGGCCGGCCCCTGCAGCGCCACTACGTCCCCGGCCGCAGCGTCGACGTCTCACGCATCGTCCTCGACGCCAGCCGCGCGCAACACCACTACGACTGGCACGCCGGCACGCCGATCGAAGCGGGCCTCTCCGCCGCATGGCAGTGGCACACGGCCGCGACATGACCACCCGCCCCGTCTGCTCCGTCTGCATCGCCAACTACAACGGCGAAGATCTCCTCGCCGACTGCATCGACTCGATTCTCGCACAGGACTGCGACTTCCCCGTCGAGATCCTCCTCCATGACGACGCCTCCACCGACCGCTCGCTCGAACTGCTGCGCGAACGCTATCCCCAGGTCGAAGTCATCGCCAGCACCACCAACGTCGGCTTCTGCATCGCCAACAACCGCTTGGCACAGCGCGCGCGTGGCGACCACCTGCTGCTCCTGAACAACGACGCCGCCCTCGCCCCGGACGCGCTGCGCACCCTCCACGAGCACGCCTGGCAACAACACCCGCGCGGCATCCTCACCCTGCCGCAATACGATTGGGAAACGGGCGAACTCGTCGACCGCGGCTGCCTCCTCGACCCGTTCTACAACCCGGTCCCCAACCTGGACCCGGCCCGGCACGACGTCGCGATGGTGATCGGCGCCTGCCTGTGGATCCCGCGTCAGCTGTGGCAGGAGCTGGACGGCTTCCCCGAATGGTTCGAGTCGATCGCGGAAGACATGTACCTGTGCTGCCGCACGCGCCTGGCCGGCCACCCGGTGCAGGTCACCGACAAGAGCGGCTATCGCCACCGTCAGGGGCAAAGCTTCGGCGGCAATCGCGCCACGACAGGACGCCTCGCCAGCACCTTTCGCCGCCGCCGACTGAGCGAGCGCAACAAGACCTTCGTGCTGGCGATCTGTACGCCGGGAACATGGATGTGGCTTCTGCTCACGCTGCACCTGCTCGCACTCGCCGCCGAAGGCGCCGCACTTGCCCTGCTCAAACGCGACCTGCGCGTGTGGCGCGAAGTGTATGCGAGCACCTACCGAAGCCTGCAAAGCGAATTCGACCACCTCAAGTGCAGCCGCGCGGCGGCGCAGGCCACCCGCCACCGCGGCACGCCTGCCTATCGGAGCGGTTTCACGCTGCTGCCACGCAAGCTGCAGATGCTCTTGAAGTACGGGATCCCGGCGCTGCGCTAGATGCGCCTAGGCCCGCCCGCGAAACAACGCGCGCAACCTTGCCTGCGCGGCGATGAGCTGCTCGCGCGTCAGGCACAGGAGGCCGCGGTATCGGATGTATTCGGCGACCATGCGCCTGAACTCCACCGGCGACACCACGAGGCCCGGGTAATCGTGCGTGCTCGCAACACGCGCATACGAGTCGCCGAAAACCGCGCTACGCTTCGTTCTACCCGTGAAGATCCTGTAGCGCGAGGTCACCTTCGGAACGAAACCGAAATCACATTTCGTCGAGTACTTGACCCACAAGGACCAGTCTTCATAAAGATCCAACGCCTCGTCGAAGCCGCCCAGCTCCTCGTACAGGGAGCGCGCGAACAACACCGACTGGATCGGAAGAAAATTCTTGTACCACAGGAGCACGCGGGAGAACTCCTGCCGGTACGGCACTGCCACCGCCCCGTCGGTCCAACTGCCATCGGCGGCGTACACGGAGGTAATCTCCTCCGCGAGCGCATAGCTCACTTTCAGGCCGTTATTGACCGCGTGAGCGACCAGCACCTCGACGTGATCCGCGTACAGCTGGTCGTCCTCGTCCAGAAAACAGATGAACTCGCCGCTGCAGTGGGCGAGGCCCAGGTTCCCTGCGGCGGCCCTACCGACGGCACCGCCAGTCTTGACGTACACGGCTTCCCGTCCGGCAGCGACGGGCAGGTTTTCCACGATCTGCCTGCCCTGCCCCTCGCCGTCGTCGACCACGACAAGCTCGACATTGCCGTAGGTCTGGTTCCAGGCTGTCTTTATCGCCTCCGCCAACATCGCCGGGCGGTTCATGGTTCGAATCACGATCGAGACCTTGGGCTTCGCTGCAGCCGCTTCGATCGCATAACGTCCGCCGGGCCGATGCCGGCAGTATCGCCAGCGGTCAAATTGCGGACGGGAAGCCGGCGACGTATTCGCCGCGCAATCGGCCCGGAACGCTGCGGCACGCCCGACGACCAGGGACAGCACGCGGTGAACGGCGATCCGCCTGCCCTTGAGGAAGAAATACAGACTCTCGCCCAACAACCAGAGTATCCCGCGCACGGCAACGAGCGCCGAACCATGCTTGAGACGCAGGAGGATGTTGTTCGCCCGGTCGTACACTTCCTGCAGCGGCTTCTGCCCGTGCATCCCCACGAGGTCGTCATGAAACACGATGCAGTCGGGGAGGTAGCGGATTACCTTCCCCTTGCTGCGCAGCCGAATCGACAGGTCGACATCCTCGCCATACATGAAGAGACGGCCGTCGAACCCCCCGACGTCAAGGAATGCCTCGCGCGACACGCAGAAAGCCGCGCCCGAGAACCACGGCGTCTCGAGCGAAACCGGGTCGTATTCCTTCGGGTGCTCATACGGCCGATGCGCCAATTCCAGCACCGCCGTCGCGGGCCCTGCGCGCCGGATCGCCTGTGCTGCCCGCGTCAGCGCGCCTTCGCCGATCCGCAGGTCCTGGTTGAGCACGACGTACCAGTCCTTGCCGGTACCCTCGATCACCTTGTTGATCGCCGCCCCGAAACCGAGGTTGTTGCCGTCGCCCCCCATCACGACGACCTGCCCGCCCTCCACGCCATGTGTCGATCCCGCCCCGGCCAGGGGCGAGTTGTCCCACACGAAAACCTGAACCTCCCGGACAGCGGCGTTCAGCTCGCGGAGCGAGGCACGCACCAGTTCCTGCAGGGACTGGAGGTCCGGCTTGTAAGCGACGATCACGACGCCGATTGAAACATCGCGCTCTTCAGCCATTTCTGCGCATGCACCACGTAGATCCCACGAGCGTGGAAAGGGGAACCCCTCGGTATGACGCCCAGACTGCCGACCAGAACAATAGGCCGCTCACTTTTCCTTCACCGCCCGAAAAGTCAGGAATTCGCGCTGCCCGGGAACGAGCATCTCGCAAGCCTCCGCCAACACATCCGACACCTTCGGTCTGCCCTTCCGCGATGCCGTCAGGACGTCCTCGCTACGGCCGATCGCCTCACTCGCGGCAAAGATGGAGTACAGCACCAGCCCACGGAACTCCTGCGAAATACGCGAAAAGCCCGCCTTGCGCAAGGCGGCGCGCAACGAATCCGGCGTGAACAGCACGAGATGCCGCGGCGGCTCCAGCCCGCGCCAGTCCGGTCCGTACAGGCGATGCCCGAGGCTCGCGAGATTGGGCGTTTCAAGCCACAGGCGCCCACCGGGCTTCAGGAGACGGTGGATCCGCGCGAGCATGCCGATGGGATCATGAACATGCTCGATGACATGACTCGCAGTGATCACGTCGTAGCGTTCGCGCACATCGTCGAACAGCTCGATGCCGCCGTGGCGGACCTGCAAACCCTCTGCGCGGGCCGCACGAACGGCCTGCTCGTCGAAATCGACCCCCTCCGCGCGCCACCCCATTTCACGCGCCACCGCGAGGAAGCGGCCGTTGCCGCATCCCACGTCGAGCAGCGCCCCCCCGCCCGCCGGCGGGCGGGCCAGATGGCGGCATTCGGCATCCGCCGCCGCACGCAACGGCAGCAGCAGCGGGATGAGCAGACGGCCCGCCGTCCGCGCGGGATGGCGCGCAAGGCCGTAACGGCTGTTCAGATAGCCGTTGAGCCAGTCGTGCAACAGCGCTCTGATCATGCCGATCCGGCGGATCGTCGGCGCGTTCTGGGCACAATGCGTGTAATAGCTTGAATACGCGCGCCCGATCGTCGCACGATCCGGGCGCGGTGCCAGATAGGCCGCGCCACACCCCCCGCAGCGATACATGTTCCAGCGCCCGGGCGCAACGCGAAAGATCCGGTCGGTCAGTCCGGCGTGCAGCAGCGCCCGTTGCCCGAATCCGCAAACCGGACAACGCTCGACCGCCTCGCACTCTGACTCGGGCCACTCGGCAACATCGAAAGGGTCAGCTGCGGCGATGATCGGCCTCCCTGGGTTTGGCAAACAATCGCTGACGGCCGAAACACCACAGCGTTCCGGCAAGGGCCAGCGCGACGACCGCGGCAAGCGCCCAGCGCAACGCCGGCGCCGTCACCATCATGCATGCTGCCAGCAGTGTCATGCCGCCAGCAATGCGTATTCCCGCTTCCCGCAGAACGCCCCTGCAATCCGGCTCGAAACGCGCAGCCGCAACGAACAGCAGGACCGTGTCGATCGCAATCCGCGCGCACCAGGCCAGCGCGGCTCCCAGCACGCCGAATTGCGCCACTGCGGCCACGAGCAGCAGCGCATAGACCGGAAACTCCAGCAGGTGCAACTTCGCGGTCACATCTGAACGACCTGCCGACTGGAGCATCGCGTAGGGGATGTGCGCGAATCCATTCAGGAACACGCCCAACAGGAGCCAGCGGGCGATTCCCGCCCCTTCGCTCGCCATCGATGCGTTCAGCCAGACGGTCAGCAATTCGTCGGCAAGCAGCATCGGGATAGCCACCAGCGGAAACCAGAGGACCGTCATCGCCGTCACGGCACCGCGCACCAGTTCGGCACTCTGCACCCGCGCCCCGGACCGCTTCGCCAGTTCCGGAAAGGCGGCATTGACCGCCCCCATCGGAAGCGCACCGAATCGCGATACCGCATCGAGCGGTACCGTGTACAACGCCACCACCGCCGGCGGCAGGATGCTCGCCAGATAGAAACGATCGGCAAAAACCATCAGCGGGCCGATCACGCTGGAAACCGACAACCATGCGCCAAAACTCACGAGCCGCCCGACCGCGCCCTCCGCAGCCCGGCGCTCGCGGCCGAAGTCGAGCTCCGCACGTGCAAGGTACAGCCAGGGAAGCAGCGCGACGATTCTTACGGCCGCCAGCGACGCGAGCGTGAGATCGAGACGCCGAGTCAGCACGGCCGTCACGCCGGGCACCAGAAAGGTCGCTGTGCCGAATGCGAGACGGACGACATTGACGACGGCAAAGCGCTGGAAACCCTCGAGGCAACCGACAAGACCCGTTGACACCAGTGCGAACGGCAGGGTCGCAGCCACCCAACGCAGGCCGTCCACCGCCTCCTCGCCCAAAAGTTGTTCGAATCCGAACACTTTGACGACCAGCAGCGGCACACCGAACCAGAACACGGTTGCCCAAAACACCCCGAGGGCCAGCAGCATGCCCAGTGCCTTGCGGACCAGCGCCGCCAGCTCGAACGACGCTGCCCCGCGTCCGTGCTCACTCGCGACAACCTGGGTCAACGCCCGACCGAGTCCCAGATCGAAGATGCCCGAAAACCCGATCAGTCCGATCGCGAGCGTAAACACGCCCAAGCGCGCGGCACCGAGCCCATGGAGCAGCATCGGGACCGCCAACACCCCCGCCACCGACGGAACGACGATTCCGACGATATTCCAGACCGCGTTACGCCCAACCGGAGACCTCATTCCCGGCCGGACGCCCGGGTAGATGCGCAGGGCCGCGCGCCGGCCGATCGGGCAGCGATATTGGTCATCATTTCGCTCTCCCCGCCGCTTGAGCGATACATCAGCTGCGTAATCTGCTCCGACACCAGCCCGATCAGGAAGGTCGTCACCGCCGAGGTCAACAGGAAGATGGTCGCGAGCGACAGGCGTCCGTGCAGGATGAACGTGTAGGCGTAGTAGCCCAGCCCCAGCAGTGCCTGCACCACCACCACCGGCGCAAACAGCTTCAGCGGCGAATACAGCGTCCCGATCTTGAAAATGATCAGCAGGAAGCGTGCGCCGTCCTTGAGAATCCGCACATGGCTCTTGCCGACCCGCTTCGCGGCCTTGATCGGGATGTAGGACACCGGATAGCCGGCGCGAAAGAACGCCATCGTGCTCGTGGTCGGGTAGGAGAAGCCGTTCGGCAGCAGGTGCAGGAACTCGCGAAAACGGTGCGCACGCGCCGCACGCATCCCTGAAGTGAGATCATCGATCCGGTGGCCGGTCATGTAGCTCGCCAGGCGGTTATAGAACCGGTTCGCCAGTCCGCGCCCAAGGCTCGCCTGCGAGCCACCGTCACGCGCGCCGACCACCATGTCGAAACCGTCGTCCAGCTGCGCCAGCAGACGCGGAATGTCGGCAGGATCATGCTGTCCGTCGGCATCCATGAACACGAGGATATCGCCCGTCGCCGCCCGCGCGCCGCTCTTGATCGCCGCGCCGTTGCCCATGCTGTAGGGGTGGGTGACGACCGTCGCGCCCGCGCGCTCCGCCTCCTCGCGCGTGGCGTCGGTGGAGCCGTCATTGACCACGAGGACTTCGGCATCGGGCAAAAGGCTCCTGATCCCCTCCACGACCCGTCCGATTACGGCCCCCTCGTTCTTCGCGGGCAGGATGACACTGAGTCTGTTCATGTTTCTTCCGGTGGAAACGGGCAGCCGCGCGGCCATTACCTCGTCATTGGGCGACAATGATAGCGCTCCCTGACAGTGCAAGCACGATTCATGCACGGATCCGCGAAGCGGGAACGATGCTTGCTTTTAGCCTCGACCACTCGAACAATCGCCAGACCGGCAACCGAACCTCTGCATTCGCACCCCGACACCCGTGCCCCTGCCGAAGCCCTCCCACCCGTCCTTCACTGCCCGCACGCTCGCCGCCGTCCTGCTGGTCGCGGTGGCGCTCCTCGCCTACCGCGGCATCGAGCTGAACGGCTTCCACTTCGATGACTGGCACAACATCCTCCTGAATCCCGCCGTCCATCTCGAACGCCTGACCCTGGGCGGCCTCATCGACGCCGCCCGCGGCGCGGCGCTTCCCCACCGCCCCTTCGCTTCGATCACGTTTGCACTCGACTGGTGGCGCGGCGGCGGAGACCACGCAGCCTACTTTCTCGCGACCAACCTGGTGCTGCACATCGCCACGGGCATCGCGGTGTTTGCGTTCCTCGTCCAGGCACTGGGCCGGGGCGAACCCGGCAGCCCTTCCTTGCGGACGATCGCCGCGGCCGGTCTCGCCGCCGCATGGTGGCTCGCGCAACCGATCCACATCCAGGCCGTGAGCTATGTCGTGCAGCGCATGACGGAACTCGCCGCCCTGTTCTCCGTCCTGTGCCTCTGGACCTATGTGCGGGGGCGCACCGCTCCCCGCGGACGCGCCGTGTGGTGGGCGCTGTCGCTGCTGAGTCTCGCGCTCGGCGCGCTGTCGAAGCAGAATGCCTGGATCACTCCCGCGCTTATCCTGATGGCCGAGTTCCTGATCGTGCGCCGGCAAGACCGGCTCATCGGGAACAGGCTGGACGCCGCCTTGCTCGCCCTCCCGGCGGTCGTCGGCGCACTGGGCCTCGCCGCCCTGCTCATCGACGGCCCTCTCAGGCAATGGGTCCTGCGCGGCTACGAATGGCGTGACTTCACACTCGCCGAACGCCTGCTCACCCAACCCAAGGTCGTGCTGTTCCACGTCTCGCAACTGCTGTGGCCGCTGCCGGACCGCTTCTCGCTCGAGCACGACATCGAAATCGTCCGTTCCGCCGCCTCGCCCCAGTTCTGGCTGCCCATGGGCGCCATTCTCGCCTGGACGCTCGGCGGCTTGTGGCTGGCACGGCGGCGCGAGACCCGGGCAGTGAGCTTCTTCGTCCTCTGGATTCCCGTCACGCTGCTGATCGAGAGCACCTTCATTCCGCTGGAGCTCGTGTTCGAACACCGCATGTACCTCCCGTCGGTCGGCGTGGCAGGCCTGATCGCGCTTGGGCTTGCACAGGCGCCACGCCGCGCCGCCCGGCTTGCGCCCCTCGCATCGGCCGCGGTCGTACTCGTCACCGCGTTCGGCATCTGGTCGACCCAGCAGCGCCTGCCGCAATGGCGCACCGAGATCACCCTGCTGGAGAATTCGACGAAGCACGCGCCGCGCTCGGTGCGAGTCTGGAACGAGCTCGGCCTGAAGTATCTGGAGAACGGGAACCTCGATCTCGCCCGCCGCGCGATCGACCGCGCCAACGAAATCGAACCCCGTTGGGGCGATGGCTACCCCTTCGTCAATCGCGGCGTGCTGCTGGAAGCGATGGGTCAGCCCGACAAGGCCCTTGCCGTGTACGAGGAAACCATTCGCCTGTTCCCGCGCCAGGTGCTGGGATACAACAACCGGGGGCTGATGCGCCTGCGCGCTGGCGAATTCGAACTCGCCATCCAGGATTTCGACCGCGCGATCGATACCGATCCCGCTTACGCGCCCGCCTGGACGAACCGCGGCACCGCGCAGGTACTGCGCGGCGACACCCAGGCGGCACTTCCCGACCTCGAACAAGCCGTCCGGCTCTCGCTCCGCGAGTCCATCGCCTGGCACTACCTCGCAAACATCTACACGGCGCAAGGACGCAGGACCGAAGCCGCCGATGCCCGGCTGCGTGCGTGCCGTCTCGGTATCGCCAAGGACTGCTCACAATAAGGCCACCATGATCGAGCACGCCGCCATGCCATCAGACACGCCCCTCGCCGCACTGATTCGGGCCGCAGCACGCGGGCGACACCTGCTCGTGATGCTCGCACTGGCCCTCCTCGTGGCGCTCGCCTACCACGGCATCGAGCGGAACAGCTTCCATTTCGACGACTGGCCCAACATTCTCGACAACACCGCGCTGCACATGACGCACTTCAGCGTCGGAGCACTCGTCGACGCCGCCCGCGGCGCCTTCCTGCCGCTACGCCCCATTCCATCGATCAGTTTCGCCATCGACTGGTGGCGCGGCGGCGGCGAGGCGGCAACTTTCCTCATCACCAACCTCGCCTTCCACATCCTGACTGCGTGGGCCGTCTTCGCCCTGCTGCTGCACCTCCTCGCGAAGAATGCTCCGCCAACGGCCCCGGCGGTCATTGCCTGCGGCGCGGCGGCCCTGTGGTGGGCCGTCCAGCCCATCCACGTGCAGGCGGTGAGCTACGTCGTCCAGCGCATGACCGAAATGGCTGCGTTGTTCGCGATCCTGAGTGTCTGGGCTTACCTGAAAGGCCGCACGGCAAGCCGTGCCAAATTGCCATGGTGGGCACTGTCGGTAGTCAGCCTCGCCCTTGCCGCGCTGTCGAAGGAAAACGCCTGGATCACGCCCGTCCTGCTGCTGATGGCCGAACTCCTCGTCGTGCGCAACGACGGAAAACTCGTCCGCAACCGGCGCGACGCGCTGCTGTTCATCATCCCGGCATGCATCGCACTTGCCCTGCTCGCCGACCTCGCGTTGAAGGGCCCTGTGAGCCAGTGGGCGCTGTCGGGCTACGCGACCCGCAGCTTCACCCTTGCGGAACGCCTCCTCACCCAGCCCAAGGTCGTCCTTTACCACCTGTCCCAGATCGCCTGGCCGCTTCCGCAGCGCTTCTCGCTCGAACACGACCTCGACATCGTGCGCTCCGCGACGTCAGCCGATTTCTGGCTCCCACTCGCGGCGATCCTCGCCTGGTGCGCCGTCGGCGTCGTGCTCGCCGCGCGGCGGGGCAGCCGTATCGCCGGTTTCTTCGTGCTGTGGCTTCCCGCCACCCTGCTCATCGAGAGTTCGCTGGTCCCGCTGGAAATGGTGTTCGAGCACCGCATGTACCTTCCTGCAGTCGGCCTCGCAGGGCTGGTCGCGCTCGCACTCGAGCGCGCAATACGCCACGGCGGCAAAGTTCTCCCCGCCGCCGCCCTCATCTTCGCCGCCGCCACGCCCCTCGCCGGGTGGTCGACCAGCACGCGGATCCCGCAATGGCGCTCGGAGGCGAGCCTGTACGAACAGGCGGTGCAGCGCGCACCGCGTTCCGCGCGTGCCTGGAACCAGCTTGGCATCGCCAACCTCGCCCAGCGTCGCGGCGAAACCGTCAGCCGCGACCGCTACCTGCGCGCCCTCGAAGCCTTCGACCGGGCCATCGCGCTCGATGCGAACTACGCCGCCCCGCTCACCAACCGCGGCGTCGCCCGCTACGTTCAGGGTGACGTCATCGGCGCGCAGTCGGACCTCGAAAAGGCGATCGCCATCTCGCCGCGCGAGGCCGCCGCCCAGCACTATCTCGGTGAAATCCACCAGCAAGCGGGCCGCTTCGCCGAAGCGCAGACGGCCCGCCGCCGCGCGTGCGCGCTCGGCGTAAGCATCGATTGCAACCGCTGACACGCCCTTCCCGATGCCCGACCTTCCCAGCCGGACCGAAACGCAGCGAACCCGATTCGCCCTGCTGCGGCTCTGCCTGATCGCGCTGCCGCTCCTCGCGATCGCGATCGCCTACCACGCGGCGCCGCAGAACGGATTTCATCTCGACGATGCCGAGAACATCGTGCGTCACGGCCCCATGCACGTCGCCGAACTGGATGTCGCGTCACTGAAACGCGCCGTGACCCAGGCGGTACTGCCGCAACGCATCCTTCCCAACCTCAGCCTGGCAATCGACTGGTGGCGCGGCAACGGCTCACCAGCGCCATTCCAACTCACCAACATCCTGATCCACGCCGCCACCGCCATGGCCGTGCTCGCCTTCCTTCTCGCGACCTTCCGGCGTGCCGGCATGCCCGAACAGGGCGCCTGGATCGCCGCCGCGACCGCCACCACACTGTGGGCAACCCACCCCATCCAGGTTCAGGCCGTCACCTACATCGTCCAGCGCATGGCGTCGATGGCGGCCCTGTTCATGCTCGTCACGCTCGTCGCCTACCTCCGTGCCAGGAGTGCTCCCCGCCACTGGCCCTGGTATGCCCTCGCCGCCCTCGCCGGCGTCGCCGCATGCCTGTCCAAAGAAACGGCCTACATCCTTCCCGCGCTGATCCTGCTCACCGAATACACGCTGTGCCGCGAACCCGGCGAGCGCATCACCTCGCGCCTCGACTACCTCGTCCTCGCGCTACCCGTCGCCGCGGGCCTCTACGCGGTGGCGGACCTCGCCGTCCTGCACGGCCCACTGTCGGACTATGTCATGCCCGGCTATGCGCATCGCGACTTCACCCCGACCGAGCGCCTGCTCACCCAGCCTCGCGTGATCTTCTTCCACCTCGGCCAGATACTGCTCCCGCTGCCCGACCGATTCTCCATCGAACACGTCTTCCCGAATTCGACAAGCCTCTGGCAGCCGTGGACGACGGCCGTCGCGATCGCCGGCATCGTCGCCTGGATCGCGGGCGGCATCTGGCTCGCCCTGCGCAGCAATTTCCCCGCTGCCGGCTTCCTGGTCCTCTGGGTCCCGGCAACACTGGCCGTGGAAAGCAGCATCGTCCCGCTCGAAATGGTGTTCGAGCACCGCATGTACCTGCCCTCGGTCGGGCTGGCCGGTCTTGCCGGCCTCGGCCTTCACCGTCTTGCCCGCACCCGCCTCCGCCCGGCGGCGTTCGCACTGGCCATCCTGTCCGTGCTCGGTTTCATGGCCGCGACGATCGCGCGCGTCCCGACCTGGCGGACGCCCGTAACCCTCTACGAACACGCGGTGCGCGTCGCACCCGGCGCGGCCCGCGCATGGACCAACCTCGCGACGGCCTACGAAGGTGAAGACAGGACCACGGACGCGATCGCGGCCTACACGAAAGCCCTGGAGATCGACCCCGGCCGTGCGATTGCCTATCTCAACCGCGGTTCGAGCTATCGCAAGCGCGGCGACCTCGCCGCCGCCGAGGCCGACTACCAACGCTTCGTCCGCCTCGAAGGTGGCGACTACCGCGGCCCCTACGCGCTCGGCAGCCTGTATGCCGCGGCGGGGCGATACGACGATGCAATCCGCTGGCTCGACCTTGCCGGCCGACTCGACGAACGCTCTTCCCTCCCGGCCCGCGAGCTTGCAGAGGTCTATTTCGCCATCGGCCGCCCCGACGCCACGATCCGCGCCCTCGAACAGGCCCGCGCCCGCGACGCCGCGATGGCCGACGCCCCCTACTTCGCGCTCCTCGGCACCGCTTACGGTCGCCTCGGCCGCTTCGACGAAGCCATCGGCGCATTCGACCGCGCACTGCAATTCGATCCTGCCCAGAGCGGAACACGCCTCAATCGAGGCTACGCGTACCTGCGCAGCAACAAGCCAGGGACCGCGCTCGCGGATTTCGACGCCGTGATCGCGCAGGCACCTGACATCGCGCGCGCCCACTATGGCCGCGCCGCGGCGCTGGCGCAGCTCGGCCGCCAGCGCGAAGCGCTCGAAGCGGCGCAGCGGTCGCGGACCCTCGACCCCGCCGACGAGCGCGCCGCCCGCCTCATCGGCGAACTCGGCACCACGCAGTAGCCCTAGCCGGGTAAAGGCCAAGCAAGGCTCCGCGCCGGGCCGCACACGTCGCCCGGCGCCGACCGCGATCAGCCTTCCTACGGCTTCACCGGATGGAACACGCGCGAAACATAGGCAATGATCGCATCGATTTCGTCATCCTTCAGCACCGATTTCCAGGCAGGCATCGACGTGTTCGGCAGCCCTTCCCGGATCGTGTGCGCCAGGCGCCCACGCGTCATGTCCTTCATGAACTTCGGATCGGTCAGGTCGCGGGGATGCGGCTCCATGAAGCTGCCGATCCAGTTCCGCCCCGTGCCGGTCGCGCCGTGGCAGAAGGCGCAGTTCGCCTGGAACAGGGTCTCTCCGCGCTTCTCGCCGGGCGTCAGGCCCGACACCTGCGGCACCACGTCATGCAAGGCATACGGACTGGCGCTCGCGATCGCATCGGCCTTGGTCGGCGGCGGTGCGTTGAAATCGCCCGGATCGAAATGGTTGCGCGGGTAGGACAGCGGCCGCCCCCCCCACACCGGCCCCGGATCCTCGGTCCGCGCGTGGTCGTGGCAGGAAATGCACGTCGACAGGAACAGCCGCTTGCCCTTTTTTTCGGTCGGACTGAGCTGATCCCACGGGCGATCGAGCGGAATAGCCCCCGTTGCGAAGGGAAACGCCACCTTGTTCCGTTCGTGGTTGGGCCAGCCGTTCTCGGGCGTGTGGTAGCGCGTATTCACCGCCTTGGCACGAATGAACTCCGCACGCACGAAATCCACGACGGTCTCGACGTCCCTCTCGGAGATGATGCCCTTGAAGCCCTTCATCGCCGTGCCGGGCTTCCCGTCACGCACCGCGGCGATCATCTGTTCACGGCTGATCGACTTCTCGTCGTCCTTCGTGAAGTCGCGCGGCTTGGGAGCGAGATACGTCGCCGCCAGCGTCTTCGCATCCCCGGAATAGCCGTGACAAAAGTAGCAACGGAAATTGTAGATCTTGCGCCCGGCCTCATGCCGGGCGTCCTTGCCTGCGTCGGCGGCAAACGCCGGCGCCGTGAACGAGGCCGCGGCCAATGCCGCGGCAAACCCGCCCAGCCAGATACGTCCGATCATTTCGCCTTGGCAGCCTTCTCACCGGAACGGATGAAACTCTGGAACACGTATTCCGAGACGTTGGCGATTTCCTGTTCGCTCAGCACCTTGCTCCATGCCGGCATCTCGGTCCCGTTGCGTCCGAAGAAGACGGCCGCGTAAATCGCCGGACGGTTCAACGTCAGACGCGAACGCTCCTGCATGAAATCCCGCGGCACCGGGCGAATGAAGTAGGCACGCGGCCCCTGGCCATCCCCCTTCACACCGTGGCATTCGGCACAATTCTTGTCGTAGAAGGCCTGTCCCTTGGCCGCATCGCCCTTCAGTCCGGACGGAAACGGCGCCCCCATGTCGGCACGTTCCCCGGGCGCCACCGGCTTGACTGCCGGAAGCGGTGCCGCGATCGGCGGGACCGGCGCCGCGCTGCCCGCAGGAGCGGGCACCGAACCCGTTCCGCCCGTCGTCCCCGAAGTCCCCGAAATACCCTTCACCAGGCCGGCCGAAATGGCCGCACCGCGGCTGACGATCTCGGTATGCACATAGTCGGCCAGAGCCCCGAGCTGCTCGGCATTCAGGCGCGACTTGAATCCCACCATTGCCGTCCCGGGCTTGCCCTCGGTGATGACGTGGAGGATGTAGTCGCGCGGCAGTGATGGCCCCGCCTTCGTCAGATCCCTCGGCGGAGGATTGAGGCTCTTCATCGCCCGCGAATTGCCGTCGCCCCGGTCCCCATGGCACACCGAACAATACTCGTGATAGAGCACGTCGGCCTTGATCGCGCTGCCGCTCGCGCCGAAGCTCAGCGCCACACCAACACCAATTGCACACGCGCGCAGGACCTGCGTGAATTGCTTGATCTGATTCACAAGATACCTCTAGGTCGAAAAACTTCAGCGTTGATGCAAGAACCGAACCGACCTGCTCTCGAAGGTGGCATGTGCATTGCTAGGGGTACCGATCCAACCACCTGCGGCGCCTCGGACCAGCATTGCGATTCAGCGACGGGACCAGAATGAAACATATCCTTGCAACGGCCGGCTTGGCACTCCTCGTCGTGACAGCCAATGTTGCAGCTGCTGACGGCAAGGCGGTTTATACTCAAATTTGCCGCGCCTGTCATGCAACGGGCGTGGCCGGCGCCCCGATCCTCGGTGACCGGGACGCTTGGGCGCCGCGCCTGCCGGCAGGGCTCGACGCATTGCAGCAGTCGGCACTTCGGGGCAAAGGCGGGATGCCGCCGAAGGGCGGCAACCCTGGGCTTGCGGACAGTCAGGTGAAGGCGGCAGTCGAATACATGGTTTCACTGTCTCGTTAGAAACCGCCCGGGCCAGGATCCCGAACTTGAGAACGGGTTCCACCGTTTGGAAATCCGGCGACGATATTGCGAGCGACAATTGCGCAGCGTGCTCACCACACCTCCTTCCCGCCTGATCGCAGCGATCACCACGCTGCTGCTGGCCTGCACGCTCCTCTGGGGCGATCTGGCGACAGCGCAGCGGATCGACATGCGCAACAGCAAGCACAACCTCACGCAGTCGCCCGACGGCACCCGCAGCGTCGACCCCCGCCAGATCTGCATCTTCTGCCACACCCCGACCCACGCCAACCCCGTCGATGCGGCGCAACCCAAATGGCAGAGCTCGGTCCCGGATGGCAGCACTTTTCTCATGTTCGACGACATCGGACGCATCGGCAAGGAAGGAAGCGAAGCCATCGGGTCGCAGTCGATCGCCTGCCTTTCCTGCCACGATTCTGCCCAGGCATTCGGAATCTCCGGCGGAAGCCTCGATCACCCGTTCGCGGTTCCCTACCGCGGCGCCCTGTCCCCCGAGCAGCGCCAGAAGATCCGCGAAGAGCTGAAGCAATCCGGCAAGCTCTTCAACCCTGGCAAACAAATCAAGTTCGACGACGACTTCCGCCTGGCCACCCGCGGAATCGTCGACAACCGTCCCGTATGGTGGGTATCCAAGGACACCGCTTCAGCCCAGCGTGGCCGTCTCGACGTCCCCCTCTATGTGCGCGTCGATCAGGCCGACCAGACGGAGATCCCGTTCGTGGAGTGCGCGAGTTGCCACGACCCGCATACCGTGCGGCCATTGTTCCTCCGCGCCGACAGCAACCCGAACGAACTGTGTCTCACCTGCCATGTCAAGTAGCAACCGGCTTCGCCGCGCACAGAAGCTGCTTGAGAATGACCGCAGTACTTTCCATTCCGACCATCCTTGCCCGATAAGCCGATGACTCTGTTCCCACGCCATGATGCGCCCCAGTCGGGCCCGCAAGCCTCCCGCACGCTTTCGCTTCTTCTCGCCTGCGTCTTCGCAAGCACTGTCGCTCTGGTCACGGGATGCGCCGAACTGGGCGACACCGGACCCGCTCGCGTCAGCGCCGGCCCCCTCGTATTCCCCGGGCCTCCCGACGAACCGCGCTTCGTCTATGAGCGCACGATCACCAGCTCGGCCGACGTCGAAATCGACAACAGCGACGATGCGTTCCGACGCATGGTCACGGGCGCCCAGCGCTCCGGCTACTTCCTCACGAAACCCTACGCCGTCGCCGTCCACCGCGGCCGGATTTTCGTCTCCGATTCTGCAGAGCGCGCAGTCAAGGTCTTCGACGTCGCTGCGGCGAAGTACTTCACGATCGGGAGCGAGGAGCCCGGCCAGCTCGTCAAGCCGCTCGGCCTCGACGTCGACCGCGCAGGACGCCTGTACGTGGCCGACGCAACACAGAAGATGATCATGATCTACAACCGCGACGGGAAATTCCTGCGCAAGATCGGTGGCAGCGATCTCTTCGACCGCATCTCCAGCGTCACGGTCGACCCCGCTGGACAACGCATCTACGTTGTAGACATCGGCGGCGTCAAATCCGAGAACCACCGCGTCCGGGTCTTCGAAACCGCCACGGGCCGCCACGTCATGGATATCGGCAAACGCGGATCCGGCCCGGGGGAGTTCAATCTCCCGCGCGACATGGCGATCGGCAAGGACGGGAGACTGTATGTCGTGGACGGTGGCAATTTCCGCGTCCAGATCTTCAATTCGGACGGCAGCTTCCACAGCAGTTTCGGAGCGGTCGGCCGACAACTCGGGAACTTCGCCCGGCCGAAAGAGATCGCGGCTGACAAGGACGGCAATGTCTACGTTGCCGATGCCGCATTCGGCAATTTCCAGATCTTCGACCCCGATGGCGAACTGCTGATGTTCATCGGCAACCGCTCGGAGCAGGGTGGTCCTGCCCAATACATCCTGCCTTCGGGGATCACTGTTGACGAGGACGGCCGGATCTTCTTCGTCGATCAGTGGTTCTCCAAGATCGACGTCTTCAGACCCTACAACCTGCCGGCCGATCAGGGCTTCCTCGTGAATCGGGCAACTGCTTCCAAACGCTGATAATTCGTTTCCCGAGATCAGGAATATCCCAACGTCACCTCCCTGATTTCAGTACCCCCCACCCTGCGCGGCGCAGTGAAAACCCTCCTGTGCCGCGCGCCAAACCCCCGCCACGCAAGCAATCTGCGAACACCACAACGTTTCGCAACACCCCCTGACGGAGGTGGACCGGAACCTGCTAATAGTGCTTGCAACAATGAATTTGGTTTTGAAGGTCATTGGTGGCGGGGTCCGGCAGCACAGGCAACCCCCTGCGTGACTAACAAACTGTTTAACCATCCATCGGGGGTTACCATGAAAAAAATCTTCAAATTGTCACTGACGGCCGTGGCGCTCGCAGTGATCGCCGGCTCCGCCTCGGCACAGACTACGGGCATCAAGAGCACGCCGCACAACCTGACGGCCGCGACTGGTACCGGTCCGAACCGGCAGAGCTCGACCGAACAGATCTGCGTGTTCTGTCATACCCCGCACGCTGCAAATACGAGCGCGTCCGCTCCGCTGTGGAACAAGGCCGTGCCCCCGAGCACCGGCTACACCACGTACTCGACCGCAAACTCGTCGACCATCGACGGCCAGGTGCTGTCAGTCGGCTCGGTTTCGGCGGCCTGCCTGTCCTGCCACGACGGCACCCAGGCGATGGACAACCTGGTCAACGCACCGGGCAGCGGCGGCCTCGTTGCAGCCGGCTCGAACCGTCCTTATACCTGGACTGTCGGCGCCGAAACGATCAGCGCGACCAGTGTCGCCAACCTGTCCAAGGACCTCACCAACGACCACCCGATCGGTATCCAGTACTGCGGCGGCGGCCTGAGCGGCAGTGCCGCGGTCGTCAGCGGCAACTGCAAGGACGGCGACTTCGTGCGGCCGGTCACCCAGAACATCAACAACACCCAGGTTTTCTGGGTCGATACGACGAACGCCGGTTCGCGTACGAAGAACGACATCATTCTCTATACGCGTACCTTTAGCGCCGGCGCCGGTCCGTCGGTGGAATGTGCATCCTGCCACGATCCCCACGTTCCGTCGAAAGGCAGCGACAACATCGCGTTCATGCGTGTGACGACCTCCGGCAGCCAGATCTGCCTGTCGTGCCACACCAAGTAAGTCGGGCATAGACCGCGGATCAGTACTGCGCACATTTGCCACACGAACGACGCAGCCGCGGTCACGAAAGGGGTCAGGCGACACAGTCGCCTGACCTTTTTTTTGTCACAATTGGGCATCATCACCAGCTTGCGCCACCTTCGGCCCGAATGGACACTGGCAGCCCAGCAGACGAGACCTCCTGATGAAAACGATCGCTTGCGCCGTTACCGGCGCTCTCGCCTCCATGTTCATTGCCTTTGGCGTCCACGCAGCCGATAGCCAGAAGGCAGGCGCCGCCGCGCCGACGCCGGCCGCGGCACAGAAACCGGCCGACCCGCATGCCGTGCCACCCTACGTCGCGGTCGTCAACGGCAAGGTGATCAGCTCCGCCGATTTCGATGTCGCGACCCGCGAGGCCATCCGCCAGAAGTTCTATCATGGCACGCCCCCCGAAGGGGAACTCGAACAACTTGTTCGGGATGTCGCCAACACCATGATCGACCGCATTCTTCTGGTCGAGGAGATCAAGCGGCGTGAGATGAAGCCCGACGCGAAAGCCGTCGATGACAAGATCGCAAACTACGAGAAGCGCTACGCGTCGAGTGCGCGTTGGCAGCAGGAGCGCGCACAGATTCTTCCGTCGCTGCGTCAACGCCTGGAAGAGGACGACATGCTCGCGGCCCTCGAGGCCAAGACGCGAAATGTCCCGCAGCCGACGCCGGACAAGGTGCTTGCATACTACAAGAAGCACCCCGAGAAGTTCACCGAACCCGAGAAGATGCGCATATCGCTTCTGCTGCTTGCAGTCGATCCTTCGTCGCCGACTGCCGCATGGGAGGCGGCGGAAACCGAGGCCGGCGCACTGCGGCTGAAACTCACGGAAGGCGGCACGGATTTCGCACAATTGGCACGAGAGCGCTCCAGCGATGCTTCCGCTGCCAACGGCGGAGATCTCGGTTACATGCACCGAGGCATGCTGCCCGAAGGCATCCAGGAAAAGATCGACAGCATGAAACCGGGCGACCTTTCCGTCCCCACCAGAGTGCTGCAGGGTGTTGCGTTGTTCCGCTATGAAGCCCTGCAACCGCCCAAGCACCACGACTTCGACACGGTAAAGCCGCGCGCCACCGACCTCCTGATGCGCGATCTTGGCGACGAGGCCTGGCGGAACCTCAAGGAACAGCTGCGGAAGAAGGCGAAGCTCGAAATGAACACGCAGCGTTACCCCGCTCTGGCCAAAAAGGGGCCGGCGACCCCGAAATAAGCTCGGCGGAATGTTGCGTTCGATACTCACTGGGAAAATGACGACGGCGGACCACGACACCTTCGGCATGGCGTCATCGGTCTGTCGCAGGCGCATTTCGCCTATCTGCGGCGGAGTGCTTCTTGGATTGACGGCTGTTCCGGCGATTGCCGCATCCGTTTCGCAAGCGGCGGAGCCCCCCTCGCAGCCTCGTCTGCGACTCGCAACGATTCTGGAAAGCCTGCATCAGGAACGCCCGACGGCCGCTGACGCCCAGTCAGCGGCTGTCGCCGAAACAGATGTGCCCAGCCCGGCGTCGGAACCTCCGCCCCTCGCTCTCAACTGGACATACCAGCTGCCCGGAGACGCTACCACACCGCCGGCAGCCCAGAATCTCGCGCCACCATCGAGTGGCAATCCGCCCGAACGTACGCAGCAGCCCGAAAAACCGAAACCGGGCGATAAACCGTCGAGTGGGGACGCACTCCCCATTCCGGCTCGACGCCCGACAAGCGTGAAAGCGGACGCACGAGATCCGGTCGACGACAAATCGGGCAATACGAGGCGCGAAACCGAATCACCCAGGACGTCGCCCGCACCGGTCATGGTTGCGGCCGACAACACAGGTTCAGCATCCCCCACCACCGGGTCGGATGCCAAGGTCGTGGGAGACGGGGACTTCCTGCCCGCCGATGAACTGAATGCCGAACCTGCCGTGGCAGATCTCCCCGTGCCCTCGCGAAACAATGGTTCCGGCGCCACGTCAGGTGAGGCCGCCGCATCCCGGAAGCGTTGGGGTATGGCTCCGGTACGGTGGGGGGGCACGCTGTCGGTGGGCCTCAGGCACAACAGCTCGGAAAACTCGACCGCCTCGACCGCCCAGGTGTATGAAGCACGCCTTCGCGCCAATTCCTATATCTGGAAGCCGTACATCGCGCTCGTTTCCGGTGACTTCGCACTCACCACGGTGCGTACCAAGGAGTCCGGCGACATCGCATCGAACAATCTGATCGGCACGTCGGTGACCGGTAGCGGATCGCTCAGCCTGTTCCCGCAGAGCCGGTTCCCCTTCAACGCCTCGTTGGCCGTGTCAGACAGCCGCAGTGAGGGCTCCTTTTCCGACTCCAACGTAAAGCAGACGCGCCTGTCGCTAAGGCAGGACTACCGTCCCCAGCTTGGGCAGTGGTCAGCCGCAGCCGGCTACGATCGCAGCGAGCTCACGGGAACCTTCGGATCGGACACCGTCGACCGCGTCTTCGGCAACTACTCGAATACGCTGGGGAAGCACTCCGTCAACCTCTCCGGCGACTTCTCGAACAGCCGCACGGTCGATCAGTCATCGAAAAATTACTTTCTCGGCGCCATTCACGGCTACAGCTTCAGCGACGAACTCTCCCTGAACACGAATGCGAGCATCACCGGTCAGCAGTTCGACCTCGGCAGTCAGGGTATCAGCAGCACCGCGAAGACCCAGAGCACCCAGATCTTCAGTTATGCCAACTGGACACCGATGGACTCCAAGTGGCGCGGCTCGGCAAACCTTCGCTATTTCCAGACGAGCAACACGATTCGCGGAGCGTCGTTCGAGAACCGGACCCTGGGCGGCGCGGCAAGCGCCACCTATCAGGCCAGCCGCAACCTGAATTTCTTCGGCACCGTCGGCCTCAACGTCGACAGCAACAGACGAACGAACTCGAACCAGTCGCTGGGCGTGAGCTATACCGGCGACCCGCTGCGCCTGGGCAGCTACGACTACACGTGGTTCTCATCTGCATCCGTCGCGAATGCAACCTCGGGTGAGGGCAGTGCCTTCCGTTCGCTGAACGGATCGCTGGGACATAGTCTGGTACGGAGCTGGCAGCTGAGCGAACAGACGTTGCTCAACGGCAGTCTCAACCAGTCGATCACGAATTCCCGCACCACCGGCCTGGGATCGTCAAGCACAACCACGCTCGGCCACGGGGCGAGCCTGAGCATGCAGGCCAACGCGGGAGACAGGCTCACGGGCTACCTCAGTGCAAGCTTCTCGGACAGCCGCACTAGGGGGGACGCAGCATCCAACTTCCAGTTGCTCAACGTCCAGCTTACCGGGAATTGGCGCATCGACGGAAACTCGGAACTCGACTCGAATTTGACCTGGCAGTGGTCGCGCCAGCAGTCCGAGAACCTCAATCAGCCGGTCGTCCTCATCGACGAGTTCGGGCGCCCGCTGTTTCGCGAGGACACGTCACGCACCGGCAACACGAGTCTCTCCGGCGGCGTCGGATACGGCCACCGTCGATTCCTGGGCATCCGCGGCCTGCGCTACCGGCTCGATTTCCGTGCCAACACGAACCGCGATGACTCGCGGCGTTTCGGCAATCCCGACGCCCTGCGCGAACAGGACCGTGCAACGCTGGATCTCGACCAGCGCCTGTTCTATCGGATCGGCCGCCTCGATACTGAGCTGCAGTACCGCATCGCCGAGATCGAAGGCCAGCGCAACCAGTTGATTTTCTTCCGGGTTATCCGGGAGTTCGGCTCGTTCTGAGGTCGATCGGCCGGACGTTATATTGCCGAGTGCAACCTTCTGCCCTGCGGGCCGACTAAATCCGATAATCTGTCGGATCGATCTGCCCGAACCGGGTGTGCTGCAACTATGTCTTTTCGCCTACGACGCACATTACTGGGACGTTTCCTCTGCTGCCTGTGCCTCCTCATGATGGCCGCCGCAAGCGCGGACGACCGCTCCTGGCTCCCTATCGCCAAGGATGGGCTGCGTGACCCCAACGGCCCGGCCGCGAAGGTGTTGCAGCAGCCCGCGGATGCGCTGACACCCCTCGCGCCGGACACCGCAGGCAATCAGGTACGCTGGGTCCGCGCCTTGCGGGAAGGGCAGATCAGTCCGCGCTCGAGCTTGCGCAAGCCTTTGAAAAGCGAAAGTTACGACAAGGACGTACTGTTGAACCTCAATGGGGGCATGCCGGTCGTACGCTTCCCTCACAGCATCCACAACGAATGGCTGGACTGCACCAATTGTCACGACCAGTTGTTTCAGAAGGAAAGAGGCGCGACGAAGATCAGCATGTTCCTGATCCTGCAGGGGGAACAATGCGGTGTGTGCCACGGGGCGGTGGCCTTCCCCTTGACCGAATGCGCCCGCTGCCACAGCGTGAAGCGGGCCGACGCGCTCGCTGAGCTCGAACGCGAAGCCGCGGCAAAAGCCGCCGCACAGCCCCCTGCACCCGCGGCAAAGCCCACGCCGGCGACGGCGGCGCCGGACGCACGCGGGCCCGCGCGCAAGACCGAGGGCAAATCGAAATGAGCGCGCGACGGACCTCGAAGTGGATCATCAGCGCCGCGCTGTTGTGTGCGTCGCTATTTTTTACAGCGCCGCACGCGACGGCGGAGTATGCTGACGTCGTTATCAATCGAGTGGCGGAAGCAGCCGGCATGCGGCCCGTGATCTTTCCTCACTGGTTCCACCGCATCCGGTTTCGCTGCAAGGTCTGCCACGCGGAACTCGGCTTCAAGATGCGGGCAGGAGCAAATCTGATCAAGATGACCGACATCATCGATGGCCGCTTCTGCGGGGCCTGTCATGACGGGGAAACCGCGTGGTCGGTCGAGAACTGTGATTTGTGTCATTCCGGCAAGGCAGGCCTGCCCCCGGGCATTTTTGGCGGCCACGAAACACTCGGACCTGGACGTTGGTGAATTCATCATGTGGCGTACCCTAGCCGGCTGCATGCTCCTGGCGTGGGCCCTGATCGCAGGTGCTGCCGGCGCCGACGCGCCCCCCCTCGAACGGGCGAACGCCTTTCTCTCGCCCCAAGGGATGATTGTCGGCGGGTTTTCGGCCCCCGCATCACCGGTTCCCGGGCGTCCCCCTACCGGCGCCTATCTCAAGCTGCTTCACCCATCGGCCCTGGCCGCGAACGGTCCCGACCTCTACGTTACCGATAGCGGCCAACGCTTGCTCTTGCGCATCGACACGGTCAGTCAGTCGATCACGCCCCTGCGCGAGGTACCGCCTTTGCCCGGGGTACGCGTCAAGGTCGGTGCCGACGGCAGTGTCTATGTGGTCCGCCCGGATCGCAGGGAGGTGACGCGTCTTGCGAGGGACGGGCGCCCGATTGCCACCTTCAGCGCCAAGTTCGAAATCCTTCAGCCCGCCGACATCGTCATCGAACCCACCCTCAACCGGCCGTGGATATCGGATGCGGCCGGGGGCGTGTTTGCCTTCCACCCGTCCGGGCGAAAGAGCGAACCCCTTGTAGGGCGCGGCGACGGATTTTCCGACGAATTCGGCGGAGCAACGCTTCTCGCTGCCAGCCGCGAACGCGTCACCGGATTCGACCCGCGCTGCCGCTGCCTGGTCGATTTCGATCGCGAGGGCGCCGTGATGGGCAAGTACGGAGAAGGCGAACTGCTGAACCCGGCGGATCTTGCGCTCGATGCCGGCGGCCGCACGTGGGTGGTTGACCGGGGCGACCGACGCCTCAAGATCTTTGAGCAGGGCAGGCTGGTCGCCGCACTGCAGCCCCCGCAGCTCGGGCTCGTCGACATTACGGCAATCTCGATCGATTTCCATACCGCGTACATCGCCGATGGCCCGGCCGGCCGGATCGGAATTTTCGGCATCACCCCGCCCTCACGGAGATGAGCTTGAAACGCACCGTGTCGTCCGCTCTTCCATGGCTGATTCTTGCGCTTGCCATCTCTATGGCAGGATGTGCGACGCAGTCCACGCCGGCACGCCTCCATTACGGGCTACTCGATGCGCCGGAAGGAAAGCGGCTCATGTGGCCGGCCGAACCGGAGGTGCCCCGCTATCAGTTCGCCGGCCAGCTCACCGGCGAGGAAAATTTCGTCCGCGAGGGCGAATCGAAAGGCGTCGGACGCTTTTTCGCCTGGGTGGTCGGCCTGATGGAGGAGGAAAAGCCGAACGTCCTGCAGCGGCCCCAGGCCGTGGCTGTGGACGAACGCGAACGGATCTTCGTCAGCGACGTGAGTCGCGCCGCGGTCTTCGTCTTCGACAAACCCGCCGGTGAACTCAAGGTCTGGGAGTACGCCGTAGGCCTGCGGCGTTTCGTCTCCCCGATTGGCGTCGCGCTCGCCGAAGGGGGCGGGATCTGGGTTGCCGATTCGGAGCTGCAGGTCGTTGCGCATCTGGATGCGCAGGGAAACCCGCTGCCGCCCATCGGGGCAGGCGTCTTGCAGCGCCCCACGGGGATCGCACGTGACCCGGCGACTGGCCTGCTATACGTCGCCGACACTTACGCCCACGACATCAAGGTCTTCGGCACTGACGGCCGACTGGAGAAGATCATCGGCGAGCGCGGGGAGGCCCCCGGAGAGTTCAATTTTCCCACCCACATCGCAGTCGCCCACGGCAAGCTTTACGTCACGGACACGATGAACAGCCGGGTGCAGGCGATTCCGCTCGAGGGTGACGCCAAACCGCAGATCATCGGACGACGCGGTCTTTACTATGGCAATCTCGTTCGCCCCAAGGGCGTCGCCGTCGATAGCGAAAACAATATCTACATCGTCGAATCCTATTACGACAATTTGTTGATTTTCAACGAGTCTGGGGATTTCCTGATGCCCATCGGCGGAGTCGGTCAGGGGACAGGCAATTTTTATCTCCCGGCAGGGGTCTGGGTCGATTCCTTCAACCGTGTATTCGTTGCCGATACGTTCAACGGACGCGTGACGATCTTCCAGTACCTTGGCGGAGCAAAGGCCGACGAGGAATGATGGCAGTACGGACGGCACGATGGATGGCGCCGTGAAGCGGAACGGACTGGCGCAAGCAGCCTCCGGGCAGGCGCGAACGGACAGCGGCGATCCGACCGAACGAAGTTCCGCGGGCGTGGGCCTGGTGCGCCGCCTTGCTTCGCTCCGGCTGACCCTCGCACTGATCGTACTTCTGGGCGTCGGTGTCGCATTCGCCTACCTCCGGGAAGGCGCCCGAACCTGGCCTCTGGTGGTGCCGCTCATCTTGCTGGCGATCAATCTGATGGCCGCAGTGATGACCAACGGCGTGTTCCGGCGCCAGACGGCGCTGCTCGTCTTTCACCTCGCCCTGGTCGTGCTGCTCTTGCTGGTCGCGGCGGGACGACTGACCTACCTGAACGGCTATGTCGGCGTTACGGAGGATGTGCCCTTCGAAGGCGAACTCTCGGAATCCGACCGTGGCCCCCTGCACGCTGGTGCACTCTCCGGCGTGCGCTTCGTGAACCGGGGTTTCCACATCGACTACGCCCCCGGACTGCAGCGAGAGGCCACGCGCAATCAGGTCGCCTGGCAAGGATCGGACGGCCGCTGGCACGACGAACTCATCGGCGATCAGAAACCCCTGGTCGTTTCCGGCTACCGCTTCTACACCACATTCAACAAGGGGTTCGCCCCCACGTTCCGGTGGCGCGACACTCATGGTTATGTCGTCCGCGGGTCCGTGCAACTTCCTCCTTATCCCCTGAAGGAATACAGCCAGGCCGCGGAATGGAGCCCCCCCGGCAGCACGCTTTCGATCTGGGTGTTGCTGGACATCGACGAAATCATTCTCGATCCTGCCGAACACACATCGTTCCGTCTTCCGGAACACTATAAGCTTGTCGTCCGGATCGGCAGGGAGCGCCATGAAATGCATCCGGGTGACTCACTGCAGACTGCCGACGGCACGCTCGAATTCGAGGGCCTGCGCAACTGGATGGGCTATCGCGTGTTCTACGACTGGACCCTGCCCTGGCTTCTGGCGGCGTGTGCGGTTGCGGTCGTGAGTCTGGCCGCGCATTTCTGGAGAAAATTCACGGCGAGGCCGTGGGACGCATAGTATGGAACAGGAACTCCAGGTCCTTTGGGTCGCGGTGACGGCCTATGTGTTTGCCGGTGTCGTTGCCGTCGTAGGCGTGGTGCTCGGCAAGCGGCCGGAACGCTCGGTCCTCGCGCTCATGCTTGCGGGACTGGCGCTCCAGACGCTGTCGATCGGACTGCGCTGGGATCGGCTCGGGCACGGCCCTTTCATCACGATGTTCGAGATCCTTTGCTCGAACGTGTGGAGCCTGATGACCGCCTACACGCTGGTTTACTGGCGGATTCCGCGGATTCGCGCATCCGCTGCCATCGTGATGCCGCTGATGTTCATCATGCTGGGCTGGCTGATGGTCGCCCACCCCGGCGAGGGCCACTACCCCCCGACCTACAATACCCCCTGGCTGTACATCCACATCGGGCTCGGCAAGGTGTTTCTCGGCGCGGTGCTGGTGGCCGTGGGCCTGTCCTGCGTGATTCTCCTGCGACATGCCGGCATCGGGCTGCAGCGGCTCGCACAGCTGCCCGCCAGCGCGCAACTCGACGAACTTGCCTTCCGCTGCATGGCGATCGGCCTCATCTTCCACACCCTGATGCTCATCGCGGGCGCCATCTGGGCGCAGGACGCGTGGGGGCGTTATTGGGCCTGGGATCCGCTCGAAACGTGGGCCTTCATCACGTGGTTGACGGTCGCATTCACGATTCACGCCCGTCTCGCCTACCGCCTGTCGCCCCCGGTACACGCCGGCCTGGTGCTCGCCGTGTTCGTCACGGCTTTCCTGACCTTCTTCGGGGTCCCGTTCATCTCCGCCACCCCGCATCAGGGGGCCGTGTGATGACGCAAGGGCCGCGTATGCCACCCGGGGTCTCGCACCGTTGGCTGCTGGTCGCCGCATCATCGCTCGGCCTGTCCGCGGTCGCCGCCATCGCCCTCGTTCTCGCCCGCACCCCCGTACTGACCTCCCTCGTACCACCGGACAGCTTTCCGCGCGCGCTCGTGGTGCACGTCAATCTCGCCACCTTGCTGTGGTATTTTGCGATGGCAGCGGCACTGTGGACTGAAACGCTGGACGCACGCCGTCAGCGGATTGCCGGCACGCTGCAGCTCGTCGGGGCCGCCGGGGCGCTCGGCGTGATCGCAACCGGCCTGCTGGCCCCGGGAAGCCCGGTCCTCGCGAATTACGTCCCCTACCTCGATCATCCGCTGTTTCTCGGATCGCTGGCGCTTTTTGCCGGAGCAGGACTGGGCACGGCGGGCATCTCGCTGATCCGCCCCCGCGATGTCGCCGAATGGGGCTTCGCAATCGCACGCCTGCCCTTCATCATGGCGACAATCTACCTGCTGCTGGCGTGGCATCGGGAGATGCCGCTCATCGACGCCCTGTGGGGCACCGGCCACATCCTGCAGTTCGGATTCGTCACCCTCATGATGTCGATCTGGCTGCGGCTGTCGGAACGCGCCGGCGCGAGCGGCCCGCCGCCGGCGATTGCAATCCCCCTGTTCGCCCTCGCTTCGCTGCCCGCGATCATCGCTCCGTCGCTGCTGCTTGCCGGCGTGGATCACGGCACCCTGCACGACCTCCACACCCAGATCATGCGCTGGTCGAACTGGCCCGCTCCGCTGGCCTTCGGCCTGCTGCTCGCGTTCCAGAAGAATGCCCGTCGTGCCGACGGCTTTGCGGCCTCGCTCGGACTCTATTGCATTGGCATTCTCGCGGGGGCCGCCATCGACAGCCAGACAACCCTGATACCGGCTCATTATCACGGTACAATCGGTGCCTTCACGCTTGCACAAATGGCTGCGGTATTCGCGCGTTTATCGCCGACTCAGGGCGCCGAACGATCAACCGAACCGACCCGCAGGCCGTTGTCGATCTATTTCTTCGGCATCACGACGCTGATTTGCGGCCTCGCATGGAGCGGCATGCTCGGCGCCCCACGCAAGGTGGCCTTCAGTGCCGCCGGGGCGGAGCTCCCTGCGATCATCGCCGCCGCGCTGACCGGCCTGGGCGGCACGGTCACGATCGTCGGTGTCGGATACTTCGCACTCATTGCCGCACCCCGGATTGTCAAACTATGCCAGGCAGCCTCGAGCCCGATCTCCCCGCACAACTCCCCCGCAGCCGCCGCGACGTTCGCCGCCGCGCGATAGCCATCACGATTCTCGCCACGCTGGCACTCGGAGGATTGCTGGCTTTGGCGCCACAACGTGGCGATCTCAAGCCGCCACCGCGCCTCGCCTTCGCTGACCTGCTCACTCTCAAGTCCCGCAATCCCCTGACGAACGCGGCGACGATGAAGGAGGTGCGGGCACGTTTCGAACAAGGCGTCGCCATGCTCCACATGCGCCAGTACGAATACGCGCTGACCGCCTTTCATCAGGTCCTTGCCTTGAGTCCTGAGCTTCCGGAAGCGCACGTCAATATGGGATTCGCGCTGATCGGACTCCAGCAGTGGAAGCATGCGCACGATTTCTTCCAGTCGGCCATCGAACTGCGCAAGGAGCAGATCAACGCCTACTATGGGCTCGCCATAACCCTCGATGCGCTGGGGGACCGCGCCGGTGCCATGGGCGCCATGCAGACCTACCTCCATAGAGCACCCGCTGACGATCCCTTCCGGGCACGCGCAGAGGCGGCCCTGTGGGAATGGCGTACGGCACAGCAGAACCCTGCCGCTGCCGTCGGCAGCGCAGGAACCGATGGACGCTGACGCCACAGCGCAGCCGACAATCGGCCAGTCGGCCCCAACCTTCGGGGCCGAGGGCAGAGGCACACCGCAGTTGCCGTCACCCGAGCGCAATGGCTCGCGCCCGACCGAGTGTTACAGGCGCAACTCGCGGCCAACGTCCTAGAATACGAGACAAGGCCGACAGCGCTGGAACAGCCCATAGCATTCTTAAATTCAAGAATCCATTCTCGCGATCGACACAAACAGTTACATTCAACGGAGAATAAGCAGCCACCGCAGGCTGCGAAACAGTACGCCAATGGTGATAGCAAGACGGCGCGTTTCTTGCTTGGCGCATCCGTCCGACACACATCGAGGCCCCATCGCGACGTCAGATGTTTGAACGATGGACGAACTCGGTGCAACAGTATGAGCTTCCGGCGCCTTGTGAGTCTGGTACGGCGACCGGGACGATTACACTCGTTAGGTTGCCAGCCGGCGGAATCTCGGGCAATTTGGCTGGCTGGAACGGTTCACGTTTTCAAGAGGGTTGAACTATGAAGCAGGTCCCGTGGGTAACAAGAATCCGCCGTGGGCTCACTGCGCTGCTGTTTGCCGTGGTGGCCATCACGCTGTGGACCCCGGCCGACAGCCGCGCCGAATATGGCGACATCGTCATCAACAACTATGCTGACGCGGCGGGCATGCGGCCGGCGATCTTCCCGCACTGGTTCCACCGTATCCGCTTCCGCTGCAAGGTCTGCCACGCGGACCTGGGATTCCAGTTCAAGGCGGGCGGCAACGAGATCACAATGCTGAAGATCATCGACGGACAGTTCTGCGGCGCCTGCCATAACGGCGAAGTCGCATGGTCGGTCGAAAACTGCGACCTGTGCCACTCCGGCAAACCGAACACTCCTACGCAAGTGCACGAAAGCACCATCCAGAAACTGGCTGTTCCCGTCGGGCAAGGAGGTAGCAAGAAATGACCCGCCGCATTCCTACCCTTCTCCTGACAGTCTTTGCCGCCGGCCTGTTCGGCTCGACAGCCGTCGCCGCCCAGGACGCCAAGGGCAAGCCGGCCGCAGCGCCGGCTGCCGCCCCCGCACCAGCCCCCGCGCCAGCGCCAGCGGCCCCGGCAACCGACGTGAACCGCTTCAACCGCCTGCTGAAGCCGGCCAGCCAGCGCAACCTGCCGCCGATGCAGGACGGCATCCATGACCCCACCAGCGAAGGCACTGCCGCACTGATGCCGCCGCTGGCCGCGTTCGAGACGCTGCCGCGCAGCAATGCCGGAAACCGCGTGAACTGGGTCAAGGCCCTCGAAGACCGCGCGATCAACCCGCGCTGGGACCGCATCGATCCCAACGCGGCGCCGGTGGTGATGGACCTGAACATCGTCCGTGAAGTGAAAGGCTCGATGCCCGATGTCGTCTACCCGCACAAGCAGCACACCGAATGGCTTGACTGCTCCAACTGCCACCCGGCAATCTTCATCCCGCAAAAGGGTGCCAACCAGATCAGCATGGCGGCCATCCTTCTCGGGCAGAAGTGCGGCGTGTGCCACGGCAAGGTCGCCTTCCCTGTATCCGAGTGCCGTCTGTGCCACTCGAAGAAGAAGGATGGGCCGGTCGCCCGTACTGGCCAGTAAATCGGTCAGCAAGTCGTTTTGAAGTCGAAAACCTGCATGCCCAGGAGTCCGCAATGATGAAATCGACCCGCCGTAAAGGGATTCTTGGACATGCAGTGCTTGCATTGGCACTCGTCGCTGCCAACTCCGCTCTGGCTCAGAGCGGACCGGCACCGTCGGGCAGTGCGTCGACCCGGCTCCAGGCCAACGAGCCCGATCGAGCCCAGCTCGAACGCCGCTTCGAATCGGTCGGAACACTGATCGAAAAGTCGACTGCGGCACGCCAGATCGAAGCCAGCGGCGAAGCGGCCGCCATGGAAAAGCGCAAGGCAGCGAAGGAACAATACACGCAGGCCAAAGCCGCTTTCGACGCGGGCGATCTCGCGAAGGCATCCACTCTGCTGTCCGCCGCAAGCAAGACCATGTTCGAGGCGGCACGCCTCGCCGCACCCGAGAGCGTCACCGCCCAGAAGGTCGAGACGGACTACAAGAACAAACTGGAAAGCGTGCGCGCCCTCCTTGCCGCACAGCAACGGATTGCGTCGGAAAAGGGTAACAAGGAATCGCAGGAAAGCAGCCGCCAGGTCGAGGCGCTCATCGCCGACGCCGAGCGCAAGGCTGCTGCCGGCCAGTACGCAAGTGGTCGCACGATTCTCGAACAGGCCTACCTGCTCGCCAAGGCATCGGTCAGCTCCATGCGCTCCGGCGACACGCTGGTCAGATCCCTGAACTTCGCTTCCAAGGAAGAGGAGTACCACTACGAGATCGACCGCAACGAGACGCACAAGATGCTCGTGAAGGTTCTGCTCGAAGACAAGCTCGGGGGCGCGCCCATGAGTCCGCGCGTCACCGAGTTCCTCACCACTGCGGGCGCACTGCGCGGCGAAGCCGAAGCGGCCGCCTCACGCAAGGACTACGAAGCGGGCATCAAGCTGCTCGAACAGTCGACAAGCGAGCTCGTGAAGGCGATCCGCAGCGCGGGTATCTACATCCCCGGCTGAGCTTCCGCGGCCACGGGACTTGATCACAGGCCCATCAGCGGCCGCACGGCTCGCCCCCGCAAACGGGAAGGGCCGAATTTCCTGATATCAGGAAACCACTCAAGCGGGCATTTTCGCCGCGGTCCGCAAACCCCCGCGGCGCTGGGGCCGCTGGCCGAATGCCGACCCATCTCCAGGCCGGCATGCCGATTGCTAGCTGAGACGTACAGCCCCGCAATCCAACGCGCACAACCCAATGCCCGCATACAGCAGCGCCCTCCGCTCGGACGATCCGCCGCTTCTGACCGCCTGGTCGGAGGCGACGCCGCAGCGCGGGTACGTTCTGGCGACGCGTCTGTACCCATGGTTTGGCTGGGCCGCCGCAGTGTTGTGCTCGCTCGGCCTCTTTGTCGGCCTGATCCTGGCGCCGACGGATCCGCATCAACACGAACATTACCGCATCGCATTCATCCACACACCGGCGCTCTGGCTATCGGTCGTTATCTATGTCGCAACCGCAGTTACGGCTGGCTACGGTCTCGCGAGAAGGCAGCGCTTTCTGTCGATGCTTGCCTCGGCACTCGCGCCGACGGGTGCAATGTTCGCGTTTCTGGCGCTATGGACCGGATCCCTCTGGGGGAAACCGATCTGGGGCACATGGTGGGTATGGGAGGCGCGCCTGACTGCAGAGCTCCTGGTGCTCTTTCTGTTTCTCGGCTACGTCGCCCTGCAGGAAGCGATCGATGACGCCCGTCGCGCAGACCGGGCAAGCGGCCTGCTTGCGCTGGTCGGCGCTTTTGGATTGCCGCTCCTCTATTTCTCGGTGTTCCGTTGGAGCGCCATGTACGGCACTGCACCGCACGGCTTGGCGGCACCAGGAAACCTCGTCGTCACTGCGGGACTTCTGCTGATGGGTCTCGGATTGTTCGCGTACACCGTCGCAGCGACCCTCGCCCGGCTGCGAAATGTCATCCTCAAGCGCGAACGAAACAGCGAATGGGTTGCACGGAATTTCGGAGCACGATCATGAACTGGAGTGGCTGGAGCGAATTCTGGTCGATGGGGGGAGATGGCCTGTACATCTGGAACGCCTACCTTGTCACGGTCGTCGTGATCCTCACGGAAATTGGGGTCATCGCATTGACGCGCCGTTCTATCCTTGAGCATCTTGGCCGCTATGCCAAAATTGCACTAAAGGAAAGGAAGCCGCGAAATGAGGACTCGAGGTTCTGATCGGAAAACGCTGCCAATCAAGGTCCGGATCGCTTCATTGCTGAGGCAGGTCAGCCGGACCGCCATCACCCTTGCACTCGCCGCACTCCTGATTCCTGCGGTGGCACAGGCGGGCGCAGACGGCCCGCCTGCCTCGATGCCGGCCCTGTCGCTCATCAGTCTCGACGGAGCGGCAGTTCGCAGCCAGGACTGGCTGGGCGGCCGCCCGGCCGTCGTCAACATCTGGGCAACCTGGTGCGCGCCCTGCCGGACAGAAATGCCTTCTCTGCAGCGTCTTGAAGCGCTCCTCGCCCCCGACGGCATTCGCGTGCTGGCATTGTCCGTCGATACCGATCACAACCTGGTGCGCGAATTTCTCCTCAAGTACGGGATCAAGCTGCCGGTGAGCATTGCAGGCTCGCCGAGCCAGGCCATGACCGCGCTGGGGGTTGTCGCGCTCCCTCAGACCTTGTACGTCGGGGCCGACGGCCGCATCCTGGGCAGCCATCTGGGACAGCGAGACTGGGCCGACGCCGCCACGGTACGCGATGTGCGCAGCCGCTTTCCCGCGGCGGCATCGCGGAAACGCTGACGGAAAGACCATCCCACGCGGAGCAGCGGCCCGCGAACACGTCCGGTGAAACCCCAGAAATTCGTACGCACCGCACCGGATCGAATCGCCTGCTCGAACGGGGCGGCACGCAACTGTCGACGGGGGCCCCAGCCAGGCCCCGTCGGACGCGACGGCAACCATGCCGAGCGAACAGGCGCTGACTTGATGAATTGACGGCGCGAACTATCTCGCCCCCTCGAGCGAAGTGATCTTTGCAGCTCAGCGCGCTGCCGGCTACTCGTACAGGCGCACCAGGCGATCCGTCGCAACCAGTATCGAGTCCGCCGCCTCCGCGACGACCAGACGATACGATCCGGCCCCTTCCACCGACAAGGCGGTACCCAGCCATTCCCACTGGAGCGCGATTTCCGCAAGCTCGCGACGCGTTTCCGCGGTGTTGTCCGGCAACGCTGCCAAGGCCGTCAAGCCACGTCTGAACTCGTCGGAAGCCGATTCCATCTCGCGACGGCTTGCCGCGGTCTCGGCTCCCCACGAGTAGAGCATGTAGGCCTTCGCCGCGCGCTGGGAGAGCATGCGCAGGCGCCCCGCCTGATTCACCGCGTTTGCGCGACCGCCCTCGACGGCCGATTCCAGCGCCGCAGCGAACCGATCCGCACTCTCGAGTACCGCCAGGCTGCGCCGGGAAGCGAGCAGCGCGCGCTCCCTGTCCGCCGGCTCGGCAACGACCGCACGCAGTGCGGACCACTCGGCGACGAGCCGCTCATAAGGTGCCGCTGCCGAAGGAACCGGGGTCACGAGCGGCCGCAGGCGTTCCAGGCTGCGCTCGACACGTTTGATCGAGTCCTGCAATTGTTCGAGGGCTACAGCAGGCGTGACCTCCAGGCCCCATTGCGTATAGGCCTTGGCAAGACGTTGGGACAGCATGCGCAGCTCACCAGCCGAATTGACGTCGGCGGCCGTCGCCACGGCTTGCGGAGCAGCATGCGCAGCAAGAACCGTCGTCAGGGCCCACAGGAAAACGACCAGTTTCCGTATCATTCACGCCCCTCGCGTCAGAACACCGGAACGCCCATCGACTGCAATGCCCGCACGAGCTGGGCGGAAGCCTGTTCCATCAGCTTGACGGCCTCGGCGTGCTGGCCTGTCTTGGCCTGCTCTTCGGCCTGCGTGCCTAGCCTGCGCCCCTCCTCGACAAATCCGTCTACCAGACGGCGCTTGTCGCCCGCGGCGCGGCCTTCGGCGATCATCATGTCCACCATGATCTCGTTGCTCGCGAAACGCTTCTTCTCGTATGCGTACTCGTCAGCCGGCGTGTCGAACTTCAGGGAAAGCAGGACCTCCTGTCCGGCGCGAAGGCGCGACAGTTCCTCGACTGCGGTCTTGTAAGCCTCGGCCATCTTCTTGCCGGCCTCACCGAGACGGCCGGCCTCCGCAAGCTGCTTCGACTCGGCGGTCAGGCCATCCACGCGCCGGAGCAGGGCCTTGGCCCCCGTGCCCTTTTGCGGGTCCTTGGCAAGCTCCTCGATCGAACTGCGGTACATCCCCACCTGGTCACCGAGATCCTGGAGGTTCTTGCGCTGGGCGCTTTCACTCAGCGCCCCCTCTCCCGAAGACATGCGGCGCGCTGCGCTCGACACGGAACGCAGGGCATCGTCAGCCAGCTTCGCGGCCTCGTCGAACCGCCCGTCGGCCAGCGCCTTGCGCGCGTCGTCGACCGCCTGGTGCCCCTGCTCGATGAGTGCCCGCGCGTCGGCTTCGTGCCCCTCGGCCGCGCCCCTGGCCGCCGGCGAGTTGATCAGGATGTCGACCAGCCGGATCTTCTGCTCGACCAGGCGCCGCCGCTGATCCGCGCCGTCGCCGGGCGCCTGCGCCCCTACGGTCGCGGCGAGCACCGCGGCCAGGAAACCCGTCATCCAGCGCAATCTCATTGGCCTCTCCGGATTTTCTGCGATCAAATCAATCGGAGTCCTGCCCGTGGCAACTGAGTTACTGCGAGATATGCGCCGCGAGCCGCTCAGTGTCCGGCCTTCGCCCCCCCGAGGAACGACCGCGCACCGGGATGACCATGGTCGGCAGCCGAACGGATCCAGCGCATGGCCTCCTCCTGGTCCTGCACCACGCCCTTGCCTGCCAGGAACAGCAGCCCCAGGCCATACTCGGCCTCGGCATGGCCCTTGCGTGCAGCTTCGAAATACCAGCGTGCAGCCTCCTGATCGGGATCCTGCACCGACTTGGGAAGCTTGTCACCGAACACGTACATGTTGCCGATGAAGAACATCGCATCGAGGTTGCCCTGATCTGCGCTGCGACGGGCCCATTGCAGGGCCTTCTCCTCATCCTCCGACACGCCGCGCCCATAGAAATACATGACCGCGAGTTTTTCCTGGGCGACCGCATTGCCTTGCTCCGCAAGTGGTGCAAGCTGCTTGGCGGCAGCATCGTACCGACCGCCATCGTACTGCTGGAGCGCATCGTCGATCGGGGCGGCATGTACTCCCCCCGCCAGCAACATCATGCAAAAGGCCAGACGACGCAACATGAAAGAACCCTCTCTCTATCAAACCAGATCGATTCCCGAAAGCGGTAACACAGCGCTCCCGGCACATTGGCGGGATTCGCATGCAATAACCATACCCTACGGTCCGGCAGCGAACGTATCGTCGCCGTTGCGTTCATATATAACGTTTCCCGGGCCGAGCCCCAGCGTGCGGGCAGTCGCGCGATCTGAGAAAATGTCGGTGCGTACGCATAGTGTAGCCCGACAGCCCCGACCAGAGTGGTACGCGCCCAGAGGCACTAGATGAACACGACTTCCAGTACTGCCGACGGTCTCTACGAGATGACCGGCGACGAGCCTCGACCACAGGAATCCGTGGCGCCACAGTCACGCTCGCTATCGCTCCGGGCCAAGGGGATCATCGCCTTCATCCTGATGGTGGCCTATTCGCTGCTGATCGGCGTATCGACCGAGACGCAGCGGGAGGGCCTCCTGCGCGTGGTCCAGGACCTCGAAACCGCCCACCGCACCGAGGCTCAACTCCTCGAGATCAACACGTCGATGGCGCGCACGCTGTTCTCCGTGAACATGTCCTTTTCGGACGAAGACCTCGCGTCTTCGGCGATCCGTTCGATGATCGAGGTCGAAGCAAGCCTGTCGCTGCTCGAGGCCATACAGGACCGCCATCCCACCGTTCTGATGCTCGCCGGCAAGCTGCACGCGCTGGTGCGCGATCTTGCGCAATCGCCGACGCTCACCACCCTGGGCGTCGCGCGCGCAACGCTGAACGAGTTGATCATCGAACTCGACGGCATCACAAAGGGCGCGCACGCCCACCGGCTGATGCTGCTGGACCAGTACCGGGAAAATTACGATCGAATTACACTCAGCAGTCTCGCGATGCTGGTGATCGGCCTGATCCTGCTGGGAGCCGTCACTGCCATATTCTTCAGCCGTCTGACATGGGACATCCGCAAACTCGAGGCACACGCACACGGCATCGTGAATGGAAGCCGGGACGCGCCCTTGCCCGTCACGCGCAATGACGAACTGGGAACGCTCATGCACGCGGTCAATCGCCTGCAACAGGACCTGCGCGAGCGCGAACGCCACATCGAACGGGCACGCCTCGAGCAGTTCCATCGCGAGAAGATGGTGGCGGTGGGATCGCTCGCCGCGCAGCTCGCCCACGAAATCAACAATCCCATCGCGGCAATTACCGGCGTTGCAAGCGCGATGAGCCAGGTGCAGCAGATCCGGCAATGCCCCAACCACGGGGAAACCTGCCACCCCGGACTGATTCTCGAACAGGCGAAGCGCATTTCGGCGATCACACGCCAGATTGCCGATTTCACGCGCCCGCAGGCGCTGCGTCCGGAGTTGCTCAACCTGAATGAACTGGTCAGCAATACCTGCGCATTCGTCAGCTACGACCGGCGTTTCCGCCGTATCGCCATGACGACGGAACTCGACGGCGAGATGCCGGCCATACGGGCGATAGGCGATCACCTGACGCAGGTGCTGATGAACCTTCTGTTCAATGCGGCGGACGCGCTTGAGGAGATGCCTGCGGACCATCCCGCACAGATTCTCGTGCGCACGCAGGCATCTGAAACCGAAGCGCTGATCGAGATCGCGGACAACGGCGCCGGCATCGACGCCGTCACGCTGGGCAAGGTGTTCGACGAGTATTTCACGACCAAGCCGGCCGGCAAGGGAACCGGCCTCGGACTCGCACTCAGCCGCGAACTGATCGAAGACTCGGGCGGTTCGCTGACCCTCGAATCCGAGCCGGGCAAGGGCGCAACGGCGCGCATACGCCTGCCCCTGCGTGCGCCCGAACGGGTAACCTGACAACTGGCTGGCATCCACACTACAAGGGAATTCGATGCACATACTGGTCATCGACGACGAGCGCGCGGTCCGGGAAATCCTCGCCGACGCCTGCCGGCAGGCGGGCTACTCGGTGGACGAGGCGCGCAACTGCACTGAGGCCGCATCGAAACTGGTGCGCGGCGACGTCGACCTCGCACTCTGCGACATCAAGATGCCGGACGGCAACGGGGTCGATCTGATGCGATCGATCAAGGAGTCCGGCGTCGAGACCAACTTCATCATGGTCACGGCGTTCGCATCGATGGAATCGGCCGTCGAGGCCTTGCGTCTGGGCGCGTCCGATTACGTCACCAAACCCTTCAACGTCGAGGAGATGCTGCACCGGGTGCAGCAGATCGCGGCGCTGCGCGGATTGCGCGAGGAGAACCGCGTCCTGCGCAAGTTCGCCAAGGCCGATTCCGACAAATTCCGCTTCACATCGCCTTCGATGGCTGCGGTGGAACGTCTGGCAGGCAAGGTTGCCCCCACCGACAGCACCGTGCTGATCACCGGCGAATCGGGAACCGGCAAAGGCGTCCTTGCCCGCCTGATCCACGAACAGAGCCGGCGCAGCGAACACCTGTTCCTGCCGGTCAACTGCAGCGCGATTCCCGAGACGCTCATGGAGGCCGAATTCTTCGGCCACACCAAGGGCGCATTCACGGGCGCCGACAAGGCCCGCAAGGGGCTGTTCCTGCAAGCCGATTTGGGCACCCTCTTTCTCGATGAAGTCGGCGAACTGCCGATGCTGATGCAGACCAAGCTGCTGCACGCCATCGAGGAAAAGGAAATCCGCGCCGTCGGCAGCGAGCAGTCGCGACGCGTCGACTGCCGGATCATCGCCGCCACCAACCGCGACCTCAGCCAGATGGTCAAGGAAGGCACCTTCCGGGAAGACCTGTTCTTCCGGCTCAGCATGTTCCACATCCACATCCCGCCACTGCGCGAGCGCAAGGAAGACATCCGCAGCCTCATCCGCTTCATCCTCGACCGGGCGCGCGACCAGCGCGACGCCGCCACCTGCATGACTGTGTCGGAAGATGTCGAGCGGCTTCTAGTCGGTTACCCCTGGCCGGGAAACGTGCGCCAGATGGAAAACGTGATCAACCGCGCATGCATCCTCGCCGAGGACAACTGCATCACCCTGGACGATCTTCCTCCCGAAATCGCCCGCACCGGCACACGCCCACCCGTTCATGGCACATCGATTGCTAGCCAGCGGAGCTTGCGCGACCAATTGCGCGAGTTCGAGGCTGGCGTGATCTACCGGATGCTGGACGAAACGAGTGGCGACAGGCGCACCGCGGCGCAGAAGCTGGGTATCGGCCTGTCGAGCCTGTACCGGAAGCTGGAGGAATTCGAAGCGTTCGGGATCCACAGGAGCGACTCCGGCAATCCCCATCCCTCACGCGACTCCAACTTCGAACAAGGAACCTAGAATGAAGCTTCCCGGAACTGAGAAGATCGTTCCCGCTTTCAGCCACGTGCTTCTCGCCCTGGCCCTGGCCGCCGTGGTGCCCGCGGCCCTGGCTGACGCGGAGGCCGACTATCAGAAGGGGCGCGCATCGTATCGCGTCAATGACGTCGCCGGTGCGATGGATCCGCTCAAGAAGGCCGCCGACGCGGGCCACGCCGCCGCACAGGCGCTGTACGGCTCCATTCTCGACAGCGCCGAACTCGACGACGAAGCCGCGCAATATCTCCAGAAGGCCGCCGAACAGGGCAACCTGGATGGCGAATACGGGCTGGCGAAGATGTACTTCACCGGCGAAGCCAAGGCCTCCAATCCGTCCGATGCCGGTCGGCTGATGCGCGCAGCCGCGGCAAAGGGACACAACCTCGCGATCATCACGATGGCGCTCGCCTTCGTCCACAACGACAAGCGCCTCGACGCGGACAATTCCGAAACGCCGGAAGCGGGCGCGATGCTGCTCAAGGCGGCCGAACTCGGCGAGGTGGACGCAATCAAGGCGGTCGCGCAGGGCTACCGGACGGGCAAGTACGGACTCGCGACCGACACGGCCAAGGCGGAACAATGGGAAACGCGGCTCGCGGGCATCCTCGGCACGAACAAGAAGGGTGCGCGCAAATGAAAGCGATCGGTGGACTGACAGCGCTCCTCGTCGCGGCACTTGCCGCGCCAGGAGCCGCGCTCGCGGCGAACGTCGTCGAAGGACAACGCATCTACAACCAGCACTGCATCGGCTGCCACGGCCCGGGCGGCAACAGCGCGATCCCGAACGCACCGAAGTTTGCACGCGGCGAGAGACTGATGCAGCCCGACATGATATTGCTCGCGAGCATCAAGGCCGGAAAAATGACGATGCCATCATTCAACGGCATTCTTAGGGATCAAGAAATCCTCGACGTAATCGCCTATCTACGGACACTTCAACGATGACCCTGAACCCGCAGCACGCACGGCGCGCCCTGACGGCGGCCGCACTGGCCCTTACCTGCATGACCGGCGCCGCCACCGCCCAGACCCCGTCGCCCGATTACCGGGTCCGCGAGACCTTCAATGTCGGCGACAGCGTGTATGTCAGGGCACTGACGATCGAACCCGGCACCAACACGATCTGGGTGGGAACATCGACCGGCGTGCATGAGATCGACCTCAACACGCGCAAGCCGCGCAACACCTTCACCCGCGCGGACGGTCTGGCGAACGAATACGTGTTCGCGGTGGGCATCGATACGCAGGGCTACAAGTGGTTCGGCACCAATGCGGGCGGCGCCTCGCGCTACAAGGACGGCAAGTGGAAGACCTACTTCCCGATGCACGGCCTCGCCGACTACTGGATCTACTCCTACGCCAACGACAAGGACGGCAACCTGTGGATCGGCACCTGGGCGGGGGTCAATCACTTCAACGTCAAGACCGGCGAATTCAAGAAGTACGTCAAGGAACTCATCAACGAGTGGGTGTACGGCCTCGACGTCGACGCCAAGGGGCGCGTCTGGTTCGCCACCGAGGGCGGCGTGTCGATGTTCGACGGCAAGGAATGGAAGTCCTGGACGCACAAGGACGGGCTGGGGGCGCCCAACGTCGACCAGTTGCCGGCCTCCAGCAACACCGGCCTCGGCACGCGCTCGCGCCATGACCTGACGACGATGGAACACGGGCAGCCGACCTACAACCCGAACTACTCCTTCGCCATGCACATCGACCCGCAAGGCACGGCATGGGTCGGCACCTGGGGGGGCGGAGTCGCCCGGTTCGACGGCAAGACCTGGAAGAACTACAACAGCAAGGACGGGCTCGTCGGCAACATCGTGTACTCGATCGCCCAGGACAAGCAGGGCGTCCTGTGGTTCGGCACCGACAAGGGCGTATCGCGCTTCGACGGCAAGACGTGGCGCTCCTACACGACCAAGGAAGGCCTGCTCGATTCCCACGTCTACACGATCGCAGCCGCCGCCAACGGCGACGTCTGGGTGGGCACGCGCCGCGGCGTTGCGGTCATCGGCAAATAAGGAACTGTCACCGTCGGCTGGGCCAACCTGACCCTGAACGGTCCTGGCCCGGCAGCCGGCAACCGGAACTTAAACTGGAGTTTTTCGCATGAGTTACAAAGTTGCAGCCGTAGCCTCCATCGTCGGCGTCGTCGCGATTGCCGGCGCCTACACGCTTGGCCAACAACAGGGCAAAACCCCCGCACCTGCGGCCGTCGCCAGCGCTCCGGCCGGCACCATGCCCGCAGCGGGCGGGCAGGAAATCCGTGAAGGCAAGGTCGGTGTCGACCCGAACGAAAAATTCACCCACTTCCGCGTCGGCAACAAGAACGTCAAGAAGATCTACGTCGACGACGGGAACGTCTGGGTCGCTACCTCGGGTGGTGTGATCCGCTACAACACGCGCACCGACGAGTACAAGATGTACGACAACCAGAACGGCCTGCTGTCGAACGGCATGTTCTACGTCGGCCGCATCCAGGGCAAGATCACCGTCGGCACCTACGGCGGGGGCATGTCCATGCTCGACGAAAAGACCGGCACGTGGGAGACCTACAACATTCCGGAAGGCCTCGGCGACGCGTTCGTCTATGACGTGGTCGAGACCCGTTCGGGCGACATCTGGATCGCGACCTGGTCGGGCGTCAATCGCGTGCGCGGTGGCAAGCTGAAGGACCCCTCCGCCTGGGAACTGCATACGGTCGAGAGCACTGGCGGCGGCCTGCCGAACGACTGGGTGTACGGTCTGGCCGAAGGCAAGAACGACGACATGTGGCTGGCAACGGAAGGGGGCATGGCACACTTTGCCGACGGCAAGTGGGAGAACTGGAACCACTCGCGCGGCATCGGCGCCGATTACGACAAGGTGAAGCAGGATATCGCCTACAAGAGCGATCCGGCCAAGGAATCCCTGCACCACGCCCAGCAGAAGCGCGAAATGGGCCTTGAAGGGATCGACCAGGCTTACAACCCGAACTACATCATTTCGCTCGTCGTTGACCAGGACGGCTCGGTCTGGTCGGGCACCTGGGGCGGCGGCCTCGCCCACTACAAGGACGGGAAGTGGACCAACTACACCACGGTCGAAGGTCTGCCCGGCAACCACGTGTTCATGTTGCATCGTGACCAGCAGAACCGCCTCTGGATCGGCACGAACAACGGCTTGGCGATGAAGGACGGCGAACAGTTCCGCATCATGAAGTCGGCGGATGGACTCTTCGGCGACACCGTGTTCTCGATGACCACGACGAAGGACGGTGATCTGTGGGTCGGCAGCTACGGTGGCGTCTCGCACATCCGTCCGAACACCTGAGCCGACGAGACCTGCGCAGCACCCTGCAAGGCCGTCCCACGCAAGTGGGGCGGCCTTTTCCTTTGCGGGTCCGCCCCATCCGTGTGTGCGTCGCACATCCTGCGGTGTGCGAGCACCACGCGACTTCGCGCCACGGCTCTTGGGCTTCGGCGTATGGCCCGCGCAGCGGGCGAGGCAGGATTTCGGCGGGGCGGCGACCAATCAGCGGCGCATCATGCGGGTCGAGACGTGGAACCCGAAGGCGAAGCGCGGGCCCCAAATGAACGAAGGGGCGCGCTGCCGAAGCACCGCGCCCCTTCGCCGATATCGGCGTCTGCCTGTTACTTGCGCACGCGGTCGATAACGATGCTCACACCCTCGGCATCGGGCGCTGCGAGCACCGCCTGGCTCTCGAGGTCGCCCGCGCTCGCCGTTGCACTGCCGCCTTTCGACAGCCGTGCGCCGATCGCGATCTGTGCCGGCAGAGGCCCCTGCGACATCCGCTGGGCGCTGGCGAAGTCGAAATCGACCGGGAGTTCGCCGGCGCGGATGCGCAGGGCGGCGATTGGCATGCCGCCCTGCGCCGGGCGCGCGAAGACGAATATCGTATCGTCGGCACCGGCCTTGCTCGCAAGTTCCGGTGCGAGGCTGAGCCGCCCGCGCAGGGTCAGTGCAGTGCTCGCGGCGCCACCCTGCTCTGCTGCGCCCCCACCACCCGCCATCCCGGCCGCCTGCGGCCCCGCAGGCGGGCTCAGCAGCGGCAGGCCGCCCTTGGTGCGCGCCTCGTTGATGCTGGCCAGAATCGACGGATAGGGTTCGACGCCGGGCTGCAGGCTGGCGAGGATCTTCTCCCACTGGGCCGACGCCTGGGCGTAGTCACCCCGCCGGAAGGCCGACGTGCCCGACAGGGCGAGCGCCTTGACGTGGTTCGGGTCGAGCGCAAGAGCCCGCACGATCAGCCGATCGGGATCACCTTCGAACTTGCGCCCCGCCGCACCCGCAAGCAGGTCGGCCCAGTCGGCCAGAATGTCGGCCTGCTCCGGTATCTGTGCACCAATCTTCTGCCAGGTCGCGACGGCGCCCTGGAAGTTCTGCATGACGGCATACGAACGGCCGAGCATCATCCAGCCCTGGACGTTGTCCGGTTCGCGCTCGAGACGCTCTGCGAGCTGGGCCACCATGGCCTGCATTTGCTCGGGCGTGATCTGGTGGCCGGCTTCGGGCGCGGGCTTCAGGTTCTCGGGATCGAGTCCCGCCGGGGTGCCGAGCAGCATGTAAACGGTGACCGCGAGTACCGGCACGGCGAACACGACGCCCAACGCCCATCCGCGTGCCGGCGCACCGTCAACGCCGGCCTCCGCCGTCCCCCCTTCGGCCAGCGCACGCTGTTCGACTTCGTCGCGCGACCGCTGGTAATCCGCTTCGGCGATGCGTCCGGCGGCCCGCTCGGCGTCGAGTTCCGCGAGTTGTTCGCGCAACACGACCAGCACCGTACGCGCCTGCTCCTGCCGCGCCGCGTGTTCGCGCGCCTTCGCTCCGGCGCCCAGCATGGGCGGGATGACGAGCAGCAGGGCACCGGCCACCAGCATGGTGGCCAGAATCAGGAAAACAGTCACAAGCGGGACTCCCGGGAAGGTTTGGCGGTGCCGTCAAGCAGTGCTGCGGCACGGGCATGTTCTTCCGCACTCAGGGCGTGCGGAGTTTCGCGGACGCGGCTACGCAGGCGCCACGCAAGCCACCCTGCGCCTGCCACGAGCAGAAGCCCCGGCCCGAGCCACAGCAACAGCGTGGTGCCCTTGAACGGCGGCAGATAGAGGACGAAATCGCCGTAACGCGCGACCAGATAGTCGACGACGGCTGCTTCGTCCTTCCCTGCCTGAAACTGCTCCCGCACCTGGTTGCGCAGGTCAACGGCCAGCGGTGCATTGGATTCGGCGATCGACTGGTTCTGGCACACGAGGCAACGCAGGTCGTGCGACAGGCGCATGACACGTTCCTCGAGAACCGGATCGTCGGTCACCGGTGCGGCTTCGCCGGCATGTCCCGCAACGGGGAGCAGCAGGGCAGCAACAAGCGCCAGGCGGCGCATCAGGTCAGCTCGCACGTTGCAACTCCGCGATCTTCGGCAGCAGCACGTCGCGCAGCGACTCCGGGGTGATGGGGCCGATGTGCTTGTATCGGATCACGCCCTGCTGGTCGATCAGGAAGGTCTCGGGGACGCCGTACACGCCGTAGTCGATGCCGACGCGCCCGTCGAGGTCGACCGCCGACGCCATGTACGGGTCGCCACCGTGCTCGACGAGCCACTGCCGCGCACGTTGACGTGCGGTGGCCAGTTCGGTCGCGGGGTCGACAGCCTTGGCGTCGAGGGCACCGTCGCCGCGCACTTCCTTGTAGTTGAGCCCGACGATCGGCACCGGGCTGTTGCGGGCCAGTTGCACCAGAACCGGATGCTCATAACGGCACGACACGCACCACGACGCCCAGACGTTGAGGAGCCAGACGCGCCCCTTCATGTCCTCGGGCGAAATGGTCTTGTCCTCGGCCTGCAGTTGCGGCACCCGGAATGCAGGCGCCGCCTTGCCGATGAGCGGCGACGGCACTTCGCGCGGATTGAGCTTGAGCCCGTATCCGAGGAAGCCCGCCAGCGCGAGGAAAATGAAGAGGGGAATCAGGAACTTCGCTTTCATGGAACCTCTCATGCGGCCTGGCGCGCCCCCGCGGGGGCCTCGCGCTCGGCCAGACGACGGTAACGGCGGTCGGATGCGGCAAAGATGCCGCCGAGCGCCATCAACGCACACCCGAACCAGATCCAGCTGATGAACGGGCGGTAGAACAGACCGACGACCCATGCTCCGTCGTCGAGCTGGTCGCCGATATTCACATACACGTCGCGGAAAAGACCGATGTCGATCGCGGCTTCGGTCATCGGCATGCCCTGCGCCTGGTAGAAGCGCTTCTCGGGGCTCAGCGTGGCGACCTTGGCCGCGCCGCGCGTCACGTCGATCGTCGCGCGCGCCGCCGCGTAGTTCGGCCCCGAGACCTCCTTCGCACCGCGGAAGGTGAAGGTGTAGCCGGCCAGCTGCGCCGTGTCGCCCGGCAGCATCTTGACCTGCATCTGCGTGTTGAGACTGCCGACCAAGGCAACGCCGATGATGAAGACGCCGATCCCGAGGTGGGCGAACCACATGCCCCACCACGCGGACGGAATGCTGCGCAGGCGTGCGCCGGCACCGGCGCCGCGGCGGTCGGCAATGCGCTGCCACAGGATCTGGACGCTGCCGATGATGACCCACGCCGCGAGCGAAAGCCCCAGCACGGTCCGCCAGCTCACGTGCCCCAGTGCGAAGGCCGTGCCGGCACCGATCACGAGGCTGCCGACAATGCCCGGCGCAACCTTGCGCAGGACGCTGTTGCCGTCGTCACCCTTCCAACGGATGAAGGGGCCGATCATCATCAGCACGACCACCGGGGTCATCAGCGGGACGAAGACGGTCTCGAAGTACGGAGGTCCGACCGAAATCTTGCCGAGGTTCAGCGCATCGATGAAGAGCGGATAGAGCGTGCCGAGCAGCACGGAGCCGCTGGCGACCGACAGCAGCACGTTGTTGGCGAGCAGCGAGGATTCACGCGAGATCAGCCCGAAGCTGCCGCCGCCCGCCAGCGTCGGCGCGCGCCACGCGAACAGCGCGAGCGAGACGCCGATCACGAGCACGAGCAGCGCGAGCACGAACAGGCCGCGCGCCGGGTCGGTGGCGAAGGCATGCACCGAGGTCAGGACGCCGGAGCGGACGAGGAAGGTGCCCATCAGCGAGAGCGAGAACGCGGCGATCGCGAGGAGCACGGTCCAGCTGCGGAACGCGCCGCGCTTCTCGGTGACCGCGAGCGAGTGCATCAGCGCGGTGCCGACCAGCCAGGGCATGAAGGAGGCGTTCTCGACCGGATCCCAGAACCACCAGCCGCCCCAGCCGAGCTCGTAATAGGCCCAGCCCGAACCGATGGCGATGCCGGCGGTGAGGAAGATCCACGCGACGGTGGTCCACGGCCGCGACCAGCGCGCCCAGGCAGCGTCCATGCGGCCGGACAGCAGCGCGGCGATCGCGAACGCGAACGCGACGGAGAAGCCGACATAGCCCATGTACAGCAGCGGCGGATGGATGATCATCCCCGGGTCCTGCAGCAGCGGGTTGAGGTCGCGACCTTCGGGGGCACCGGGCAGGATGCGGTCGAAGGGGTTGGAGGTGACCAGCAGGAACAGCAGGAAGCCGGTGCTGACGAGCCCCAGCACGCCCAGCACGCGCGCCATGAAGATCTCGGGCAGGTTGCGGCTGAACACGGTGACGGCGACGGTCCACAGCGCAAGCGACATGGCCCACAGCAGCAGCGAGCCTTCGTGGTTGCCCCACACGCCGGTGATCTTGTAGATCAGCGGGGTGGCGGAGTGCGAGTTGCTCGCGGCGAGCTGCAGCGAGAAGTCGCTGTTGATGAAGGACCACGTCAGGCAGCCGAACGCGAAGGCGATGAACAGGAACTGGCCCTGCGCGGCCGTGCGGCCGACCGACATCAGCGCCAGGCGGTTGCGGCTCGCGCCGATGAGCGGCACCACCCCCTGCACGAGGGCGAGAATCAGCGCGAGGATCAGCGAAAAATGACCAAGTTCGGGAATCATTGCTTCACCGTCTGCTCGGTCTTGTGCGCTTGGTCGACCGCGTGCTGCGCTTCAGGCGGCATGTAGTTCTCGTCGTGCTTGGCGAGCACTTCCGAGGCCGTGAACTGCCCGTCGGGGCCCAGTTTGCCCTGCACGACCGCGCCCTTGCCCTCGCTGAAGAGGTCGGGCAGCGAACCCTTGTAGGTGACGGGAATGGTCTTCGCGGTGTCGGTGATCGCGAACTGCACCGTCAGGCCGTCGGCCGCACGCTTGATCGAGCCCTGCTCGACCAGACCGCCGATGCGGAAGGTACGGCCGTTCGGGGCCTTGCCGGCGGCCACTTCGGTGGGGGTATGGAAGAACACGAGGTTCTCCTGGAAGGCGGACAGCACGAGCGCCACCGCCCCGACCAACAGTGCAACGGCACCGCCGAGCAGCATCAGCCGTTTGCTACGGGGTTTCATTCAACGATCTCCTCAAAAGCACGACGCCCGCCCACACCGGCCACATTGGCCCGGCGCAGGCGCAACAGGCGTCGCACGGTATCCCTACGACGACGCACGACGAGGATCAGTTCCCCGACGACGAGCAGCAGCGTCAAGCCGTAACTGCCCCATACGAAAAAGGCAAAACCGCCCATGTCCCAGAAGGCGCTCCAGGATTCCCACTGCATCAGACCTTGCCCTCCTGCGCGTTCAGTTCGGCGATGACCCAATCGGTGTGGCGCTCGCGTTCCAGGATGAGGGAACGCACGCGCCACAGCGTGACCGCGATGGTGTAGGCCCACGCGGCGAGCGCCATGACCAGCATGCCGGTCAGCATCGTCGTCGCCATCGAGGGCGCCTTGTTGAGGCTGACGGATGCGCCCTGGTGCAGGGTGTTCCACCACTTCACCGAGAAATAGATGATGGGCACGTTCACGGCGCCGACGAGGGCGATGATCGCGCCGGCCTTGTCGGCACGACGGGGATCCTCGATCGCACGCGTGAGCGCCATGAATCCCAAATACAGGAAAAGGAGCAACAACTGGGAAGTCAGGCGCGCGTCCCACACCCAGTAGGCCCCCCACGTCGGCTTGCCCCACAGCGCGCCGGTCCATAGCGCGACGAAGCAGAACATCGCGCCGGTGGGCGCGAGCGCCTGCGACATGATGAAGGACAGGCGGGTGTTCATGACCAGGCCGACGAAGGACCAGAAGGCCATCACCAGATACACGAACATGGACATCCACGCCGCGGCGACGTGGATGTAGATGACGCGATAGACCTCGCCCTGGACGGCGTCGGTCGGCGCGACGAAGAAGCCGAGCCACATGCCGATCGCCGCGAGGATCGCCGCGACGCCTGCGAACCAGGGAGCCAGCTTGCCCGCCAGCGGGTAGAACATCTGGGGCGCGGCAAAGCGGAAGAGGCTCTTGCTGCGTTCAGGCTTTTGCATGTCTTTCATTTCATCATTCAACTGCGATTCGGAGTGCGGCCGCACAGGCCAACGGCGCCAGTGCCAGCGACGCCAACAGCCCGCCACCAAGAAGCAAAAGATGTGCCTGTGCACCGGAGCCCGACAGGTATGCGTCCACCGCACCGGCACCGAAGATCAGCACCGGCACGAACAGCGGCAGCACCAGCAGCGCGAGCAGCATGCCGCCCCCGCGCAGGCCCAGCGTGAGGGCCGCGCCGACCGCCCCCAGCAGCGCGAGGATCGGTGTCCCGAGCGCCAACGATAGAATCAGCACCCCCAGCGCACCTTGCTCCACGTCAAACAACAGCGCAAGCCCCGGCGCGACTACCACCAGCGGCAGGCCGGTGGCGATCCAGTGGGCGGAGATCTTGGCAACGACCCACAGGACGGTGGGCTCGGGGGTCAGCAGCAGCTGTTCGAGCGTGCCGTCGGCGTGGTCCTGGGCGAACAGGCGGTGCAGCGACAGCAGGGTGGACAGGAGCGCGGCGACCCACAGGACACCGGGCGCGATGGTGCGCAGCAGGTTGGGCTCGGCGCCGACCCCGAACGGAAAGAGGCAGACGACGACGACGAAGAACGCGAGCGTGACGAGGACGTCGGCGCGTCCGCGCCAGGCGAGCAGGAGATCGCGGCTCAGGACCGCGGCAAAGGGACCCAGGGCGCGGCTCAACAGGCTACCTCGGCAAGATCGAGCACCGCCGGGGCCTTGGCGAAAGGCGCATCCTGGTGAGTGGTGAGCACCACCATGCCGCCAGCGGCGCAGTGTTCGGAAAGGGTGGCGGTCAGGTCGGCCACGGCGGCGACGTCGAGGGCCGTGAAGGGCTCGTCGAGGATCCACAGCTTGCGGTCGGCTTCGAGGAACAGACGGGCCAGGCCGACGCGCCGGCGCTGCCCCTGCGACAGGACGCGGGCGGGAAGGTCGAGTTGCTGGGCGAGGCCGATGCGCACGAGGGCATCGATGCAGGCATCCTCGTCGACCTTGTCGCCGCCCGAGGAACAGGCGAAGCGCAGGTTCTCCAGCGGCGTGAGGAGGTCGTTGAGGGACGGCGCGTGCCCGAGGTACAGCAAGGCGCGGTGATAGCTTTCGCGGTCGCTGTTGATGGGGACGTCGTTCCAGCGGATTTCGCCGCTCTCGGGCATGGCGAGGCCGCACAGGATACGCAGCAGGCTGGTCTTGCCGAATCCGTTGGGACCGGCGACGCGCAGCAGGTCCCCCGGAGCGACCCGCAGGGAAAGGCCTCGGAACAGCGGGCGGTCACCCTTTACGCAGGCGAGAGCGTTGGCATAAAGCATGGGCGTGGATTTAACCACAGACGGGACCGATTCGGGAGTCCCGCCAGGCGGAAAAACCGCGATCCCATCAGTGGATTGATGAAATCGCGGCGGGTCGGTGGCGACGGCCGGAAGCTCAGTCCTGCTTGGGCGGTGCTGGCGGGTGGAACACCTCGGGCGCGACACTTTCATGCGCCGCGCCGATGTCCTGCTCGATCGGCGGCAGCGAGTGCGCGATGCCCTTGTGGCAGTCGATGCAGGTCTTGCCCTCGGCGAGCCCGGCCTGGTGCGCCTTGTTGGAGCGCCGCCCCTGTACGGAATAGTCGAAGTACTCGTAGTTGTGGCAGTTGCGGCATTCCTGCGAGTTGTTCTTCTTCATGCGGCGCCACTCGTTCTGGGCGAGTTGAATGCGCTTGGCGTTGAACTTCTCGGGCGTGTCGATCGAGCCGAGCAGGTGGTGGAAGACTTCGTTGGACGCCTGGATCTTGCGGATGATCTTGGGGATCCATTCCTTCGGCACGTGACAATCCGGGCAGGTGGCGCGCACGCCGGTGCGGTTCTGGTAGTGGATGGTGTTGCGGTACTCCTTGAAGACGTTTTCCTTCATCTCGTGGCAGCCGATGCAGAAGGCTTCACGGTTGGTGAGCTCCAGCACCGTGTTGAAGCCGCCCCAGAAGATGATGCCGGCGACGAAGGCAATGCCGACGACGCCGAAGGCGAGGCGACGCAGGCGCTGCCACGGGCTGCCCTTCGCGTTGTTGTTGTCCTGGGTCATGGTGGTTCCCTGTCCGTTAGGCGTCGAGGATCAGCGCAGGCCCTCGGCGCGCTTGAAGGTGTTGTCGACCAGCGGTTTGGCGTCGGTCTGGGGAATGTGGCACTGCAGGCAGAAGTAGCGGCGCGGAGAGATGTTCGACAGCTCGCCGCCGTCCCGGTCCTTGAAGTGCGTGAGGCTGACCTTGGTGGCGTTGAACTCCTGGTAGCGGCTCCAGGCATGGCAGTCCATGCACTTGTTGAAGTTCTTGGTAACTTCGTAGCCCTCGACCTTGTGCGGGATCAGGGGCGGCTGCTGCACGTAGTCGCGCGAGATGGCCGGGCCGTCGGGCCGGACGTGCGCCGCCGCCGTGGCCGGCTCGGCGGCGTCCACCGCCGCACCGCGCAGGCTCTGCACCTGCTGGGCCAGCGCCTGTCCGCCGAAGGGACCGAAGCTTGCGGCGGCAATGAGCGCCAGCGCCAGGTTACGGGTCTGTTTTTTCATGACTCGCTCCTATCAAATCGGGTCGTGATTCGAAAAACGTTCCTGCCGCATACATCGATGCAGCGGCCACAATTGGTGCAGTTGCGGTCGAGGATGACCGGATGGTCCTGGCCGGCCGCCTTGAGTGCGGGACGGATGACCTGGGGTTCGGGGCAGACGGCGAAGCAGTCCATGCAGTCGTCGCAGGCGCTGCGATGCGCGGCGCTGACGCGCACGAGTGCGGCGCTGCCGAGCAGGCTGTAGAAGGCGCCCATCGGGCAGAGGTGGCCGCACCAGCCGCGCGTGGCGATCAGCAGGTCGTACAGGAAGACGCCGCCGACGATGCCCCACGCGAGGCCGAAGCCGAAGATGAGGCCGCGGTGCAGCATCGACACCGGATTGACCCATTCCCACGCGAGGCTGCCGCTGGCGAAGGCGGCGAGCAGCATGAAGCCGAGCAGCCAGTAGCGCGTGTCGCCCGAGGGGATCTTGCCGCCCTTGAGGCCGAGGCGGCGGCGCAGCCACGCGGCGGCATCGGTGACGAGGTTCATCGGGCACACCCAGGAGCAGAACACGCGGCCGCCGGCGACGAGGTAGAAGGCGACGACGATGCCGGTGCCGATCAGGGCCTCCTTGTACGGGAGCGTTCCGGCCGCGAGCGACTGTGCAAGCAGGAAGGGGTCGGTGAGCGGCAGGACGCCGAGCGTGAGGCTGGACGACAGGTTGCCCTTGACGATCCACAGCCCGAACCACGGGCCGGCGAGAAACGCGGCCAGGATGCCGAGTTGCGACAGGCGCCGCAGGATGAGCCACCGGTGCGCGCGCAGCCAACCCTTGGCGGCGATCGCGTCGGCGCCGACACGCGGGCGCGCGGCCTTTGGCACGGCGGCGACGCTCATGGCTTCCACCCCGAATCGAGGCCGCTGCCCGGCCGGGCCGGCGCGGCGGGAGCCGGCGTTGGCCCCTGCCCCGGCGCGACACGCGTGTCGCCGTAGGACTTGCCTTCGAGGCCGCGCACGGGCAGTTCGAGCTGCTCGCCGATCAGCGACTCGCCGGCGGCTTCCTTCTCTTCCCAGCCCTTGCGGTAGTGCTCGGCCTTCGAACCCTGCGCGAGCTTCAGCGGCAGCACCTTGATCGCGGCTTCACCCGGCAGCACGCAGGATTTTTCGCACTTGCCGCAGCCGGTGCAGTGGTCAGAATGCACCGTGGGCAGGAGCATTGCGTGGCGGTCGGAGCGCGGGTTGTGCTGGCGCTCGAGCGTGATCGCCTTGTCGATGACCGGGCACACGCGATAGCAGACGTCGCAGCGCAGGCCGAGGAAGTTGAGGCAGGTCTCGTGGTCGATCAGCACCGCGAGCCCCATGCGCGCCTTGCCGATGTCGGTGAGGCCGTGGTCGAGCGCGCCGGTCGGGCAGGCGACGACGCAGGGGATGGTCTCGCACATCTCGCACGGGATCTGGCGTGCGTGGAAGTACGGGGTGCCCGTGGCGATGCCGTCACCGAGTTCGGCGAGCCGGAGCGTGTCGTACGGGCAGTCGCGCACGCACAGGCCGCAGCGCACGCAGGCGGCGAGGAAATCCGCCTCGGCGAGCGCGCCGGGCGGACGCAGGGCGGTCGCGGGCAGGGCGCTTGCCTGCTTCGCGTACAGGCCGACGCCGAGCGAGAGCAGGCAGGCGCCGCCCGCGACCCCCGCCGCTTCCCGGAGGAAGCGGCGGCGGGGCGAGGGGCCTCCCTGACCGACCGGCTTGTCCTGCACTTCAGCCATGATCCGCGCTCCGCTGCCCTATGCCGTCAGACCTTGAGCACCTTGACGGCGCACTTCTTGAAGTCCGTTTCCTTCGAGATCGGGCAGGTGGCGTCGAGCGTGAGCTTGTTCACCAGGCGCCCTTCGTCGAAGAACGGGATGAAGATGAGGCCGACGGGCGGCTTGTTGCGGCCACGCGTTTCCAGGCGCGCGGTGATCTCGCCGCGACGCGAGGCGACCTTGACCAGCATGCCGCGCTGCAGGCCGCGCTTGGTGGCGTCGTCCGGGTGCATGAAGATCTGCGCCTCGGGCACCGAGCGGTGCAGCTCGGGCACGCGGCGGGTCATCGAGCCGGTGTGCCAGTGCTCGAGCACGCGGCCGGTGCACAGCCACATGTCGTATTCCTTGTCCGGCATCTCCGGCGGATCCTGGTAGGGCAGCGCGAAAATGACCGCCTTGCCGTCCTTGTGGCCGTAGAACTTCACGCCCTCGCCGGTCTTGACGTAGGGGTCGTAGCCCTCGCGGAAGCGCCACAGGGTTTCCTTGCCTTCGACGACCGGCCAGCGCAGGCCGCGCGCCTTGTGGTACATCGCGAAGTCGGCGAGGTCGTGGCCGTGGCCGCGGCCGAACTGCGCGTATTCCTCGAACAGGCCCTTCTGCAGGTAGAAGCCGAGCTCCTTCGACTCGTCGTTCATGTAGCCGGGAATCGCGTGGGCGTTCGTCTTCTCGACGTCGGCGAGCGGGAACTTGTTGACCGAGCCGTTCTTGTACAGCACGTCGAACAGGGTCTTGCCCTTGAGTTCGGGCTTCTTGGCGATGAGTTCGGCCGGCCACACGTCCTCGACCTTGAAGCGCTTCGAGAACTCGACGAGCTGCCACAGGTCGGACTTGGCCTGCCCGGGCGCGGCCACCTGCTGGCGCCAGAACTGGGTGCGGCGCTCGGCATTGCCGAAGGCGCCTTCCTTCTCGGCCCACATCGCGGCCGGCAGGATGAGGTCGGCGGACAGCGCGGACACGGTCGGGTAGGCATCGGAGACGACGACGAAGGCTTCCGGGTTGCGCCAGCCGGGGTAGATCTCGCCGTTGATGTTGGGACCGGCCTGCATGTTGTTGGTGGTGCTGGTCCAGTAGCACTTCAGCTTGCCGTCCTTGAGGGCGCGGCTCTGCGCGACGGCGTGGTAGCCGACCTTCTCCGGGATCGTGCCCTCGGGCAGCTGCCAGATCTTCTCGGTGATCGCGCGGTGCATCGGGTTGGTGACGACCATGTCGGCCGGCAGGCGGTGCGCGAAGGTGCCGACTTCGCGCGCGGTGCCGCAGGCGGACGGCTGGCCGGTGAGCGAGAACGGGCTGTTGCCGGGCTCGGAGATCTTCCCGACCAGCAGGTGCACGTTGTAGATCATGTTGTTCACCCACGTGCCGCGGGTGTGCTGGTTGAAGCCCATGGTCCAGAAGGACACGACCTTCTTCTTCGGATCGGCGTAGAGCTTCGCCATGCGCTCGAGGCGGTCGACGGGCACGCCGGAGAGCTTCGACACCTTCTCGGCCGTGTACTCGGACACGAACTTGGCGAAGTCCTCGAAGCCGATGTCGGTCGCGGCGCCGGTGTTGCCCTTGGGCTTGCCGTCGGCGCCGGGATAGCCGTTGTTGGTGGCATTGGCTTCGAGCGCGTGGTTCGGGCGCAGGCCGAAGCCGATGTCGGTCTCGCCTTTCTTGAAGTTCACCCGCGTCTTGACGAACTCGGTATTAACTTTCTTGTTCTGGATGATGTAGTTGCAGATGTAGTTCAGGATCGCGAGGTCGGTGTTCGGCACGAAGATCATGCCGTTGTCGGCGAGCTCGAACGAACGGTGCTCGTAGGTCGACAACACGTGCACTTCGCAGCCTTCCTTCGACAGGCGGCGGTCGGTGATGCGCGACCACAGGATGGGGTGCATCTCGGCCATGTTCGAGCCCCACAGCACGAAGCCGTCGGCGTTCTCGATGTCGTCGTAGCAGCCCATCGGCTCGTCGATGCCGAAGGTGCGCATGAAGCCGGCCACGGCCGAGGCCATGCAGTGGCGGGCGTTGGGGTCGAGGTTGTTGCTGCGGAAACCGGCCTTGTGCAGCTTGGACGCGGCGTAGCCTTCCCAGATCGTCCACTGGCCCGAGCCGAACATGCCCACCGAGTCGGGGCCGTGCTGCTTCATCGCGGCCTTCCATTTCTCGGCCATGATGTCGAAGGCCTGGTCCCAGGTGATCGGCGCGAATTCGCCGTTCTTGTCGTACTTGCCGTTCTTCATGCGCAGCAGCGGCTTCGTGAGCCGGTCGTTGCCATACATGATCTTCGACAGGAAATAGCCCTTGATGCAGTTGAGGCCGCGGTTGACGGGCGAGTCCGGGTCGCCCTGGGTCGCGACGATGCGCCCGTTCTGCACGCCGACGAGCACCGAGCAACCGGTGCCGCAGAAGCGGCAGGCCGCCTTGTCCCAGCGCACCTTGGTGGAGGCCTTGCCGGCCGGCTGGGCCTGCGCCTCGGCCACTACCGGGATACCAATGCCGGCGGTCGCCGCGGCAGCCGCGATGGCATTGGTCTTGATGAAGTCGCGTCTATCCATGGTCATTTCAAGCCTCCTTGTCCTGAGCGCTGCCGATTCCGTCCCCCGCGAGCGGCAGGCCCGGTATCGGTTCCGGGTGTTCCAATTCGTGTTCCAAACCTTCGTCCGTGTATTCGTAGGCGAGCGTGACGCCGAGCACGTGCGGTGCGACGTTCACAGCCAGCAGGGAATCGGTCATGGCATAGCCTTCGCCGTCCTCGACGGTGACAATGACGCGCCCGAGCTCGCTGCTCGCGCCGTGCAGCTCGACGCCGGGGATCTTCAGCAGCGCGTCCTTCAGGGCGTCGATGTGCTCCGGGCTGACCCTGACGACCAGGCTTGCGATCTTCATGCAGGCATCTCCACTCGATTCTTCATTGCGATGGCGCCGGCCGGACAGGGAGCCTGACAGGCGCCGCAGCCGGTGCAGCGTTCGGCGTCGAACAGGGGCTGCGCGACACCGCCGCGGCTGGGGCGGAAGCGGATCGCGGCGGCGGCGCAGGCCTCGCCGCACACCCGGCATTCGATGCCGCGGCGCGCGAGACAGGCATCGGCGATCACCGCCGCGAGCCGCCACGGCGCCAGTCCGTCGCTTCGCTGCAGCGCGCCGGCCTGGCAAGCGGTGACGCAGTCGCCACAGAAGCTGCATTCACCACGGCTGAAATCGACGCCCGGATAGCCGCCGGGAGCGGCAACGACAATGCCGGTCGGACAGGCCTTCAGGCAGTCCCCGCAGCGCGTGCAGGCATCCTCGAAGTCGCCGCCCGCGATCGCCCAGGGCGGTCGCAGCACATCGGTATCGGAACGGAAACGGCCCCTGAGGAACCCGCGGCGTGAGGTCGGCATGACGCACGCAATACCCTGAAACATTCATGGGTTTTCATTGGACACGCGCCCGGATTGCCGGACCTTGACTGCCGTCAAGATGCGAACGGCTCCCATTCCGGGGCCGCCGCGGGGTGGGATCAGCGTTCGGGGCGCAGGTGTTCGACGGCCCAGACGGCCGCCTCGACGCGCGAACGGAAATTGAGTTTGCGCAGCAGGTGCTTGACGTGCACCTTGACGGTGCCTTCGGCAATGTTGAGCTCGCGGGCGATCTGCTTGTTCGACAGGCCGCCGGCGATGTATTCGAGGATGCCCTGCTCGCGCTCGGTGAGCCCGGCCGCGGACGCGCTCTCGGGACGCTTGTCGTCGCGCAGCGCGGCGGCCAGCAGGTGCGTGAGCGCGTCGGAGACGACGATGCGGCCGGCCGCGGCGGCGCGCAGCGCCTCGACCATTTCCTCGGGCTCCATGTCCTTGAGGAGATAGCCGTCGGCCCCGGCGCGCAGGGCGGCGACGAGGTCGTCGGCGGCATCCGAAACGGTGACCATCACGACGCGGGTGTCGAGGTCGGCCTGCTTCACGAAGCGCAGCACGTCGAGGCCCGACATCTCCTTCATGTTGAGGTCGAGCAGCAGCAGGTCGGGGCGCAGGTGGAGGATCTGGCGGATGCCTTCCCTGCCGTCGGCGACTTCGGCGACGAGATCGAAGCCGGGCACGGTGCGCAGCAGCTGGATCAGTCCCTTGCGGAACAGCGGGTGGTCGTCGACGATGATGACGCGTTGCCGGGTGTCGGTCATTTGTTCTCCATGACAATGGGTAGTTCCGGGCGCCCCTCGGCCGGCCGCGGGTTGAAGCGCAGCACGATACGTGTGCCGCCCTCCGGGCAGGACAGGACTTCGAGCGAGCCGCCCAGGCCGCGGGCGCGCTCGCTCATGATCGTGAGGCCGAAGTGATGCGCGGCGGCCACCGATTCGTCGTCGACGCCGCGGCCGTCGTCCTCGACGACGACGGTGATGTCACCGCCGGGGGCGCTGGCGAGCGCGACGCGGATGCGCGTGGCCTGGGCGTGGCGGACCGCGTTCGACAGCGCCTCGCGGATGATGTGCAGGACGTGGATTTCCTGGTTGGGATTGAGGTGGCTGCCGCCGAGCTCGAGTTCGAGTCCGATCGGCAGCCCGCTGCGCGACGCGAACTCGGACACGGTGTTGCCGAGCAGGCGCGCGAAATCGCCCTCGATGCGCAGCCGGAAGGTTGCCAGCAATTCGCGCAGCTGACGGTAGGCCGCGTTGATGCCTTCGCGCAGGTCGGCGAGGATCGTCTCCGCTTCCTCGCGCGCCTGCGGCCCCGCCAGCGCGGGCGACAGCAGGCTGACCTGGATCTTCATGAAGGACAGCGACTGCGCGAGCGAATCGTGCAGTTCGCGGGCGATGATCGAGCGCTCTTCCTGCAGCGCGAGCAGCCGGTCGCGTTCGCTCTGGCGCGAGATGCCGAGCGCGATGCCCATGTGCCGCGTCACCGCCTCGAGCAGCGTCCGCTCCCAGTCCCCCAGGCGCTGGCCCGGGGGCAGCGCGAGGCGCAGCATGCCGTAGTGGCGTTCGGCGTCGCGCAGCGGCACGAGCAGCACGTCCATGTCACCCTCGCCATGGTAGCTCCACGGAGCCCGCCGCCCCGAGCAGCGGGCGCAATCCCCATTGCCGGTTCGGCGTTCGGGGCACTCGCCGATGGTCGAGGCGAGCACCGATGCCGCCCCCCCGAGCTTGGGCTCGACGCAGATGAAACTGCCGCGCAGTCCCAGCGTCTGCTCGAGATCGCTCAGGGTCTCGGCGTAGGTCGCGCTGCTCGCCGGGGCGTGATAGAGGCGCGAGATCACGTAATACAGCAGTTCCAGTGCGCGGTTGCTGCGGGTGAGATCCGCGGTCTTGCGCGCGACCCGCGATTCGAGCTCGCGATAGGCGACCGACAGCTCGCCCGCCATCGCGTTGAAGGCCTCGCCGACGCGCCCCAGTTCGTCGCGGCCGGTGAATCGGGTGCGTGCGTCGAAATCCCCCTGCGCGATGCGCGCCGCGCAGTTGTGCAGGCCGCTCAGGGGCGCAATCACGCGCCGGCGCAGCACGTACAGCGCAGGCGCGACGGCGCCCACCAGCAACAGTAGCGCGGCGCCGAGCAGGGTGCGCAACTGCTCGATGCGCGACTCGGCGTCGTGCTCGAGCACCGCTACCAGCGTGTTGATTTCCTCGGCAAAGGCGTCGACCTCGACGAGCAGCGCGCGGTAATGCGCCGCCGCGGACGGATCCTCGGGGGGCGCCTCGGGAATCGCCAGCACGCGCGGCCGGATGCGCGTTTTCCAGCCCGCCTCGACACCGCGAAAGACCGACGCGAACACGCTGCTCGGCTGACGCTCGAGCACGCTCGCGATCACCGGACTGGCGAGGGCGACCTCGAACTGCGCGACGGCGTCCTGCACCGCCCCCTGATCCGCCGCGCCGATGCTGCGCGCGACGGCGAGCCCGCCGGCCCGGTGCGCGAGCCGGCGCAGGCTGCCCGCGACGTTGACCGCGCTGGCGCTGCCCTGGACGGACTCCATGACGACCACCGACACGCCGATCCCGATCACGCCGATCAGCGCCACCGCAAGGAAGGCAAGCAGCAACAGGAGCAGCACGGCGCGCCCGGCGATCATCCGCCAGACGCGCCCCGGCAGGCCGCGCCATTCCCCGCCCTGCGCTGCAGCGGCTGAATTCATGGGGATACCTCCATATACCCAAGCTCGTCGCCTGGATCTTCAAGATCCAGCAAAATCTCAAAAAATCAACCACTTCTCAATTACCACCAATACCTCCGAAGAGGTATTTCGCCCCTCCCGGCGTGCATATGCCGACTGGATCATCAGAGTTTCTGCATCTAGACTTGGGCAAGATCATCGGCCCGAATCCCGCATGTGCCGTCCAGGGAGCGTAACGCAATGAACACGATCCAGGCCCAAACCGTCCAGACCCTCGCCCTCCTCGACCCCTTCGACTGCCTCGACTCCGCCACCCTGGGGCGGCTTGTCCACGGCGTGCGCTCCGTGCGCGCCTCCCGCACGGAGATGATCATGCACCGCGGCACGGAGCCCGGAGGCATGTACCTGGTCCTCGAAGGCGAGGTCAAACTGTTCCTGATCTCGAGCGCAGGCGCGGAAAAGGTCGTGCGCCTGGCCGGGCCGGGCGACACCTTCTGCGAAGAGAACATCTTCAGCGACACGCGCCAGACGCTCGCGGCGCAGGCGACCCGCAACAGCATCGTCTTGCACATCCAGCGCAACGCGGTGCAGGCCGCGATGGCGGCCCAGCCGCGGTTCGCGATGGCGCTGATGGCCCGCCTGTCCGAGCGCATGCAGGAACTGGTCGAAGGGATGGAGCAATGCACGCAGCGCAGCAGCACGCAGCGCGTCGCGCATTATCTCGTTCAGCATGCCGACAGCGACGACGGTGAGGTGCATCTTCCCTGTGACAAGCAGACCATCGCCTCGCAGCTGAACCTCACGCCGGAGACCTTCTCGCGCGTGCTCAACCGGCTCCGGCGCGACGGCTTCATCGTGCCGCGCGGACGGCGCGCGATCACCCTCACCAACCGGCTGCAGCTCGAACGCATCGCGGCCTGACGCCGCAGCGCGGAGGGCGTCGGAAGGGTCAGGGCAGGAGCGGCATGACGGCGTCGCGGTGGCCGTCCGCGGCCAGCCAGCGCACCAGCGTGCGGTAGATGTCGAGATCGAAGCGGCGCGGCGGCAGCGCCGCACGCAACGTGTCCAGCGCCTGAGGACTGTCGGCGGTGCCGAGCAGACACCAGTGGTCGACCACGTGCCAGGCCTCACTGCCGCTGTGGGGACAGCGCTCCGCGATCATCACCGCGCCCGGCCACGGCCAGGGGCGCAGCCGCACCGCCCCGAGCGCGCCGAGCAGGCGTTCGTCGTGCGCCGCGAAGCTTTCCTTGCCGGCACACACGCCGGCGCAGCGCTTCGCCAGATGCGCCGAGCACGGGCCGCTGTTGCCCGATTCCAGCCCGAGGCGGCGCAGGCACAGCTGATAGGCCTGCGCCAGCTCGCGCAGCAGGTTGTCCGCTTCCTTCTTCGTGCGGAACGTGCCGTGCGCGTCGCCCCACGCCGCCGGATCGCTGCCCGCCAGCGCGACGCGCTGCAGGATGGGGGGACGCTTGCGTCCCGGCACGTACTGCAGGCCGAAGACTTCCGCGCTGCCCGCGACGCGGTTGTACGGCGGGCAGCGTCGGTGCAGCAGCGCCATCTCGCGCAGCGTCGCGGTCAGCTCGCCCGCGCTTTCCTCCCAGTCGACGCGGCGCACGCGCTTGGCGAGTTCCGCGTCCTTGCCCTTCACGCCGGGCGCGAAGTGCTCCATCACGCGCGCACGCAGGCAGGCGCTGCGACCGATGTAGAGGAGCTGGTCGTTGTCGCCGTAGAGGTAGTACAGGCCGGGCGACTCGGGCAGGCCTTCGAGCACGCCCTCGGGCAGCTCGACCGCGCGCGCCGGGCGCTTCATCGCGCGCTCGACCGCGCGCGCGAGCACGTCGGGCGCGAAGGCGTCGGTGACGAGGCGGGCAAACTGCCACAGCACCTCGGTGTCGCCCATCGCGCGGTGGCGAGCACCACAGGTGAAGCCGTGGCGCTCGATCAACGCGTCGAGGCCGTGGCGGTGATGCTCGGGATACAGCGCGCGCGACAGCTTCACGGTGCACAGCACCGGGGCGTCGAAAGTCTGCTCGATGCGCGCGAACTCGCTGCGGATGAAGCCGTAGTCGAAGCGCGCGTTGTGCGCGACGAACACGGCGCCGCCCAGCCGGGCACGCACCTCGTCGGCGAGCGCCGCGAAAGTCGGCGCACCGGCGACCATCGCGTCGGTGATGCCGACCAGCCGCTGGATCAGCGGCGGGATCGGGCATTCGGGATTGACCAGCGTTTCCCAGCGATCGACCAGCTCGCCGCGCTCGATGCGCAGCACGGCGATCTCCGTCACGCGGTCGCGCAACGGATTCGCGCCGGTGGTTTCGACGTCGATCAGGACCAGTGAGTCAGGCAGCGACACGCGGGCGTGGGAAAGAGCGGATTCCCGTCAGGCAAAACGCACGCGACAAACAGCGAACGCGTGCGCGGCAGACGAATCGGCCGTGCCGAATCAGTAGTGCGTATCGTAGTAGTACGCCTTCACCGGCACGCGGGACTCGTCGTAACGCTTCTGGGTCTCGACGTCCTGCGGCTTGTCCCACCACAGGGCACGGCCCTTCTTCTGCTCGTCGAGTTCCTTCGGATGCTTTTCCAGCCACTCGCGCATGAACTTGGTGTGATCCGATTCGTACATCGCCATTTCTTTCTCCCGGTACAAGGCGACGCATTGTAGACGCCCGGCCAGCCGCCGCCAATCCGCGTACGCAAAACGGGATTCCCTCGCCTTACTTCGACAGCAGTTCGTCGATCAGGATCCACGCGGCGGTCGCCCCGAGCAGGGCGGCCATCGTCCAGTTGAAGGCCCGCAACGCGACCGGGCTCTTCAGGAAGACGCCCATGCGGTCGCCCGCGAGCGCCCACAGCGCGATGCACGGCAGGTTCACCAGTGCGCACCACAGCGCCAGCTCGCCCGCCGCCTGCCAGCCGCTGCCGCGCGGCAGGAACAGGATCGCGACGTTGAGCACCATCATCCACGCCTTGGGATTGACCCACTGGAACAGGGCGGCGCCGAAGAAGCCCAGCGGGCGGACCTGGCCGCGCGCGGCCGGCTCGCCGGCGCGTGCCTGGCGCCACGCGAGCCACAGCAGGTAGGCACAGCCGGCGATCACCAGCGGCACGCGCAGCGCTTCGAGCCACACCATGATCCAGGCCAGCAGGCTCGCGACGAGCACGACCTGCACGCCGTGGCCGATGCTCACGCCGAGCATGTGCGGCAGGGTGCGGCGGAAACCGAAATTGACGCCGCTCGCCGCGAGCATGAGGTTGTTGGGTCCGGGGGTGACGGACATCGTGAACACGTAGGTCATCAGGGGCAGATCGAACATGGTGCCTTCTCCGGGCTGTCTTGCATGTCACCCAGAATAAGGATTCGCACGGCAAGGTTACAGCGCCAGAAAATAGATTTTATGCTGGACACAGTTTATTCTTCATCGAACTGTATCCACCAATTGCAGCGCCGACTGCAACCATTCGCCCCGGAGGCCCCACGATGCTCGACGACAGCCAGCCGCTGTACCAGTCCCTCGCGCTGGAGCTGCGCCACGCGATGACCGACGGGCGCCTCGCGAGCGGCGAGCGCCTGCCCTCGGTGCGCGAGGCGGCGAAGAGCCGCGGGCTGAGCATCAACACCGTGCTCGCGGCCTACCGCCAGCTCGAGGCGCACGGCCTGATCGAGGCGCGGCCGCAGTCGGGCTATTTCGTGCGCTCGCGCCTGCCGACGCCGCCGGCGCCGCGCTTCGCCGCTGCCAGCACGCTGGCGAAATCCGCGGAAGCCGAGGTCCTCGACCAGATCAGCCGCGTCGTCGCCGCCCAGGCGAGCCCCGACACGATCGACCTGTCGCTCGCGTGCCCGAAGGGCAGCACCTTCTATCCGGGCGAACGCCTCGGGCGGCTCGTGTCCGACCTCGCACGCAGGCGGCCGGAGCTGCTGTCGGACTACAGCCTGCCGCCCGGATCGCTGCTGTTGCGGCGCGAGATCTGTCGCCATGCGCAGGACCTGGCGATGACGCTGGCGCCCGAGGACATCATCCTCACCAACGGCTGCATGGAGGCGCTGCAGTTCGCGCTGCGCACGGTGACGCGCCCCGGCGACACGATCGCGCTGGAGTCGCCGACCTACTTCAACCTGATCCCGCTCGCGGAGCGCCTGGGGCTGAAGACGATCGAGGTGCCGACGCATCCCGAGACCGGCATGTCGCTCGACGCGCTGGAGCTGCTGCTGTCGGAAAAGCGCGTGCAGGCCGTCGTGACCATGCCCAACGTGCACAATCCGCTCGGCACCAGCATGCCGGTCGAAGGCAAGCGGCGTCTCGCCGAACTCGCCAACGAGTACCGCGTGCCGGTGATCGAGGACGCGCTGTACGCCGAGCTGCAATACGCGACCCCGCTGCAGCCGGCCGTGAAGGCCTTCGACCGCGGCGGCTGGGTGATCGTGTGCGCGTCCTACACGAAGACGCTCGCGCCGGGTTTTCGCATCGGCTGGATGGAGGGCGGGCGCTTCCGGCGGGAACTCAACGACCTCAAGTTCTGCAGCTCGGTCGCGCAGCCCGCGCTGCTGTGCGAGGCGCTGGGCGTGTTCCTGGAAAGCGGCGGCTACGCGCAGCATCTGCGCCGGCTGCGGCGCACCTACGCGGGGCAGGTCGAGCGCCTGCGCGGCCTGATCGACAGCGCCTTCCCCGCCGGCACGCAGGCGACACGGCCCACCGGCGGCTTCCTGCTATGGGTGCAACTGCCCGCGGGCTGCGACTCGAATCGCCTGTTCGACACCGCCCTCGCGCGCGGCATCAGCATCACGCCGGGACAGCTGTTCTCGCCCAGCGGGCGCTATACGCGGCACATCCGGCTGTCGGGCTGCTACCCGTTCTCCGATCGGCACGTGCATGCGCTGATGACACTCGGCGAGCTCGCGCGGCAGCAGTCATGAGCAGGGCTGGCCGCAGAAGCTCGACAGGATGCTGACGACCTCCTCGCGCGCGAGGTCGCGCACGATGAAGACGAGGCGGCTCCGGCGGTCGTCGTAGGGCGGGCCATCGGGCCACGCGGGCAGGCTGCTGGTCGGATAGGCGACGTGCTGCACGCACTGCACGACGCGCGGCAGCGGGTCGCCGGCGACGTTCAGCAGGCCCTTGATGCGCAGGATGCGCGCACCATACACCTGCAGGATCAGGCCGAGGCCGTCGGAGAAGCCCAGCCAGTCGAGCGGCGCGTCGAAACGCAGCACGTAGCTCGTGACGTGCTCGTCGTGGCGCGCCTCGTGGCCTTGCGCGGGGGCAGATTTCGCACCCGGCTTGCGCCATGCCGGCGCCGCTGCGGCCTGCGCGCGCACGCGCTCGTCGCCGAGCCAGCGCGCGACGTCCGGGATCTTGCCCGCGGGATCGTACAGGCCGCAGCCCGACACCGCCGCAGCGGGCACTTCGCCGCGGAACACCTCGATCTGCTGTGCGCCCGGGTTCAGCGTCGCGAGCCGCGCTGCGAGTGCCGCGCGCTCGTCCTCGCCCGCGAGGTCGCACTTGGTCAGCAACAGGCGGTCGGCCATCGCGACCTGACGCACCGCCTCGCGGTGGCGGTCGAGTTGGCCCTGGCCGTGCGTCGCGTCCACCGCGGTGATCACGCCGTCGCAGCGGTAGCGCTCGGCGATGAAGGGCTCCTGCATCAGCGTGTAGATCACCGGCGCGGGGTCGGCGAGGCCCGTGGTCTCGACCAGCACGCGTTCGAGGCCGGGAATCTCGCGCCGCAGCGCGCGCATGAAGAGGTTCTTCAGCGCTTTCACAAGATCGCCCTGCACGCTGCAGCACACGCAGCCGGAATCGAGCACGACGAGGGTCTCGTCGACCTTGTCGACGAGGTGGTGATCGACCGCGACTTCGCCGAATTCGTTGATCAGCACCGCGGCGCGCGCCATCGCGGGGTCGCGCAGCAGGTGGTTGAGCAGGGTCGTCTTGCCGGCACCGAGGAAGCCGGTCAGCAGGGTGACGGGAATGCGGCGGTCGCCGCCGTCCGCGGCGTCGGGCCGGGCGTGAGCCATCTCAGGCGCGCGCGTCGCTCTTCGGGCGCGCGATGCGCACGATCTCCGGCACCCGCCGCACGCCGCGCATCACGCGCGCGAGGTGCATGCGGTCGCGCACCTGCACGGTCAGGTTCATCGCCGTGTACAGGCCGCCCTGCTCGTTGTCCATCGACACGTTCTGGATGTTGCAGTCCGCGTCGGCGATCGCGCTGGCGACGCGCGCGAGCACGCCGCGCACGTTCTTCGTCAGCACGCGGATCGTGACGTCGAACAGGCGGTCCTCGCCGGCCTCCCACTCGACATCCACCCAGCGCCCGCGGTCGCCGCGCACCTTCGAGGCCACCGGGCAGTCGTGCAGGTGCACTTCCAGCCCCTGGCCCTTGCGGATCACGCCGATGATCGGGTCGCCGGGGATCGGCTGGCAGCAGCGCGCGAGCTGCACCGCGATGCCCTCGCTGCCGCGGATCAGGATCGCACCGGCGGGCTTCGGCTTGATGACGTCGGGGCGGCCGGACTCCTGGTCCTGCGCCTGCGCGAGGCGCCGCGCGACGATCGCCGGCAGTCGCCGCCCCAGGCCGACGTCGGCGAACACGTCCTTCTTCGAGCGCACGCCGCGGTCGCGCAGGAAGCGGTCCCACGCGAAGGTGCTGATCTGGCCCAGCGTGAGGCCGTGCGGGCGCAGCGCCTGGTTGAGCAGGCGTTCGCCCAGCGTCACCGATTCCTCCTGCTGCGCGCCCTTGAGGAAGTGGCGGATCTGCGCGCGCGCCTTGCCGGTGCGCACGTACGCGAGCCAGGCCGGGTTGGGGTTGGCGTGCGCGGCGGTGATGATCTCGATCTGGTCGCCGTTCCTGAGCTCGGTGCGCAGCGGCATCAGGTCGCCGTTGATGCGGCAGGCGACGCAGCGGTTGCCGATGTCGGTATGCACCGCGTAGGCGAAATCGACCGGCGTCGAGCCCTTCAGCAACGACAGGATGCGGCCCTTGGGCGTGAACACATAGACCTCACCGGGGAAGAGGTCGATCTTCACGTGCTCGAGGAATTCGGTCGCCTCGCCCGAGGTCGATTGCAGCTCCAGCAGCGACTGCAGCCACGAGTGCGTCTTCTGCTGCAGCTCGGTGAGCGTCTTCTCGTCTTCCTTGTACAGCCAGTGCGACGCGACGCCGCTCTCGGCGATGTGGTGCATCTCGGCGGTGCGGATCTGCACCTCGACCGGCGTGCCGAAGGGGCCGATCAGCGTCGTGTGCAGCGACTGGTAGCCGTTCGCCTTGGGGATCGCGATGTAGTCCTTGAACTTGCCCGGCACCGGCTTGTACATCGAGTGCAGCGCGCCCATCGCGAGGTAGCAGGCCGGCACGTCGCGCACGATCACGCGGAAGCCGTAGATGTCGAGCACCTGCGAGAAGGACAGGTGCTTCTCGGCCATCTTGCGGTAGATCGAGAACAGGTGCTTCTCGCGCCCGCGCACTTCGGCGGCGATGTGCCACTGCGGCAGCCGCTCCTCGATCGACTGCAGCACCTTGCCGACGACCTCGCGCCGGTTGCCGCGCGCCGCCTTGATCGCGCGCGACAGCACGCGGAAGCGCATCGGGTACTTGTGCTCGAACGACAGTTCCTGCAGCTCGCGGTACAGGTTGTTGAGGCCCAGGCGGTTGGCGATCGGCGCGTAGATCTCCAGCGTCTCGCTGGCGATGCGGCGCCGCTTGGCCGGGCGCACGCATTGCAGCGTGCGCATGTTGTGCATGCGGTCGGCGAGCTTGACCAGGATCACGCGCAGGTCGCTCGCCATCGCCAGCAGCATCTTGCGGAAGTTCTCGGCCTGCGCCTCTTCCTGCGAACGGAATTCGATCTTGTCGAGCTTGGAGAGGCCGTCGACGAGCTCGGCGGTGGTCTTGCCGAAGCGCTCGGCGATCTCCTGCTTGGAGATGTGGGTGTCCTCCATGACGTCATGGAGGAGCGCGGCCATCAGCGCCTGCGGGTCGAGGTGCCAGTCGGCGACGATGTCGGCGACCGCGACCGGGTGCGAGATGTAGGGGTCGCCGCTGATGCGGAACTGCCCCTCGTGGGCGCTCGCGGCGAAATGGTAGGCCGCCTCGACGCGGCCAACGTCCTCCGGCTTCAGGTAGGTCGCCAGCTTCGCCTTGAGTTCGGCGAAGTCGAGCGACAGCACGCTCGAGGCGGGAGGACGGAAAGGTTCGGGGGCGGGAACCGCAGCGGCTGCTTCCATGACGGCACGACTCCCGGCTCCCCGTGCGGGGATCAGGCCTGCCCGCGGTTTAGGACTTCCAGGCCGACCTTGCCGGCGGCGATCTCGCGCAGGGCGATCACGGTCGGCTTGTCCTTGTCGCTCTTGTCGATTTCGACCTGCGGCGTCGAGCCGATCGTGATCTGGCGGGCGCGATAGGTCGCGGCCAGGGTCAGCTGGAAGCGGTTGGGGATCTTTTTGAGGCAATCCTCGATGGTGACACGAGCCATGTTTCAGTCCTGTTCAAGAAAATCGAAGTACTGCTGGTGCCGCACGCGCTGGCGCCCGTAGCGCAGCCGCGACGCCCGCACCACCGCGACGAGGTCGCCGATGGCGTTTTGCAGATCGTCATTCAGTATAACGTAGTCGAATTCCCCTACATGCCGCATCTCGCCGCGCGCGCCCAGCAGGCGCCGGGCAATCACCTCCTCGCTGTCGGTGCCGCGGCCGCGCAGGCGCGACTCGAGCTCTTCCACCGAAGGCGGCAGCACGAACACGCCCACCGCGTCGGGGAAGCTCTTGCGCACCTGCTGCGCGCCCTGCCAGTCGATCTCGAGCAGGATGTCGCGCCCGGCGGCGATCTGGTCCTTCAGCCAGACCCTGGACGTCGCATAGTAGTTTCCATGCACCTCGGCCCATTCGAGGAACTCGCCGCGGTCGCGCAGCGTGCGGAAGGTGCCGACGTCGACGAAGTGGTACTCGCGCCCGTCCTGCTCGCCGGGGCGCGGCGCGCGCGTGGTGTAGGACACCGACAGGTGCATCTGCGGGTCGCGCTCGAGCAGCCCGCGCACGAGGGTCGTCTTGCCGGCGCCGGACGGCGCAGTGATGATGATCAGGGTACCGGGCATGGATTTCGCACGCCGCGTCGCCGAAGACGCGGCCTCCGTGGTTCGCTGGTGGTCCGTTGCCGGCACGCGCCGGCCTCGCCGTAAGGGGAATCGTCATTGTGCCAGCCGCCGTGACGCGACGCCAAACCCCGCATGGCAAAGGCTGATGTCCCCCGGCGAAAACCGCCCCGGATGCACCCGGATCGACTATCGTGCACACCATGTCCCGCTACCGCCACGTCATTTCCCGACTGCTCTGCGTACTCGGCCTGAGCGCGCTTGCGGGCGCCGGCGTCGCCGCGGAAGCGCCGCCCCTGCCCGCGCTGGGCGCCAGCCTCGACCGGCTGACGGTGTCGGGCGTCTCGTCGGGGGGCTACATGGCGGTGCAGTTCCAGGTCGCCCATTCGGCGCTGGTGACGGGTGCCGGCATCCTCGCCGCCGGCCCCTACGACTGCGCCGCGGGCAGCGTGTGGCGGGCGCTCAACAACTGCATGAACCCCGGCAGCGGCGCCCGCGCGCCCGACGCCGACACCACCTTCGCCCGCGTGCAGGCGGCCGCCGGCGCGCAGCGCATCGATCCCGCCACCGGACTGCAGGACGACCGGGTGTGGGTGTTCGCCGGCGGCGCCGACCGCACCGTCGAACGCCCCGTGGTCGACGCCCTGCTCGCCTTCTACCGGCGCGTGCTGCCCGGCGACGCGATCCGCTTCGTCGCGGTCGGCGAGGCCGGTCACGCGATGATGTCGATCGCCGATCCGCAGCCGAACGCCTGCGCGACCTCGGAGCCGCCCTTCATCAACCGCTGCGGCGACCTCGACGCCGCGGGCGAACTGCTCGCGCATCTGCTCGGACCGCTCGCGCCGCGCAGCGCAGCCCCCGCCGGGGAGCTGCTCGCCTTCGACCAGCGCCCCTTCACCGGCCGGGCACCGATCGACCTGAGCCTCGCCGACCGCGGCTACGCGTACGTGCCGGGCGAATGCCGCAGCGGCGGGTGTCGCGTGCATGTCGCCTTCCACGGCTGCCGCCAGGGCGAGGCCGAGGTCGGCCGCCGCTTCGTCGACGGCGCCGGCTACAATGAATGGGCCGACAGCAACCGGCTGATCGTGCTGTACCCCCAGGTCCGGCCGCGCAACGGCTTCGCCTGGGGATCGCTGCGCTGGGTGTATAACCCGAAAGGCTGCTGGGACTGGTGGGGCTACGCGGACCCCGACTACGCGACTCGTAACGGCGGACAGATCAAGGCGGTGCGGGCGATGCTCGAACGCCTCGCCACACCCCTGCCGCCCTCGCCGGAGCGCTGAACGACATGGACGCCCACGAGCTGCTCGGCCTCGCGCCGGGCGCCAGCGCGCACGACATCAAGCGCGCCTTCCGCCGCCTGGCGATGCTGTGGCACCCGGACCGCAACCCCGACCCGCATGCGCTGGAGCATTTCAAGGCCCTGCGGGCGGCGTACGAAACCCTGCTGGACGGCCTGGCGGCGGGGAGCGACGAAGCGCCCGCCGCGAGCGATGACGATGCCGAGCCGGCGGACGAAGGCCGCGACGCAGCCGGCGGCACGCGCGGCGCGGACCGTCACCATGACCTCACGCTCACGATCGAGGCGGCCTTCCACGGCGGCGAACGCACCATCGACGTCGGTGACGAGGGGACCTGCGACGCGTGCGACGGCAGCGGCGAGGAAGTGCTGCGCCATACGCGGCTGTGCGCGCACTGCCACGGCACCGGCCGCGTGCATGGCCGCACCGGCCTGGTCGCATGCCGGTACTGCGCGGGCCGCGGCTACCTGACGAAACAGGCCTGCCCGAGCTGCCATGGCAGCGGGCGCCAGCGCACGCTGCGTCCGGTGATCGCCCACCTGCCGGCCGGCCTGCTCGATGGCGATGAAATCCGCGTCGCCGGCGCGGGGGATCCGGTTGCCGGCGCCCCGTCCGGCGACCTGATCCTGCACATCCGGCACCTGCCGCACGCGCTGTATCGGCTCGAGGGCCGCAACCTGGTGCTGGAACGGCCGGTCAGTGCGCTGCGGATGCTGATCGGGGGAGAACTGGCGATTCCGCTGCCGGGCGGCACGCGCACGCTCAGGCTGGAAGCCGGCACTGCGGCCGCCCGCACGCTGCGGGTCGCGGGAGCGGGCTTTCCGGGACGCAAGGGGCAGGCGGCGGGCGACCTGATCGTGCATCTGGTGCCGGTGCTGCCCGAGGCGCCGGATGCCGGGATGCGCGGACTGCTCGAACAGCTCGACACGCTCGTCACCGCGAATCATTCCCGCCACCTGCCGGATGTGGCACTCTGGGAAGCGCGCTGGCTGCACGACACGCCGGACGTCCCCTAGGGCGCTCGCGGAGACGGCCAGGCAACCCGCGCGTGCCGCGTTCAGGCGGGCAGACGGCCCGCCCCATCACCTCAACTGCACTCCATGATCCTCGACATCGACTTCGTCTCCGACTTCATCTGCCCCTGGTGCTTCCTCGGCAGGACGCGTCTCGTCCGCGCGCTCGAACAGGTCCGCGCCACCCACGCGGACCTCGAAGTGCGCGTGAACTGGCTGCCCTTCTTCCTCAATCCGGACACGCCCGCCGCGGGCGAGCCCTATCGCCCCTACCTCGAGGCGAAATTCGGCGGGCGCCGCGGCGTCGACGAGATGCTCGGCCGCATCGCCGCGGCCGCCGCGCCCGATGGCCTGCAGTTCGCGTTCGACCGCATCGCGACGCGCCCCAACACGCTCCCCGCGCACCGCCTGACCTACCGCGCGCAGTCGCAGGGGCACACGGCGGCGCAGATCAACGCCCTCGGCGAGGCGCTGTTCGCGGCGCATTTCCAGCAGGGGCGGGACATCGGCGACATCGCGACGCTGGTCGACATCGCGGCCGAGACGGCGGGGGACGACCGCGAGGACGTCCAGGCCTACCTGGAGAGCGACGAGGATGCGGCGACGGTCCGGCGTATGGCGGGCCAGTTGCAGAAGCAGGGCGTCAACGGCGTGCCCTTCTTCATCTTCAACCGCCGCCTCGCGGTCTCCGGCGCGCAGACCCCCGCGGTGCTGGGCGCGGCAGTCCTGCAGTCTCTGCAGAACGCCTGAACGCGGCGGAGCGCCGCCGGCTCAGTGCGCCGGCGTGGGCGGTGCCGCGGGATGCACCGGCAGCACCGCCGGCGGCTGCGCGGGCGTGCCGTCCCGATTGACGCTGTGGCAGCGGTAGCAGTTGCGGTGCGTGATGAAGGCCACGCGGTCGTGGCACTTGCCGCAGAACTGCCCGCGGAAGATGTCCTCCATGCGGATCTTCGTGCTCCCGGCCTTCTCCGCGAACGGATCGGGGTGGCAGTTCTTGCACGCCAGCCATTCGGTGTGCGCGCGGTGCGGGAAGCGCACGTTGGGCATCTCCTTGGTGTTGCGCAGGATCACGTCGAGGTCGAGCGGCGGCTCGCCGTCCTTGCCGTCGATGCGCTGACGCGGCTGGATCAGGCCCTGGCGCAGCGCGGTCATCCAGTCGACCTTGCCGTCGCGGTCGCGCGGCAGGTCGCTCAGCGCCTCGTCGGCGCGCTGCAGGCGTTCGTACGCGGGACTCGCCGGATCGTAGAACTCGCCGGCGGGGGCGCGCTGCTGCCCGCCGACACGCGGCGCGGGCGCGGCGGCCGGCTTCTCTTCCGCATCGGGCGGCACTTCCACGGTTTTCAGTGCGGCGCCGGCGTAAGGCCCGGCGGCATACAGCACGGCCGCGACGCACAGGCCGGCCAGACCACGCAAGATTCGTTTTCCCATCAGATCACTGTCCATCCATCCTGCCGCGCCTGCACGCAAGTTCGGCGCCAACCGCATGCCCCTGCCGGCGGGGTCCTTCCCCGCCCGGGCGCACGCAGCGGCACGTTCGGCGCGCATTCTGCCCCCTCCGCAGCAATCCGGCCACAGCAGAATCGTGCAGCCGCGGTCCGGTGCGACCGCCGGCACCGTGCGACCCGGTATCGGTACGACGACACGCCGGCCGTGCCGTTCCCGCGGCCGGGAATCGCGGACGCCGCGCGGGCACCCGGCGCTATACTCCCCGCATACGCGCCGCCGGGGCACCGCCTGCGGCCGCAACCTGCCACTCGTGGAGAACCTGACGGCATGACACACGCACTACAGCGGCTCGCCGCGACCCTCCTCGGCTGCGTCCTGTTCCCGGCGGGGACGGCGCTGGCCGAAACGCTCGGCGACGTCTCGACGGTCTGGAAGCTGATCGGCCCGAACCACAAGATCGTCGTCGAGGCCTACGACGACCCGCGCGTCGAAGGCATCACCTGCTACGTGTCGCGCGCGAAGACCGGCGGCCTGTCGGGCGCCTTCGGCCTCGCCGAAGACGTCGCCGAGGCCTCGATCGCGTGCCGCCAGGTCGGACCGATCCACGTCGCGAAACCGCTGCCGCTCAAGGAGGAAGTGTTCTCGGAGCGGCAGTCCATCCTGTTCAAGCGCCTGCAGGTCGTGCGCATGGTCGACAGCAAGCGCAACGTGCTCGTCTATCTGACCTATTCGGACAAGATCATCGAGGGCAGCCCACAGAACAGCGTCACCGCGGTCGCGGTGGACCGCGCCACGCCGATTCCCGTACGCTGAAATGCAAAGGGCCGCGCGAAAAGCGCGGCCCCCTGGTGCATCCCGGGCCGCACACGGGTGCGGCCGCCACGGATCACTTGCCCACGCGCACCGCGCTGGCGAAGATGATCTGGTCGAACTTGCGGTTCAGCGAGGTGCTGGTGAAGTTCGTCATGACCATGCCGTCACCCCAGCTGACCGTGTCGCCGGCCTTCGCCTCGGTGACCGGCGCGGCGACCCACACGGTGGCGCCGTTCTGCTGCACTTCGAGGTAGGTGTAGCCGCCGCCATTCACGACGCTCTTCACCTGACCGCTGCTGCCGGCCGGCGCGGCGGCCTGCGCGGCCGGCTGCTGCATGCCCTGCATCGGCGGATGCTGGCCCATCGCCTGGCCGGCCATCGGCTGCGTACCGTGCGGCGCCACCCCGGTCGGCGACGACCCGGCGGGACCCCAGGCGTTCACGAACAGGATGCGGTCGAACGTGCGGTTCAGCGACTTCGACGCGAAGTTCGTCATCACGGCCGAATCGCCCCACTGGACGGTGTCGCCGGTCTTGACTTCGATCTGCCCGCCGGCGATCCACACCTTTTCGCCGTTGGCCGCCTCGACCTCGGCATAGGTGTAGCCGCCGCCCTGCAGCAGCTGCACGACCTTGCCGGAATTCGGCGTGGCGGCGGAGACGGCTGCAGGCGCCGCCGGAGCGGCGGGCGCAGCGACCTGGGGCGCCGGGCTCGGGGCGGCGGCCTCTTCTTTCTTGGAACATGCAGCAAGGCCGACCGACGCGGCAACAGCGACCAACAACCAGGCTTTCACAGGAACTCTCCGAAAACGTCACGGCCGATTAGCCGTGGAAGCGCGGATTCTATCACGCGAAAAAAATCCCATTCGACTGGATCGTAACCAATTTTCCACAGCGGGGCAGTGACTTACGCAGCCTGAACTGGGGAATTTCACCCCCTCGCGCAGCGCCCCGCCGCGGCCGTGCGATAATTGCGTTTTCAGGCAATCGAAGCCGATCTGTGCATCGGCCGCCTGAGCGGTCTACGTACCGCATTGTTTCACGGACGGGACGCCCTCGTGCATCCCTTTTAAGCCCCGGCGACTTCCGCACCGGGGCGGCTGTGGCGTCGCGCCGCGCGCGTCGTCATGAAGGAATCGGGAGAGTAGGAATCATGTTCGATCCGCATTGCGCCGGACGGCGGCGCATGCTCGCCTCCATCGGGGGCCTCGTCGCGGCCGCCTTCGCGCCGCCGGCGCTGTCCATGCCGGGCAACTCGCGCACGCCGCTGCCGGGCGACAAGCTGGAAGCGGTGGGCCAGCTTCCGCCTGCGCCCGCAGCCCTGCGCCGCGTGCTGGAGCCGCTGCGCGGCAAATCCGTGCTGGTGAATTTCTGGGCGACCTGGTGCGAACCGTGCCGCACGGAAATGCCCGCGCTCGTCAGCCTGACCGAATCGGAACCGGGCCTCGCGCTCGTCACCGTCGCAGTCGCCGACCGTGCGGACGAGGTGCGCCGCTTCTTCGAGGACCACCTCGTCGACCCGCCGTTCGTGAACGATCCCGAGCAGGTCATCTCGCGCGCATGGGACGTGCGCTACCTGCCGACCACCCTGCTCCTGGACGCCGCCCATCAGCCGCAGCTGCGCGTGCGCGGGGATCTCGACTGGCATCACGACAGCGTGCGCGCGCGCATCCGCAGCGTCACCGCGAATCGTTCGGCCAAGGCGTGAAACGGAGACCATCGACAATGAACCGCAGGAATTTCCTCAGGACCTCCGCGATCGCCGCGAGCCTCGCGCTGCCCGCGTGGAGCCGCGCAGCGCTGCCCGTCGCGCCCGCCTTCACGCCGCGGCCGGAGAACGGTTGGCGCGTGTTCGAGCTCGTGACGCGCGTCGAGCCGGTCGCGACGGACGGCCCCACCCAGGTGTGGATCCCGCTGCCGACGGTGGCCGAAAGCGACTGGAGCCGCCCGGTCGGCAACGCGTGGACCGGCAATGCCAGGGAGATGGTGCTCGCGACCGACCCGGTCTACGGCGCAACGATGCTGCACGCGACCTGGCCGGTGGCGACCGACGTCCCGGTGGTCGAGGTCGTAAGCCGCTGCGCGACGCGCGACCGCGCCGTCGACCTCGCGCATGGCGGGCGCGTGCCGCAACTCGCCGCGGCCGAGCGCGCGCTGTACACGCGGGCGACCGCGATGCTGCCGACCGACGGCATCGTGCTCGACACCGCGCGCGAGATCACGCGCGGCGCGAAGAGCGACGAGGACAAGGCGCGCGCGATCTACGAGTGGATCGTCGCCAACACCTTCCGCAACCCCAAGACGCGCGGCTGCGGCCTGGGCGACATCCGCGCGATGCTGGAGACCGGCGACCTCTCCGGCAAGTGCGCCGACCTCAACGCGCTGTACGTCGGCCTCGCGCGCTCGCTGGGCCTGCCGGCGCGCGACGTCTACGGCATCCGCGTCGCCGATTCGCGCTACGGTTACAAGAGCCTGGGCAAGAGCGGCGACGTGTCGCGCGCGCAGCACTGCCGCGCCGAGGTCTGGCTGGAGCACGCGGGCTGGGTGCCGATCGATCCGGCCGACGTGCGCAAGGTCGCGCTCGAGGAGCCACCGGGCAACCTGCTGCTGTCCGATCCGAAGGTCGTCGCGGCGCGCAACACGCTGTTCGGCGCGTGGGAGATGAACTGGCAGGCGTACAACTTCGGCCACGACATCCGCCTGCCGGGCAGCGACGGCCCCGACGCGCCCTACCTGATGTATCCGCAGGGCGAGAACCGCGACGGCCGCTTCGACAGCCTGGACCCGGCGAACTTCCGCTACACGCTGACGGCACGCGAAATCACCGCGGCGTGAGCCGCGCGACGGTACGGGCCCGGCGCGGAACGGCCGGGCTTGCTATCATCGTCCGCATGAAAGCTTCCCTCTGCGAGCAGCTCGACATCCGCGGGCTGCGCTACAACGTGCGCCACTGGGGCAGCGCCGATGCGCCAGCGGTGTTCTTCCTGCACGGCTGGATGGACACCTCCGCGACTTTCCAGTTTCTCGTCGATGCGCTCGCGCACGACTGGCACGTGATCGCGCCCGACTGGCGCGGTTACGGCGCGAGCGAATGGCTCGGCCGGCCGTACTGGTTCCCCGATTACTACGGCGACCTCGACGCGCTGCTCGCGCACTATTCGCCCGACCGCCCCGCGCGCCTCGTCGGGCACAGCATGGGCGCGGCGATCTCGTCGGCCTACAGCGGCGTGCGCCCGGACCGCGTCGCGCAGCTCGTGATGATGGATTTCCTCGGCCTGACCGCGACGGCCGAAGACGATGCGCCCGCGCAGCTCGCCGGCTGGCTCGACAACCTGCGCAAGGAGCAGCCGCTGCGCGGCTACGCGGACCACGACGCGTTCGCGCGCCGGCTGCAGCTCGCCAACCCGCGGCTCACCGGCGCGAAGGCGGCCTTCCTCGCACGCCACGTGTCGCGCACGCTGCCCGACGGCCAGGTGACGATGGCCGGCGACCCGTGGCACAAGGTGCCGTCGCCGGTGCGCTACCAGGCCGGCGACGTGATGGCGGCCTGGCGCGGGATCAAGGCGCCGGTGCTGATGATGCTCGCCGACAAGGGCTACGTCGCCGAGCGCTTCGCCGACGCCCCCGCGGAGATCGAGCGCCGCCTCGCCTGCTTCGCGGACATGCGGCGCGTGACGATCACCGACTCCGGCCACAACCTGCAGCACGACCAGCCGGAGCAGGTCGCCGCGGCGATAGAGGCCTTCCTCGCACGCGACTGAGGCCCATGTCCGGCGGCCCTCTCGTGACGGCGCGACCGTAGGGCGGATGAGCCGAAGGCGTTATCCGCCGCATGGGACTCGCCGCCCGCGGACATACGGCGGAAGGCGCTGCGCTTTTCCGCCCTACGGTGCTACGGTCCGCTGATCCCGATCCGGCTCAACGCATCTCGCCGCGCAGCCCGGCGACCGCCGCCTGCAGGCTTTCGGGCGTGGCCGCCTCGGCTGCGACGGGCAGGCCGCCGACCACCTCGATGCGGCTGAAGAAACCGCGCCGCAGCGGCCGGCTGAAGGCGGGGCCGTCCTTGCGGCTGAAGCTGCTGCCCCACAGGCCGCGCAGCGCGAGCGGCACGACCGGCACCGGCGTGCGCGCGAGGATGCGCGTGACGCCCGAACGGAAGGGCTTCAGCTCGCCGTCGTCGGTGATGCGCCCTTCGGGGAAGATGCCGACGAGTTCTCCCGCTTCGAGCGCGCCGGAGACCTCGTCGAAGGCGCGCTCCATCATCGCCGCGTCCTCCTTCGCCGGGGCGATCGGGATCGCGCGGCTCGCGCGGAACACGAAGGACAGCACCGGCCAGCGGAAGATCTGGTGGTCCATCACGAAGCGCACCGGCCGGCGCGAGGCGGCCATGATCACGAGCGCATCGACGAAGCTGACGTGGTTCGCGACGAGCAGCGCCGGCCCCTCCTCGGGGATGTGCTCGATGCCCTGCGCGCGCAGCCGGTACACGGTATGCACGAGCAGCCACACGATGAAGCGCACGAGGAACTCGGGCACCAGCGTGTAGATGTAGAGCGCCACGGCGGCATTGAGCACCGCGGTGATCAGGATCAGCTGCGGGATCGTGACGCCCGCCGCGAGCAGGCCCGCGCCGAGGCCGGCGGCGACGACCATGAAGAGGGCGTTGAGGATGTTGTTGCCGGCGATGATGCGCGAGCGGTGCGCGGGGTTCGAGCGCGCCTGCACCAGCGCGTACAGCGGCACGATGAAGAAGCCGCCGAACACGCCGATCATCACCAGATCGACGAGCGCGCGCCAGGTCGCGGGGGCGCCCAGCACCGCCGCGAGCGGCAGCGGGTCGCCGGCGTGCGCGGCCGCGGGGCTCGCGAGCCACAGGTCGAAGGCGAACAGCGACAGCCCGATCGAGCCGAAGGGCACGAGGCCGATCTCGACGTGCTTGCCGGAGAGCTTCTCGCACAGCAGCGAGCCGGCGCCGATGCCCACCGAGAACAGCGCGAGCAGCAGCGTCACCGCGTGCTCGTCGCCGCCCAGCACGTCCTTCGCATAACCGGGGAACTGCGACAGGAACAGCGCGCCGTAGAACCAGAACCACGAGATGCCGAGGATGGAGAGGAAGACCGTGCGGTTCTCGCGCGTGAAGCGGATGTTGCGCCAGGTTTCGGTGAGCGGGTTCCAGTTGATCTTCAGCCCGGGGTCGGCGGCCGGCGCGGGCGGGATCCGGCGGCACGTCAGGTAGCCCGCGACGGCGACGGCGATCACCGCGGCCGACAGCCACGCCGCGCCGCCCGGCAGCGCGATCGTCACGCCGCCGGCGATGGTGCCGAGCAGGATCGCGATGAAGGTGCCGGATTCGACCAGCGCGTTGCCGCCGACGAGTTCCTCTTCGCGCAGATAGACGGGCAGCACCGCGTATTTCACCGGCCCGAAGATCGTCGAATGCACGCCCATCAGGAAGAGCGCGGCGAACAGCAGCGCCAGCGAATCGAGCGCGAACGCCACCGCCGCGAGCGCCATGATGGCGATCTCGAAGAGCTTCACGAAGCGGATCAGGCGCGTCTTCTCGAACTTGTCCGCGAGCTGGCCGGAAGTCGCCGAAAACAGGAAGAAGGGCAGGATGAAGAGGCCCGCGGCGAGGTTCACGAGGACGCCCGGCGCGAGCGTCGTGAAGCGCGCCGCCTGGAAGGTGATCAGCACCACCAGCGCGTTCTTGTACAGGTTGTCGTTGAAGGCGCCGAGGAACTGCGTGAGGAAGAAGGGCAGGAAGCGCCGCTCGCGCATCAGCTGGAATTGGGTCATTTCGGGGAACTCAGTTCGCGGTCCGGTGAAGGTGGTCGGGAGTGTAATGCGGGCAGGCCGATGCTTGCGGATCAGGCCGCTTCCGCCCACCGCTTGAGCGTCACGTAGTCGATCTTGCCGGTACCCAGCAGCGGCAGCGCGTCGACCGGCACGATCTTGCGCGGCACCGCGAGCTCGGGCACGCCCAGTTCGCGCGCCGACGCGAGGAGGTGCTCGCGGGATAGCGCGCGATCGCTCGTGAAGAGCACCAACGCCTCGCCCTTAGCGGCGTCGGCCTGCGTCGACACGGCGTGCTGCGCGGCGGGGACGCTCGCGGCGGCGAGCTTCTCGACCGCTTCGAGGCTCACCATCTCGCCGGCGATCTTCGCGAAGCGTTTGACGCGCCCGACGATGCGCACGAAGCCGTCGTCGTCGATCGTGACGACATCGCCGGTCTCGTACCAGCCCTCGCCGGCGTCGGACGACGGCGGCTGCAGCACGCCGGGGCGATCGACCCTGAGGTAGCCGCTCATCAGGTTCGGGCCGGACACGTGCAGCAGGCCGCCCTCATTGATGCCCGGCACCGCCACGAGACGCGCCTGCAGGCCGGGGAGGAACTGGCCGACGGTGCCGCTGCGGTAGGCCATCGGCGTGTTCACCGCCATCACCGGCGCCGTCTCGGTCGCGCCGTAGCCTTCGAAGATGCGGATGCCGAAGCGCTCGAACCACAGCTGGCGCACCGGCTCGGCGAGCTTCTCGGCGCCGGCGATGACGTAGCGCAGGCGGTAGAAATCGTAGGGGTGGGCGAAGCGCGCGTAGTTCGCGAGGAAGGTGCTGGTGCCGAGCAGCACGCTGCAGCCGCGGTCGTAGGCGAGTTCGGGGATCACGCGGTAGTGCAGCGGGCTCGGGTAGAGGAAGACGTTCGCGCCCGAGAGCACCGGCAGCAGCCCCCCGGCGGTCAGGCCGAAGGAGTGGAAGAGCGGCAGCGCGTTGAGGATCTTGTCGTCGACCGAGAAATCGACCACTGCGCGGATCTGCGCGATGTTGGCGAGCAGCGCGCGGTGCGACAGCACGACACCCTTGGGCTTGCCTTCGGAGCCGGAGGTGAAGAGCACGACCGCCGTGTCCTCGGGCGAACCGATCGAAGTCGCCGCACGCGGGAAACGGATCGCCCACAACATCAGCCACAGCTTGTCGGCGAGGCCCATCTTTTCGCGCAGGTCTTCGAGATAGACGAAGCGCACCTCAGTGCACACATCACTGAGCGCCGCGAGCTTGTCGCCGAGCTTCGCCTGCTCGACGAAGGCGCGTGACGTGACGATCGTGCGGATCTGCGCCGCCGTGCACGCCGCCTGCATGCCGTCGGGGCCGGCGGTGTAGTTGAGCATCGCCGGGATGCGGCGGAAGGCGGTGAGGCCGAAGACGAGACCCAGCGTCGGCGCGAGGTTGGGCAGCAGCAGGCCGACGTGCTCGTCCGGCGCGGACTCCTTCGCGACCAGGCGGCCGAGCGCGAGCGCCATCCTGATCAGGTCGCCGTAGGAGTATTCCTCCTGTTTCAGGTCCTCGACGAGGCGGCGCGAGCGGCCGTGGATCGACGCGGCGTCGAGCAGCGCCTCGAACAGCGTCTGCTGCGGGCGGCTCGCGAAGATCATCGCCTGCATGATGCGGCGCATCGCCTCGCCCGCGCGGCGGCGGCGTTCGCGCGCGGTGGGCGCGACGGGCAGGTCGATGCGGGTGACCGGGTGGATTGTCAGCGACAGCTGCGGGAAGAGCCGCCTCGGAAAACGTCCGCCCATGCGCGAAAACCAAGTGCGCGCGGCGCCGTCGATCTTCACCGGCAGGATCGTCGCGCCGGTGCGCGCGGCGACGAAGGCCGGGCCGTCGTAGGTCTTCATCAGGCTGCCGGTGGTCGTGATGCGCCCTTCGGGGAAGATCACGACGGGACGGCCGGATTCGAGCAGGCGCACGACCTTCTTCATCGCCATCGGGCTCGTCGGATCGACCGCCAGGTAATCGACGAGCGTGAGCATCAGACGGAACCAGCGGTTGTTCGCGACCGTGGTATGCACGACGAACACCGGGTCGAGCGGCAGGAAGAGGCCCAGCAGCAGGCCGTCGAGGAAGGACTCGTGGTTCGCGATCACGAGCAGGCGCCCGGCTGCGGCGGGTGCCGTGCCGATCACGCGCACGCGGAACAGCACGCGGGCGAGGCCGCGGAGCACGAGTTTGAGGAGCGGTCGGAGCATGGTCGGGTCTCGTCGTTCGCGGGTCGAAACAGGCAGTTCAGCGGGCGGGCGCATTCGGTGACGGCGCGTCAGGCCAGGACACGTCGGGGCGCTTCAGGTCGCGGAACGCCGCCATCAGCCACGAGCGCATGCCGATCACCAGCGTGTAGGGGCGGCGGTCGGCGGGCGCGAGCTTCTGGTCGGCAATGTGCTGCTGGGCGAAATCCTGGCCGACGCGCGCGAGCCGTTCGCGGAAGGAATGCGCCAGCCCGCGGCCGATCTGGCCATGCACCACCATCAGCATCTCGGATTCGCCGTCGAAGCCGCCGGCGAAGTAGTCGTCGATGACCTCGCCCCGGAAGTACTGCATCACCGGTCCGTGCGGACGCCAGCGGAAGCCCTTGGCGACCTTGAGGTGGTAGCGGTTGCCGGGGCGCAGGTCGATCACGCCGAGGCGGTCGAGGCGGGTCAGGTGCTTGACGACCTCGGCCTCGCCCATCTGGTAGGTCGCGACGATCTGCTCGGCCGTCCAGTGGCTCAGGCAGCAGATCGCGACGAGCAGCAGCTTGCGGTCACCGACGACGGCCTTCTCCTGCGCGAGCGAGAGTTCCGCGAGCAGCGGCTCCTTCTCCGCGACGCTGCGCGCGAGGTCGGCGAAGTCGAGGTTCAGCGCACGGCAGATCGCGTCGATGCGCGACAGCGGCATGTCGCCGCTCGCCGAGAACATGCGCTTGACGCTCGATTCGGCCATGCCGAGGCGCGCCGCGAGTGCGGCATAGGTGAGACCGGCGGCCTTGAGTTCGGTTTTCAGCGCGGCGACCAGGTCGGCAGTGGTGCTCATGGGGGTTGTCCGTTCGGGATTGGCGCCAAGACTATCCGCATGGCGTGCGCAGCGCGAGCGAATGTCATCAAGTATCGCAAAATGATACTTTCGGCACACTCCCATCGCATCCGATATCGTCACGCAGCGCTTCCCGGCGCAATTCCCGAATATGGGACTCAGGCTCGGGAATGGTGCGCAGATCGGCGTTCGCATGCGGGGATCCCGGGTTCCCGACGCGGACGGTCGATGAAATCGATTCATCATGCGGCCGCGGCGGATCGCCCCTGTTTTCGCGCTTCCAGGACTTTCAGCACGGCGCGGCGCGCGCCGGCCGCGCAGGAAATTGGTATCTACCTGTTGCATCAGACGTTTTTGCCCTGTTCCGGCACGCCCGTTGCTTGGTTTAATATCGCTAACGCCGGGGCTCCGGACGCAGTTGTTGAACCACTTTTCCGGGGACCATCGGATGAGGAAATTCTCGCGCCTTCTCTCGTGTCTTGTGACCGCCGTGCTGGCCGGCACGGTCGGTCTTGCCTCCGCGGGGGAGTTCGACACCACTGTCGACATGCGCGCGACCAGCGCGACGACCTTCTACGTCGAAGGGCGGATCGCGGGGCTCGGTGACGTGGACCTGATGGTCGACACCGGCTCCGGCTACATGACGATCAACGAGGACATGCTGGCGCAACTCGCACAGGCCGGCCGCGTGCGCTATGTGAAGGACTTGCGCGGCAGGCTCGCGAACGGCAGCGAGCTGACCGTGCCGGTGTATGCGATCGAGGCCGTGAGCATCGGCGGCGGATGCTGGCTCAAGGATGTCGAGGCGGCGGTCTTCCCCGGCGCCACGCGCGCCATCCTCGGACTCAACGCCTTGCAGCGGGCAGCGCCGTTCATCTTCTCGTTCGAGCCGCCGCGCCTGGTGCTCAGCAACTGCCTCACCGCCACCGCCGCGAACGTGTCGGGCGACACCGCCGACCTCGCCGCCTTCGACAACTGAACCGAGGCAAGAAAAAGCCGGCACCTCATCGGGCGTGCCGGCTGTGGCGCATCGGACGCTGTGCGTCCGACACCGGTCCTGTCGGTGAGCTTACGGCGTGAACTGACTGTTCTCGGGATAGAACGCGTTGGGATTACCGCTGCCACGGTCCCACATGGATCCCCTGTGGGGCGCCTTCTCCGATACGGTCTCGAACGCCGAGAATTCGCTGATCGGCTGGTCCGTCGGCCGCACTTCGACGTACTGCTCGGCGCGGTACGCGGGCCTTGCCTTCAGTTCGTCCGCGCTTGCGCTCAGCCGCAGCTTCCCATCCTCATAACGCATGCTGTCGAGCGGCACGGTGATCTCCTTGTCGCCCAAGCCGAGCCCGCTTGCAGCGACCACCGCCTGGATGCTTTTCTCCTGACGGCTCTGCACGACGGTCTTGACCGTGCCGATGGTCTCGCCATTGGCCCCGACGACTTCGGTGCCGCGCAACTGGCTCGGGGTCATCGTCTGCAACTGCCCCGACATCCCCATCTGCGAACGCATCTGGTGTCTGGCGGGGCCCTCTCCGTAGGTGCCCGCCATGGCCCCCACCGGGACCGCAACGAGTGCTGTGATGGCAACGGCCAGCATTGACTTCCGCTTCATGGAACTCATGGCATCCTCCTGCCTGATGGTCCAAGTGTCTCGTCCGTACTTGGGAACGAGTGTCCGGTATCGACCCGAACCGCAGCCTGGCTTCGACCTACCCGGGAAGACTCGGTTACGGCGATTAGATCGATAAGCCTTCGAACGATCGAAGCCTGCCGAGTTCCGGTGCGTGCGCCGGGGGTCGCTAGCGCAGGGCCGACGCGGGCGGTAACAAATTGTTTCCCTTCGGCGCGAGCTCGGGCGGACGGAAGCGGCGGGTCACAGGGACAGGAGCCACTCGATCAGGTTCTCGATGTCCTCGCGCGGGGCCGTGACGATCTTGTGGCTCTCCTCATGCCCGTCAGGAAACGTCACCGCGCGCCCGGAGGTGAGATGGTGGAGCAAGGTGGCCTGCGCGTCGTCCTTCCCCCGGTACTTCGCGGCGACCTCGCGATAGGGCGGCCCGTCCTTGCGTTTGTCGATGGCGTGGCACTTGAAACAGGCGCTCTGACGCGCAAACGTTTGCGCCGCGGCGGCATCCATCGCACGGACCGGCACCGATGCGACACCCAGGGCCGCGGCCGCGAACGCAGCGGGAAGCCACCTTCGCGGGTGACGGGAATCAATCATTCTGACCAGCTCGCAGGATGGGAGCCCCCTCTCGTTTCCAGCTCTTCCGGCGGAAGCAGCCGCCCAACGCCCGCCGCAGCGAGGAGGAAGCGCTGCAGACCGGCGGCCAGCGAAATGCTGCCCGCTACTTCTTGACTTGAGCCTGGCTGGCGAAGAAATGCGCGACCGCGTCCAGTTCGTCGGGCGTCAGCCCCCGGAACGCATCGTCCATCAGGAAGACGAACTTGCGCTTGCCCGACACGAATGCCCTGGTTTCCCCCAGCATGTAGTCGAGATCCTGGCCGGCCATCAGCGGCGCATCGTGGTCCGATCTGCGGCCCGCATCCGGGTGGCACTCGGCACAGCGTTTGCCGTGAATGACATTTCCCTGCGCGACTTTCTGCGGATCGACCGCCTGAGCGGGACGCTGCGCGGTGCTCTGGGCGTAGAACTGCGCCACGGCCGTGATGTCCGCCGGGGACCACGTCTTCGGCACGTGGTTCGCGACGCCGGTGGCGCGGCCGCCGTCCGCGAGGCCGGCAATTTCCTGTTCGAGGTAGTCGGCCAGCTGGCCGTTGAGGTGCGGCGTCTTCGCGGCCCTGCTGACACCTGCCGGCCCGTGGCACTCCGCGCAAGGCGTGGTCAGGGATTGAACGTCGGGCGCCGCGGCGCATGCCGCACTGGCGAACAGTGCGCTGAACGCGACGGCAACGATGGGGGTGCGCATGGATCTTCCTTCCAGGTTCGCAGAGTGGGGGCGCGCGGAAGTATAAGCGGATAAACCCACCGCGAATGAGGTTATCGCGCCGCCGGCGCGCGCGGACCGCGGCTCAGCCTCGGGCGGTCGACGCCCCCGCCCTGCCGCGTGCGAGAAGGCTGCCGACGGTCTCCTGCAGGTCCGCCGGCAGCACGACGACCTTGGCGCTCTCGGACGAGCCCATGCGCTCCATGGCGGCGATGTATTTCTCGCCCAGCAGGTACATCATCGGGCCGGGCTGCTCGCCGACGGCGGCGGCGACGCGGCGGATCGCTTCGGCGGAGGCTTCCGCGAGCATCACCTGGGCGTTGGCGTCGCGCTTGGCGGATTCGAGGCGCGCCTCGGCCTCGAGGATCGCGGCCTGCTTCTCGCCTTCGGCCTTGGTCACCGCCGCCTTGCGTTCGCGCTCGGCGGCGGCCTGCATTTCCATCGCGCGCTGCATCGACTGCGACGGCTTGATGTCCTGGATCTCCACCGACTTCACGGTGAGGCCCCAGTCCACCGCCTCGTCGGCGATGCTCTCGCGCAGGCGCGCCTTGATCTTGTCGCGCGAGGACAGCGCCTCGTCGAGCTCCATCTCGCCGACGATGGAGCGCAGCGTCGTCATGATCAGGTTGCGGATCGCCTCGGCGAAGTCGGTGACGCCATACACGGCCTTCACCGGGTCGGTGACCTTGATGAAGGCGATCGCGTTGGTGACGATCACCGCGTTGTCGCGCGTGATCACTTCCTGTTCCTGCACATCGAGGATGATGTCCTTGGTGACGAGCTTGTAGGCGACGCGGTCGAGGTAGGGAATGATGATGTTGAGGCCGGGCTTGAGCGTGCCGTGGTATTTGCCCAGGCGCTCGACGATCCATTCCTCGCCCTGCGGCAGGATGCGCACGCCCTTCGCGAGCGTGACGACGACGAAGACGAGTACCGCGATGACGAAGATCAGACTGCCGCTCATGAATTCTCCTCAGCTCAGGCTTTGACGACTTTCAGGAAACTGCCTTCGACGGCGACGACGCGCACGCGCTCGCCGGCGGAAATCGGGCTCTCGGCGAGGCACACCCACTCCTCGGCGCCGAGCAGCGGGCGCTGGAAGCGCACCCGCCCGCGCTCGAAGGGGGCGACGGCACCGACCAGCAGGCCGACTTCGCCGATGACCTCGCCGTCGGCGGTGCCGATGCGGGTCTTGTGGAAGCCCGGCTTGAACACGCGGAACCACAGCGCGACCATGGCCAGCGACAGGACGGTCCAGGCCGCGAGCTGGGCCGTCAGCGACAGCCCCGGCGCGATGAAGAGCACCAGCGCCATCGCGAGCCCCGCGACGCCGAACCAGATCACGAAGAAGGACGGCAGCGCCAGTTCGGCCAGGATCAGCGCGATGCCGACGACGGTCCAGTGCCACCATTCGATATTCATAGCCTCCTCCTCGCCGGCGATTGTAGCGGGATGTCATCACGGTGTGCGCCCCCCGCGTCGGGTCCGATGCACGCGGTCGCGACCGATTGCACACCGCCGGCGCAGGAGGATCCGGAAAGGCGCGCGAGGCAGTTGACCGCGGCGCCGTTTTTCACCAGACTGCTTGCGCGCATCAGTCATCGCGTGGTGTTTCGTGCTCGAAGTCCTCTGGTACTCCAGTCCGTCATTCCCCGATCGCGATTGTCGCAACTCTGGGCAAACGCCCCTTATTTAAACTTTGATTTGGGAAATTCAGAAAATGGCAACTGGTACCGTCAAGTGGTTCAACGACGCCAAGGGCTACGGCTTCATCACCCCGGACAACGGCGGCGAAGACCTCTTCGCGCACTTCTCCGCGATCCAGGGCAACGGCTTCCGCAGCCTGGCCGAAGGTCAGAAAGTGCAGTTCGACGAGACCTCGGGCCCGAAGGGCAAGCAGGCGGGCAACATCCGCCCGCTCTGATCCGCTCCGGCAGGATCTGATCGAAGAAGCCCGGCATTGCCGGGCTTTTTGCTTTGTGTGCGCCGTCAGCGCGTGTACCGGAAGGGGGATACCGCCGGTGCCGGCTGCGGGGCACGCGCGGCGCCGCTCAGGCTCCTGCGCGGGTCGACCGGGGCGGGCGTTCCTGCGGCGAAGCCCGGCGCGGCGTTCGCGTTCGCAGTGGTCTGCGCGGTGGTGCTGAAGGCGCGGTCGGCGACGAACTGCCAGTCGGCATAGGTTTCCACGCCCTCGAACTCCATCCACTCGGCCGGGAAACGCGCGCGCTTCAGCGGCGTGTCGCGCGACTGGCTGTACACGCCGACGATGCCCCCGTCCGCGCCGCGGATCAGCCCCCAGTCGGTGCTGCGCGTGATCGGGTCGGCGTACAGGCGGCGCAGGTGGTGGCGCGGCTTGGGGCTGCGCTGGTCGGTGAGCAGATCGTCCAGCCGCTGCGGGAAGCGTTTCAGGTCGGGCGAGGTCTCGTAGTACAGCCGCAACGCATGCGCGTACTGCGAGCCGACCCACAGCAGCTCGCGCTCGCGGGCGCGCAGGCTGGCCGTCGACCACAGCTGCGCGGTGCCCACCAGCGCCAGCGTCATCATCACGACCAGCACCAGCACGCCGATGTAGGTGAAGCCCCGCTCGCGCACATGGACGTCCGGCGGCACGGCTACCACTCCGAGTAGGGGGTCCCGTCGCGCCCGTTGCCCTCGGCGCCGCTGCGCACGTTGCCGACGCTGCCGCCGGCGCCGCCCTGCGGAGGCACGAGCACCCAGGAGTCGCTGCGCTGCGTGATGGGGTCGACCGGGACGCTGCGCAGGTAGCGCTTGTCGACGAGGGCCTGCAGCGAGTCGGGATAGACGCCGGTGTCGCCGTAGTAGTGGTCGAGCGCGTCGCGCATGACGGTGAGGGACTGGCGCAGCGCCGTGTCCTCGGACCTTTCGAGGCTGCCGAAATAGCGCGGCGCGGCGATCGCGAGCAGGGTCGCGATGATGGCCATCACGACCAGCAGCTCGATCAGCGTGAAGCCGGCCCGGGATTTGCGCGGGGTGTCCATCTCGGATCTCACCATTGGCGATAGGGGACGCCGTTCAGCCCGTCGCCGGACGAGAGCGGATAGACGTCGAACACGTCGGCGCCCGCGCGGGGACTGTCGGGCGGGCTGTCGTAGCTGCGCAGGCCCCAGGTTTCCTCGGGCCGCAGCTTCGGGTCGGCGAAGGGGTCGCGCGGGACGCTGCGCAGGAAGTAGATGCGCTTGCCTTCGGCGCTGCGCACGTCGCGCACGCCATCGACCAGCACGCGCAGCGTCGGCGGGTAGCCGGTGGCGTCGGCGAGCTTCTCGATCTGGCCGGAGTCGGCCGCGAGCTTGTAGGCGTCGATGGCGTCGCGGATGCGGTACAGCGCGCTCTTCAGTTCCTGCTCCTTGCCGCGGCGCACGACCGTCTCGGTGAGCGGCGCGGCGATGCTCGCGAGCAGCGCGACGATCGCCACCGTGATGACGACCTCGACGAGGGAGAAGCCGCGTTCGCGCCGCATCACCGCTCCCTCAGGGCTTCGTGCCCAGCGTGAGCGCGGCGGGCAGCGGCACGGGAACCGGGCGGTTGCCCTCGCCGAAGGCCGACACGCCGGTCACCCGGAGTTCCGCCGGCGCCGTGCTGCCGGGCAGCGCGGCCACGCGCAGGCGCACCAGCGCGCCGTCGCCGCGCGCGCCCCGCGCCGCGGTACGCGACAGCGCGACGAACATGCGCCCGGTCTTTTCGTCGATGCGCGGCGCGAAGGAGGTGACGGCGCCGTCGGCGTTCATCACGTCGCCCTCGGTCACGGCGACGACCCGCAGCGCCGCCGGATCGTAGGCGAACTGCAGCGTCGCGGCGCCGAGCGGCTGGGACACGTCCGCGCGCAGGATCACGTCGGTTTCCTCGCCCGGCTTGAGGCTGGCGGGCGCCGTCCACGACAGGATGGCGGCCGCGGGCGACGCGAGCGCGCCCGGGGCGTCGCTGGCGACCGCCGCCGGCGGCGCGAGGGCGGCGACCGCCGGCGTCGGCACGGCGCCTTGCGGCGTGGCACCCGCGGCCGGCGGCGTCGCCCCGCGCAGCATGTCGGTACGCGACCGCAGCGCCGCTTCGGTCCCCGACGGGTATTCGATGTCCTGCGGGTTCATGTAGGGCAGGTTGCGCACGATGCGCGGCGTGATCGACAGGACCAGCTCGGACTTGCCGATGGTGTCCCGGTTGCTGCCGAAGAGCCGCCCCAGGCCGGGGATGTCGCCCAGGCCCGGGATGCGGTTGCCGGTGACGTCGTGGTCGTCGCGCACCAGGCCCGCGAGCACCTGGGTCTCGCCGTCCTTCAGGCGCAGCGAGGTCGCGGCATTGCGCGTGTCGACCTGCACGGGGATGGTGCCGTTCTTGGTCGGGCTCAGCGCCGTGGCCTTGCTGACTTCCAGCCCGATCTTGATCAGCACCTCGTCGTCCAGATGCACGGTGGGCTCGACTTCGAGCTTGAGGCCGACCTCGAGGTACTGGATGCTCTCGGTAATCACCGGCCCCTGCGTCGAGGGCGTGGAGGTGGCGCTGACGACCGGCACGCGCTGGCCGATGTGGACGCGCGCCTTTTCCTTGTTGCTGACGCGGATCACCGGGTTCGCGAGCGTATTCACGTCGCTGTCGTTGGCGTTGATGCGCAGCTCGGGGGACGGGCCGACGGTGATGCGGCTGCCGTTGATGTTGTTGTAGTCGGTCAGCACGCCCGGGGGGCCGCCGAGGTCGGGACGCAGCAGGCCGAAGGTGCTGGGCCACTGCAGGCCGAGGTCGAGGATGCGCTGGCGCGACACTTCCATCACCTGGACTTCCAGCACGACCTCGGGCTCGGGCAGCCCCTGCGCGGTGAGCAGCTTCTCGGCGAGGCGCACCGCGTCGGGCGAGTCGCGCATCGTCAGCGTGTTGAGGCGTTCGTCGATGAACACGTCCTTGCTCTTGAGCAGGGTCTTGAGCATGTTCATCGCCGTCTTCGCGTCGGTGTTGGCGAGGTGGAAGGTGCGCAGCGTGAGATCCTGGTAGTCGCGCTGCTTCTGCGGCGTGTCGGGGTAGATCATCACGGTGTTGTCGCTGATGATCTTCTGCTGCAGCTGGTTCTGCAGCAGCAGCAGCTCGACGGCCTGCTCGACCGGGACCTGGCGCACGAACAGCGTCGCGCGGAGATCGGGCTTGACGTCCTTGTCGAACAGGAAGTTGATGCCGGCGGTGCGCGACAGCACCTCGAAGATCTGCCTGAGGTTGCCGTCGCGGAACTCCAGCGTCACCGGCGCGGCCATCTTCGTGCGCAGTTGCGGATAGGACTGGACGGTGCGCGAGCGGATGTCCTCGATCTCGCGCCTGAGCGCCAGCGCGCCCTCGTGGCGCGAGTCGAGCGCGAGCACCTGGCGCACCTGGCGGTCGGCGCCGTCGACGTCGCCGCGGCGCAGCGCGGCCTGGGCCTGGCGCACGATCTCGCCGGCATTGCGCAACTGGTCGAGCTGACGCAGGGCCTCGGTCGCACGTTCGTTGGCCGGCTCGATCCCGAGCACGCGCTCGTAGCCGCGCGCGGCAGCGTTGTAGTCGCGCATGCGGCGGGCGCGGTCGGCGTTGGCCAGCAGCGAGGCGATCACGCGCTGGCGCTGCGTCGTCTGCGCCACATGGACGGCGGGGTTGCGCGGCTGTTCGCTCACGGCCTGATCGAGCTTGGCCAGCCCTTCCTCGTAATGCCCCTCGTCGATCAGGCGCATGCCATCGCGTTGCAGGGCGTCGGAGGCACAGCCGGCGAGCGCCGAGGCCAGCACCAGGATCGCGACATGGGGGACAACTCGGCCGAACACGGTATCCGTCTTCATGGTTTGCTTCCCACGGGCAAGGTTTGGGTCATGTTGAGAGGAAGATAGACAAGCGTCATCGTGGTGTCCGTGATGCGTTGCACTTTGTAGTTGCCATCCAGCACATCACCCTCGGTGACGGTGTAGGGACGCTCGCCGCGCACGAGGAAGACGCGCACGGAGCTGCCGTCGGCGAGCTTGCCGAGATATTCGTAGGGGACGGGGGGTGCGACCGGCACCGGCGGCGGCGCTGGCGGGGCC